>NZ_JAMYQV010000029.1:0-66832 GCF_040321065.1 Mesorhizobium sp. M0563
TCAGCGACGTCTTGCCGTGGTCGACGTGACCAATCGTGCCAATGTTCACATGAGGCTTAGTGCGCTCGAATTTACCTTTTGCCATGTGATCTCTCCATTCCTGCCAGCCCGTGCGGGCCTTGAATTAAGTTACTGGTGCAACTCGTTTCGAGTTACGCGTATTTCTTCTGGACTTCCTGGGCGACCGCGGTCGGGACCGGTTCGTAATGGTCGAACTGCATCGTGTAGGCCGCGCGGCCCTGGCTCATCGAGCGAAGGTTGTCCACGTATTTAAACATGTTGGCGAGCGGCACCATCGCGTTGATGACCACCGCGACGCCACGGGCTTCCTGGCCCTGGATCTGTCCGCGACGGCCGTTCAGGTCGCCAATGACGCTGCCGACGTAATCTTCCGGCGTCACCACTTCGACCTTCATGATCGGCTCGAGCAACTGCACGCCCAACTTCGGCGCTGCTTCACGGAAGCAGGCGCGGCCGGCGATTTCGAAGGCCAGAACCGAAGAGTCCACGTCGTGGTAGGCACCATCGATCAGCGTCGCCTTGACGCCGATCATCGGGAACCCGGCGAACGGGCCCGAGGTCATGACGCTGTTGATGCCCTTTTCGACACCGGGGATGTATTCCTTCGGCACAGCGCCGCCGACGATCTTGGTTTCGAACTCGAATTCGCTGCTTTCCGGATTCGGCTCGAACAGGATCTTGACGCGGGCGAACTGGCCGGTACCGCCGGTCTGCTTCTTGTGCGTGTAGTCCTGCTCGTGCTTGCGAGTGATCGTCTCGCGATAGGCCACCTGCGGCGCGCCGACATTGGCCTCGACCTTGAACTCGCGACGCATGCGGTCGACGATGATGTCGAGGTGAAGCTCGCCCATGCCGGAGATGATCGTCTGGCCGCTTTCCTCGTCGGTCTTGACGCGGAAGGACGGATCCTCGGCGGCCAGGCGGTGAAGGGCGAGGCCCATCTTTTCTTGGTCGTTCTTGGTCTTCGGCTCGATGGCGATCTGGATGACCGGATCGGGGAATTCCATGCGCTCGAGGATGACCGGATGCAGCGGATCACTGAGCGTGTCGCCGGTGGTGGTGTCCTTGAGACCAGCGAGGGCGACGATGTCGCCGGCAAAAGCCTCTTCGACGTCGGCGCGCGAATTCGCATGCATCTGCAGCATGCGGCCGATGCGCTCTTTCTTGCCCTTCACGGTGTTGTCGACCGAGATGCCCTTGGTGAGCTTGCCCGAATAGATGCGGGCAAAGGTGAGCGAACCGACGAACGGGTCGTTCATGATCTTGAAGGCGAGCATCGACAGCGGCTCGTTGTCGTCGGCATGACGCTCGATCTCGGCGTCGGTCTTGGCGTCGACGCCCTTGATGGCCGGGACATCGGCCGGCGACGGCAGATATTCGACGACGGCGTCGAGCAGCGGCTGCACGCCCTTGTTCTTGAAGGCCGAGCCACAGAACATCGGATAGAACTTCACCGCGATCGTGCCCTTGCGGATGAGCGCACGGATCTCGTCATTGCTCGGCATCTTGCCTTCGAGGTAATTCTCGAGCGCCGTTTCGTCCATTTCGACGGCGGCCTCGATCATCTTCTCGCGGTACTCTTCGGCACGAGCCTTGAGGTCGGCAGGGATCTCGACGATGTCCCAGGCAGCGCCCAGCGTCTCGTCGCGCCAGACCAGCGCGTTCATCTCAACGAGGTCGACGACACCCTTGAACTCGGTCTCGGCGCCGATCGGCAGCTGCATGACGACGGCATGCGCACCGAGGCGCGAACCGATCATCTCGACCGAGCGGTAGAAGTCGGCGCCGATCTTGTCCATCTTGTTGCAGAAGATCATGCGCGGCACGCGGTACTTGTCAGCCTGGCGCCAGACGGTCTCCGTCTGCGGCTCGACACCGGCATTGGCATCGAGCAGCGCGATGGCGCCGTCGAGCACGCGCAGCGAACGTTCGACCTCGATGGTGAAGTCGACGTGGCCGGGGGTGTCGATGATGTTGAAGCGATGCATCTTGCCGTCTCGACCCTTCCAGAAGGTCGTGGTGGCGGCCGACGTGATGGTGATGCCGCGCTCCTGCTCCTGCTCCATCCAATCCATGGTCGCAGCGCCGTCATGGACTTCGCCGATCTTGTGCGACTTGCCCGTGTAATAGAGGACGCGCTCGGTGGTCGTCGTCTTGCCGGCGTCGATATGCGCCATGATACCGAAATTGCGGTAGTCTTCGATTTTATATTCGCGGGCCATGGGAGGTGCCTCTTCAGTCTCGTTCGCGCTTTACCAGCGGTAGTGCGCGAAAGCGCGGTTGGCTTCTGCCATCTTGTGGGTATCTTCACGCTTCTTGACGGCGGTGCCGCGGTTGTTGGCCGCGTCCATCAGCTCGCCGGAGAGGCGGTCGACCATAGTGGTCTCGTTGCGGTTGCGGGCGGCGGCGATCAGCCAACGGATGGCCAATGCCTGACGGCGCTCGGGGCGCACGTCGACCGGAACCTGGTAGGTGGCGCCGCCGACGCGGCGCGAACGCACTTCCACATGCGGCGCGACATTGTCGAGCGCCTGATGGAAGACGGTGACCGGTTCCTGCTTGGTCTTGGACTGGACCTGGTCGAGCGCGCCGTAGACGATGGTCTCGGCAACCGACTTCTTGCCGTCATACATGACGGCGTTCATGAACTTGGTGACGATCAGATCGCCGAACTTCGGGTCCGGATTGATCTCACGCTTTTCTGCACTGTGACGACGGGACATTTTTTCTCTGCCTCAATTCTACGCGGTGGCCTGGATCCCGGATCGTCGCTTGACGCCGCCCGGAACGACCTTGGCTACGCTTCGGTCACTTCGGACGCTTGGCGCCGTATTTCGAACGGCGTTGCTTGCGGTTCTTCACGCCTTGCGTGTCGAGCACGCCGCGGATGATGTGGTAACGGACGCCCGGAAGATCCTTGACGCGACCGCCGCGGATCATCACCACCGAGTGCTCCTGAAGGTTGTGGCCTTCGCCGGGGATGTAACCGATCACTTCAAAACCATTGGTCAGGCGGATCTTGGCCACCTTGCGCAGCGCCGAGTTCGGCTTCTTCGGCGTCGTGGTGTAGACGCGCGTGCAGACGCCCCGCTTCTGCGGGTTCTGCTGCATGGCCGGGACCTTGTTGCGCTTCACCGGCGCAATGCGCGGCTTGCGGATCAGCTGGTTGACGGTAGGCATTAAACCCTCTTGTCTCTCAATTCCGTGTCTCGCCCGGTCAGGGCCGCTCAAAGCGTCATTTCCATACGCAAATTCGGGCCACAAACCGCGCCTCGCGGTCTTGCCCGAACAAATGGCAGAGGAAGCGGAAGCCGCTTCATGCACGCCGGAAATGTCTTTTCGCTCGTAAAACGAACCCTGTTTGAGGCAAACTCCAAAGCGTGTCGCTTCGGAAGCAAGAGCCTCACATCGGTTCTGACTGGGCGGCTTCTACTCGTATGGCCACTGTCCGTCAACCCCGGAGCGGCAAATATTGCGCTGAAACCGAGGCGTGGCAGCCATGCGAAAAATGCATGTAATTTTCTTGCGCCGTTTTTCAAGAGGAAGGCAGAAAGTGACCGGCTTGCGCCTGTTTCCAGGCCGTGCTTCGTGCGAAAAGGCGGCATGAACAGCCCAAACCCCCTCGCCCGGAGGTACAAACCCGTGAATGACAATGAGGAGCGCCCGGTCACCATTATTACCGGCCGGGTGTGGAAGCGCAAAGGCGGTAAGCCGGAAGGCGTGCATCTGATGCTGGTCGCGCCGGACGACGATTCTGCGGTGCGCCGTGCTCTCGAATCGCTTGCCGCCGAAGGCTATGCCGAGGCCGAGCTCGACCAGATCGGCGACATGGACGGCGTGCCCGACGAGGAACCGCATCTGTCCGCCTATCAGGGCGCGCTCGAAGGCGAAGTGTCGATCGTGACGTTCGATGTGCCGATCTGAAGAGATCTGAATCGCGGTCGATCTCACGAGCCGGCGACAAAAGCCCGGCGACTTGCCCGCCACAACTTCTCTGCTAAGAAACGACCTCTGGCAAAACCAAGCACACTCAACCTGCGGAGCTCCCATGTCTTCTAATCCCATCAAGCTCGGCATCGTCGGCGTGGGAAAGATCGTCCGCGACCAGCATCTGCCGGCGCTGGCGAAGGACCAGGGTTATCGCCTGGTTGCCGCAGCCAGCCGCCATGGCAAAGTGGAGGACATCCCGAACTTCCCGACGATCGAGGCGATGCTCGACGCAACGCCCGAACTCGAGGCGGTGTCGCTATGCATGCCGCCGCAGTTTCGCTACGACGCCGCGCGCACGGCGCTGGCGGCGAAAAAGCATGTCTTCCTGGAAAAACCGCCCGGCGCCACGGTCAGCGAGGTCGAGGATTTGAAAGCGCTGGCGGTGGCGAACGGCGTCTGCCTGTTCGCCAGCTGGCACTCGCGCTATGCGCCGGCCGTCGAAGCAGCGCGTACATTCCTCAGCTCGACTACGATCAGGTCGGCCGCCATCAACTGGAAGGAAGACGTGCGCCGCTGGCATCCGAATCAGGAATGGATCTGGGCTCCCGGCGGCTTTGGCGTCTTCGATCCCGGCATCAACGCGCTGTCGATCGCCACCCACATCCTGCCACCGATGTTCATCAGTTCGGCAGAACTCGATTTCCCCGAAAACCGCGCGGCCCCGATCGCCGCCCATATCGTCTTCCGTACTTCGAACGGTCTGCCGGTGACGATGGAACTCGACTGGCGCCAGACCGGGCCGCAAAGCTGGGACATCCTGGCCGATACCGAGGCCGGATCGATGGTGCTTTCTGGCGGCGGCTCAAAGCTCGCCATCGATGGCCGCGTCGTTCACGAGGAGCCGGAAGCCGAATATCCGATGCTCTACAAGCGCTTCGCCGAGATCGTGCGCGCCGGCGTTTCCGACGTCGACCTCGCGCCGCTCCAGCACGTCGCCGACGCCTTCATGCTCGGCAAGCGCAATGTGGTCGAAGCTTTTTTTGACTGACACTGACCCCGGTAGAGCGACCTTGAATGTTCCGGATCATCTTGGCTTGCGGTCCAGGAATTCTCCCGGACGAGGCGCAGAAGCAACGGGAGCCGTCCGGTGTCCTTGTTCAAGTTCGCTCATGACATGTTGAACCGCCACCTCGAGATCGGCCTGCCCCCAGCCAAGCTCGGTGATTTCTCCATATCGAATGAAATTTGAGCGGCCGAAACCACCTTCAATGTCATTGTAAGAAATCACGCTCCGGCCGATCAACGCTACGACCCAGATGCGATGATCACTCCCAGCAGGAGAGTGATGCAGCCATTCTTCCGGATCGATCTTGATCAGGTCCCAAAGCCTTCGCTGCCCAAAGCTCATACGATCTCGGCCAGTGTTGATCAATTCCCAGATGGTCGCCTCGTTCAATTGCCGATTCCTTAAAAAGCCAGCCGCCGGTGGCAGCTTCAACTGACGATCGCTATTGCAAAGCCGTCATAGCCCTTGGCGCCAACAGTCTGGATCGCGGTACCTTCCAGACGCTTGTCGCTGCCGATGAACGAGAACGCCGCGCGTGCCCCTTCGACATTGGCGTCGCGACCATCTTCATTCACCACAGCGCCGTCACGGATGACATTGTCGCAGACGATGACAGTCCCCGGCCTCGAAAGACGCATGGCCCAGGACAGATAGTGCGGATTGTTCGGCTTGTCGGCGTCGATGAAGATGAAGTCGAACGGCCCGGCATTCTCGGCGCCTAACGCCGCAAGCGATTGAAGCGCCGGTCCGACCCGCAGTTCCACACGGTCCGACACCCCTGCCCGTTCAAAGTTCGACCGCGCGACACTGGCGTGGTGCGGATCAAGTTCGAGCGTCACGACCTTGCCGTCCACGGGCAACGCTCGCGCCATCCAGATTGTCGAATAACCGCCCAACGTGCCGATTTCGAGTACCTTCTTCGCTCCCTGCATTCGCGCAAGAAGTGACAGCAGCTTGCCCTGTGCCGGCGAAACATCGATCGCCGGCAGGCCGTGGTCATGGTTGGCCGCCAGAACCGCATCGAGGGCGGGATCCGCCTCGAAAAGAACCTCGACAATGTAGCCGTCGACAGAAGCCCAGATCCTCCTGCTCATCCGTTGTCCTCCGATCCGATTGGGGAACCACAATGCGAAAAGGGGCCACTTGGGCCCCTTTTCTATCTTCTCTTACTTGCGCGCTTACTGCGCGGCGGTAACCATGTCGGTCAGCATCGGCTCGGCGACCTCGACGCCGGACGCCTTGCGGCGCTCGTCGATGATCAACTCGTCGCGCGAGGTGGCGATGCGCCGGATCTGGCTCATCGTGCCGCCGGTGCCGGCCGGGATGAGCCGGCCGACGATGACGTTTTCCTTCAGCCCCTGCAGCATGTCGGTCTTGCCGGCAACCGCAGCTTCGGTCAGCACCCTCGTCGTCTCCTGGAAGGAGGCGGCGGAGATGAAGGACGGCGTCTGCAGCGAGGCCTTGGTGATGCCCAGCAGCACCGGCTGGCCTTCGGCCGGCTTCTTGCCCTCCTCGACCAGGCGCTCGTTGACCTCTTCCAGTTCGATCACGTCGACGTGGTCGCCCGGAATGTAGGTCGAATCGCCCTGCGTGGTGATCTCGACCTTCTGCAGCATCTGGCGAACGATCACCTCGATGTGCTTGTCGTTGATCGACACGCCCTGCAGGCGGTAGACCTCCTGGATCTCGTTGACGAGGTAGGAGGCAAGCGCCTCCACGCCCTTGATCGCCAGGATGTCGTGCGGCGCCGGATTGCCGTCGAGGATATAGTCGCCCTTCTCGATGACGTCGCCGTCCTGGAGATGGAACGGCTTGCCCTTCGGGATCAGGTATTCGACCGGCTCAAGCGTCGAGTCATGCGGCTCGATGATGATGCGGCGCTTGTTCTTGTAGTCGCGACCGAAGCGGATCGTGCCATCGATCTCGGCGATGATGGCGTGATCCTTCGGACGGCGTGCCTCGAACAGTTCGGCCACACGCGGCAGACCGCCGGTGATGTCCTTGGTCTTGGCGCTTTCCATCGGAATACGCGCCAGCACGTCGCCGGGGCGAACCTGTGCGCCGGGCTCGACCGAAAGAATGGCCTCGACCGAGAGCAGGAAGCGGGCGTCGCCACCCTTCGACAGCTTGCCGACCTTGCCCTTGGCATCCTGGACGACGATCGCCGGCTTGAGGTCGTTGCCGCGTGGCGTCGAACGCCAGTCGATGACCTCGCGCTTGGTGATGCCGGTCGATTCGTCGGCGGTTTCCTGAACGGAAATGCCATCGACCAGATCTTCGAACGCCACCCTGCCCTCGATTTCGGTGAGGACCGGGCGGGTATAGGGATCCCACTCGGCAATACGCTGGCCGCGCTTCACCTTGTCGCCATCGTCGACGAAGATGCGCGAACCGTAGGTGACGCGGTGCGTGGCGCGTTCCTTGCCGGCCTCGTCGAGGATCAGCACCGCCATGTTGCGACCCATGACCATCAGCTGGCCGTCGGAGTTGCGCACCACGTTGCGGTTGCGGATCTCGACCTTGCCCTCGTACGAGGCTTCAAGGAACGAGGAATCCACCACCTGCGCCGTGCCGCCCATGTGGAAGGTACGCATGGTGAGCTGGGTGCCCGGCTCGCCAATCGACTGCGCCGCGATGACGCCGACAGCCTCGCCCTGGTTGACAGGCGTGCCGCGGGCCAGATCGCGTCCGTAACAGACCGCGCAAACGCCGACCCTGACCTCGCAGGTTAGCGCCGAACGGATGCGGACAGACTGCACACCGGCCTTTTCGATCAGTTCCACGTCACGCTCGTCCATCAGCGTTCCGGCCTTGACCAGAACCTCGCCGGTGACCGGGTGAGTGATATCGTCGAGCGAGGTGCGGCCGAGAACGCGCTGACCAACCGAAGCGACGACCTGACCGGCATCGACGATCGGCTGCATGGTGAGGCCCTTGTCGGTGCCGCAGTCGAGCGAGTTGACGATGCAGTCCTGCGCCACGTCGACAAGACGACGCGTCAGGTAACCCGAGTTCGCCGTCTTCAAGGCGGTGTCGGCCAGACCCTTGCGGGCGCCGTGGGTCGAGTTGAAGTACTCGAGCACGGTCAGGCCTTCCTTGAAGTTCGAGATGATCGGCGTCTCAATGATTTCACCGCTAGGCTTGGCCATCAGGCCGCGCATGCCGGCGAGCTGGCGCATCTGGGTGGGCGAGCCGCGCGCACCGGAGTGCGACATCATGTAGATCGAGTTCATCGGCTTCTGACGGCCGTTGTCCTCGAACTCGACCGCCTTGATGCGGGCCATCATTTCGTCGGCGACCTTTTCCGAGCACTTGGCCCAGGCGTCGACGACCTTGTTGTACTTCTCGCCCTGGGTGATCAGGCCGTCATTGTACTGCTGCTCGTATTCCTTGGCCAAAGCCTCGGTGTCGGACACCAGCTTGATCTTGGCATCCGGGATCAGCATGTCGTCCTTGCCGAACGAAATGCCGGCACGGCAGGCGTGGCTGAAGCCGAGAGCCATGATGCGATCGCAGAAAATGACCGTCTCCTTCTGACCGCAATGGCGGTAGACGGTGTCGATCATCTTGGAGATGTTCTTCTTGGTCATCTCCTGGTTGGCGGTCTCGTAGGGCACGTTGACGTTCTTCGGCAGCAGCTCGCCGATGATCATGCGGCCAGGCGTGGTGTCGTGGATCTTCGATACGACCTTACCGTCGGCGTCGACCGTGCGGAAGCGCCCCTTGATCTTGGAATGCAGCGTTACCGCCTTGGTCTCGAGCGCATGCTGGAGCTCGCCCATATCGGCAAACACCATGCCCTCGCCCGGCTCGTTCTGGTTGACGATCGACAGATAGTAGAGACCGAGAACCATGTCCTGCGACGGGACGATGATCGGCGCGCCGGAAGCCGGGTGCAGGATGTTGTTGGTCGACATCATCAGCACGCGAGCCTCGAGCTGCGCTTCCAGTGACAGCGGCACGTGGACCGCCATCTGGTCGCCGTCGAAGTCGGCGTTGAAGGCCGTGCAGACCAGCGGGTGAAGCTGGATCGCCTTGCCTTCGATCAGGATCGGCTCGAACGCCTGGATGCCGAGGCGGTGCAGCGTCGGCGCGCGGTTCAACAGCACCGGATGCTCGCGGATGACCTCGTCGAGGATATCCCAGACCTCCGGACGCTCCTTTTCGACCAGCTTCTTCGCCTGCTTGACGGTCGAGGAGTAACCCTTGGCGTCGAGACGGGCGTAGATGAAGGGCTTAAACAGCTCGAGCGCCATCTTCTTCGGCAGGCCGCACTGGTGCAGCTTGAGCTCGGGACCGGTGACGATGACCGAGCGGCCGGAATAGTCGACGCGCTTGCCGAGCAGGTTCTGGCGGAACCGGCCCTGCTTGCCCTTCAACATGTCGGACAGCGACTTCAGCGGACGCTTGTTGGCGCCGGTGATGACGCGGCCGCGGCGGCCATTGTCGAACAGCGCATCGACGGCTTCCTGCAGCATGCGCTTTTCATTGCGCACGATGATGCCGGGCGCGCGCAGCTCGATCAGCCGCTTCAAGCGGTTGTTGCGGTTGATGACGCGGCGGTAGAGGTCGTTCAGATCCGACGTAGCGAAACGGCCGCCGTCCAGCGGGACAAGCGGACGCAGATCCGGCGGGATCACCGGAACCACCTTCATGATCATCCATTCCGGACGGTTGCCGGATTCCATGAAGTTCTCGACGACCTTGAGACGCTTCAGATACTTCTTCTGCTTGAGCTAGGAGGTGGTCGAAGCCAGTTCCGAACGCAGATCGCCGGCGATCTTCTCGAGGTCCATGCCGGCCAGCAGGTCGTGGATCGCCTCGGCGCCGATCATGGCGGTGAAACTATCCTCGCCATATTCGTCGACGGCCATCATGTACTCTTCCTCGCTGAGCAGCTGGTGCTCCTTCAGCGCGGTGAGGCCGGGTTCGGTGACGATGTAGTTCTCGAAGTAAAGGACCCGCTCGATGTCCTTCAGGGTCATGTCGAGCAGCGTGCCGATGCGCGACGGCAGCGACTTCAGGAACCAGATGTGGGCGACCGGTGCCGCCAGCTCGATATGGCCCATGCGCTCGCGGCGGACGCGCGACAGCGTGACTTCGACGCCGCACTTCTCGCAGATGACGCCCTTGTACTTCATGCGCTTGTACTTGCCGCAGAGGCACTCATAGTCCTTGATCGGACCAAAAATGCGCGCGCAGAACAGGCCGTCACGCTCCGGCTTGAAGGTGCGGTAGTTGATGGTCTCCGGCTTCTTGATCTCGCCGAATGACCAGGACAGAATCTTCTCAGGGCTGGCAAGCGAGATCCGGATGGAATCGAACACCTGCGCAGGCGCCTGGGGGTTGAAGAGATTCATGACCTCTTGGTTCATGCCGTTCTCCTTTTCGGGGTCCTCGAAAACCCCTTGCATCTAGCGCGGGCCAAACGCCCGCCGACTTGATCGGCCATCGGCCGAGAATTTGGTGCGTCCGGTCGCGGGAAGGCCGCGGCCGGACGTCTTGCTTACTCGGCCGCGTCGGGCAGCCGGATCGGGTTGTCGTCGAGCTTGGTGTTCTCCAACTCGACATTGAGGCCGAGAGACCGCATTTCCTTAACGAGAACGTTGAAGCTCTCGGGGATGCCGGCCTCGAATGTGTCGTCGCCTCTGACGATCGCCTCGTAGACCTTGGTGCGGCCGGCGACGTCATCCGACTTCACCGTCAGCATCTCCTGCAGCGTGTAGGCGGCGCCGTACGCTTCAAGCGCCCAGACCTCCATCTCGCCAAAGCGCTGGCCACCGAACTGCGCCTTGCCGCCCAGCGGCTGCTGGGTAACGAGCGAGTACGGCCCGATCGAACGCGCGTGGATCTTGTCGTCCACAAGGTGGTGAAGCTTGAGCATATATATGTAGCCCATCGTCACTTTGCGATCGAACGGTTCGCCGGTGCGTCCGTCATAGAGCTGCGACTGACCGCTGGTGTGCAGGCCCGCCTGCTCCAGCATGATGTTGATGTCGGCCTCGTGCGCGCCGTCGAACACCGGTGTCGCGATGGAGACGCCGCGGCGCATCTGCTCGCTGAGGCGAACGATGCTCTCGTCGTCATATTCGCGGACCGGCTCGTTGCGGTCATTGGCCGGCATGAAGCTCTCAAGCGTCTTGCGCAGCGGCTTGATGTCGCCCGCCGTCTTGTACGCATCGATCAGATCGCCGATCTTCTTGCCCATTCCGGCGCAAGCCCAGCCCAGATGCGTTTCCAGGATCTGGCCGACATTCATGCGGCTCGGCACACCCAGCGGGTTGAGCACGATGTCGGCATGCGTGCCGTCCTCGAGGAAAGGCATGTCCTCGACCGGAACGATCCGCGACACGACACCCTTGTTGCCGTGCCGGCCGGCCATCTTGTCGCCGGGCTGCATCTTGCGCTTCACGGCCACGAAGACCTTGACCATCTTCATGACGCCCGGAGGCATCTCGTCGCCGCGCTGCACCTTCTCGACCTTGTCCATGAAGCGCTGCTCGAGCGCCTTCTTGGAATCGTCGTACTGGCCACGCAGGGCTTCCAGTTCGCTCTGGAGCTTTTCGTTCTCCACGGCAAACTGCCACCACTGCGAACGCGGATACTCGTCGAGCGTGTCCTTCGACAGCTTCGAGCCCTTCTTGAAGCCCTTCGGCCCGGCAATCGCCTCCTTGCCGACGAGAACGTCGGAAAGGCGCGAATAGACGTTACGGTCGAGGATTGCCTGCTCGTCGTCGCGGTCCTTGGCGAGGCGTTCGATCTCCTCGCGCTCGATCGCCATGGCGCGCTCGTCCTTCTCGACACCGTGGCGGTTGAAGACGCGCACTTCGACGACGGTGCCGAAGGTTCCCGGAGGCATGCGCATGGAGGTATCGCGCACGTCCGAGGCCTTTTCACCGAAGATGGCGCGCAGCAGCTTTTCTTCCGGCGTCATCGGGCTTTCGCCCTTCGGCGTGATCTTGCCGACCAGGATGTCGCCCGGCTGCACTTCCGCACCAATGTAGACGATGCCGGCCTCATCGAGGTTCTTCAGCGCTTCTTCCGAGACGTTCGGGATATCGCGCGTGATCTCCTCCGGCCCGAGCTTGGTGTCGCGGGCCATGACTTCGAACTCCTCGATGTGGATCGAGGTGAAGACGTCGTCGGCGACGATGCGCTCGGACAAGAGGATGGAATCCTCGTAGTTGTAGCCATTCCACGGCATGAACGCGACCAGCACGTTGCGGCCGAGGGCCAGATCACCGAGCTCGGTCGACGGGCCGTCGGCGATGATGTCGCCCTTGTTGACCCGGTCGCCCATGCGCACCAGCGGACGCTGGTTGATGCAGGTGTTCTGGTTCGAACGCTGGAACTTCATCAGCCGGTAGATATCGACGCCGGACTTGCCAGGATCGAGATCTTCCGTGGCGCGGATGACGATACGCGTCGCGTCCACCTGGTCGACGATGCCGCCGCGGCGGGCGCCGATGGCGGCGCCCGAGTCACGGGCGACGATCGGCTCCATGCCGGTGCCGACGAACGGCGCTTCGGCGCGCACCAGCGGCACGGCCTGACGCTGCATGTTCGAGCCCATCAGCGCGCGGTTGGCGTCGTCGTTCTCAAGGAACGGAATCAGGGCCGCGGCCACCGACACCATCTGCTTCGGCGACACGTCCATCAGATCGACGTTTTCGCGCGGCGCCATCATCACTTCGCCGGCGTTACGGCAAATGACGAATTCGTCGACGAAATGACCATTCTTGTCGAGCTCGGCATTGGCCTGCGCGACGTGGTGCTTGGCCTCTTCCATAGCCGACAGGTAGACGACCTCATTGGTCAGCTTGCCGTTGACGATCTTGCGGTACGGGCTCTCGATGAAGCCGTATTTGTTGACACGCGCGAAGGTCGCAAGCGAGTTGATCAGGCCGATATTCGGGCCTTCCGGCGTCTCGATCGGGCAGATGCGGCCGTAATGCGTTGGGTGCACGTCGCGCACCTCGAACCCGGCACGCTCGCGGGTCAGGCCGCCCGGTCCAAGCGCCGACAGGCGGCGCTTGTGGGTGATCTCCGACAGCGGGTTGGTCTGATCCATGAACTGCGACAGCTGCGAGGAACCGAAGAACTCGCGCACGGCGGCAGCCGCCGGCTTGGCGTTGATCAGGTCCTGCGGCATCACCGTGTCGATCTCGATCGAGGACATACGTTCCTTGATCGCGCGCTCCATGCGCAGCAGGCCGACGCGGTACTGGTTCTCCATCAGCTCGCCGACCGAGCGCACGCGGCGGTTGCCGAGATTGTCGATGTCGTCGATCTCGCCCTTGCCGTCGCGCAGTTCGACCAGCGTCTTGACCACGGCCAGGATGTCGTCCTTGCGCAGCACGCGCACGGTATCCTCGGCCTTGAGCTCGAGGCGCATGTTCATCTTGACGCGGCCGACGGCCGAAAGATCATAGCGCTCGCTGTCGAAGAACAGCGAGTTGAACATGGCTTCGGCGGTCTCGAGCGTCGGCGGCTCGCCGGGGCGCATGACGCGGTAGATGTCGAACAGCGCGTCCTGGCGGCTCTCGTTTTTGTCGACGTTGAGCGTGTTGCGGATATAGGCGCCGACATTGACGTGATCGATGTCGAGAACCTTGATCTCGTCATCGCCGGTGCCGAGAAGCACTTTCAGCGTCTTTTCATCGATCTCGTCGCCGGCTTCGAGGAAAATCTCGCCGGTGCCATAGTTGACGATGTCCTCGGCAAGGTAGTTGCCGAGCAGATCCTCGTCGGTCGCCTTGATCGCCTTGAGACCTTTTTCGCCAAGCGCCCTGGCCTGGCGGGCAGTGATCTTCTTGCCGGCCTCGACGACGACCTCGCCGGTGTCGGCGTCAACCAGGTCACCAACGGCCTTGAGGCCGCGGAAACGCTCGACGTTGAAGGGAATGCGCCAATGGTCGCCGGCGCGCTTGTAGGTGATCTTGTTGTAGAAGGTCGACAGGATCTCTTCGCCGTCCATGCCGAGCGCCATCAGCAGCGACGTTACCGGAATCTTGCGGCGGCGGTCGATACGGGCGTGCACGACGTCCTTGCTATCGAACTCGATGTCGAGCCACGAGCCGCGATAGGGAATGACGCGCGCGGCAAACAACAGCTTGCCGGACGAGTGCGACTTGCCCTTGTCATGGTCGAAAAAGACGCCCGGCGAACGGTGCATCTGCGAGACGATGACGCGCTCGGTGCCGTTGACGATGAAGGTGCCGTTCAAGGTCATGAGCGGCATGTCGCCCATGTAGACGTCCTGCTCCTTGATGTCCTTGATCGACTTCGCGCCGGTATCCTCGTCGATATCGAACACGATGAGGCGCAGCGTCACCTTGAGCGGCGCCGCATAGGTCAGGTCGCGCTGGCGGCATTCGTCAACGTCGAATTTGGGTCCTTCGAACTCGTACTTCACGAATTCCAGCATCGAGGAGCCGGAAAAATCGGAAATCGGGAAGACCGACTTGAAAACTGCCTGCAGCCCCTCGTCAGGACGCCCACCCTTGGGCTCCTCCACCATCAGGAACTGGTCATAGGATGCCTTCTGAACCTCGATCAGGTTCGGCATCTCCGCAACTTCCGGGATCTTTCCGAAAAACTTGCGTACGCGTCTGCGGCCATTGAAAGTCTGGGTCTGGGCCATCGTCGCTCCTTAGCTCAATTCTCGGGACGAGCCTCGCCGCGGCTCGCCTTGCATCTCGGGCCACCTCAGGCGGCCCTGTCTTGTTGCCCGCCGCCTGTCGGCGGCTTCTTGTCTTTTCACCCACCACCAATTGGCGGTGGGCCAGAAACGGGAGAAAACCCGTTTCCTGAAGGCCGGTTTGCGGCCCTCAGGAAAGAGGTTTTCGCACTCTTCGCGCCATGAGCCTCCCTTCGACGTGAAGGGAGTGGCGGACGGCGCGACGCCGCCCGCCGGTACTCAACGCTTACTTCAGTTCGACCTTGGCGCCGGCTGCTTCCAGCTGGGCCTTGAACTTGTCCGCGTCGGCCTTGGAAACGGCTTCCTTGACCGGCTTCGGAGCCGCCTCGACCAGGTCCTTGGCTTCCTTGAGCCCAAGACCGGTGATGGCGCGAACTTCCTTGATGACGTTGATCTTCTGAGCGCCTGCCTCGGTGAGGACGACGTCGAATTCCGTCTTTTCCTCGACCGGAGCGGCAGCGGCCGCGGCGCCGCCAGCAGCGGCAACCGCCACCGGAGCAGCGGCGGAAACGCCCCACTTTTCTTCAAGAAGCTTCGACAGCTCGGCCGCCTCGAGGACGGTCAGCTTCGAAAGGTCGTCTACGATCTTTGCCAGATCAGCCATTGCAATGTTCCTTCATAAGGTTCGAACGTGTGTTTGTGATAGCGAGGAACGGCCTCATGCCGCCTCGTCCTTCCGGGCGTAAGCGCCGATGACGCGCGCGACCGAAGCCGCAGGCGCATTGACGATCTGGGCGATCCGGGTTGCCGGCGTGGCGATCATGCCAACCAGCCTGGCGCGCAGCTCATCGAGCGACGGAAGTGTGGCGAGTGCCTTCACACCGTCGGCGTTGAGCGAGGTGGTGCCCATTGCGCCGCCGAGAATGACGAGCTTGTCATTTCCCTTGGCGAAATCGGACGCGACCTTCGGCGCCGCAATCGGATCCTCCGAATAGGCGATCAGCGTCTGTCCCTTGAACAGCTCGATGATCGATGCGGAGTCCGTGCCCTGAAGAGCGATTTTGGCGAGACGGTTCTTCGCGACTTTGACGGTGCCACCGGCGGCGCGCATTTTCGACCGAAGGTCGTTCATTTGCGCGACGGTGATACCGGCGTAGTGGGCCACGACGACTGAACCAGCGCTTGAGAACGCATCATTCAGGCCCGTGACGAGTTCGCGTTTTTCCGCTCTGTCCACTGCCTATCTCCAGTTGACCCCTGCCCTCTACGAAGGACAGGCGTCGGGTTGCCTTTTGCCGGCCGGGCCATCCAGTAACGGATCTCCCGAACGACGCTCGAGGATCCTGCCCCCTTTCGCCACACCTGCCGGCAAGCCGGACGGTGCGCAGACAAAAGGCAAACACGGTTCGAACCTTTCATTGGAGCTTTCGCTCCTTTGTCCGGTCTTCACCCGTCTCATGCAGGCCCACATGAATTAAGGCCCACATCACCTAAGGCTTGGGGGCCGCCTGCAATCTCGGACAGGATGTCCGGAAGCCTTTCGACTTCCGGTACCGGGCCGCCGACAGATCGGAGGCCCGGAATTCTTTCACGGATCAGCGTTTTAGCGGCCGATCCAATTGTTCGTATCAGGACGCCGCGAGCGTCGAGACGTCGAGCTTGAGGCCCGGGCCCATCGTCGAGGTGACCGACACCTTCTTGACGTAATTGCCCTTGGCACCAGCCGGCTTTGCCCTGGTCACCGCATCAGCGAAGGCGCGGACGTTTTCTTCCAGCGCCTTGACGTCGAACGAGACCTTGCCGACGCCGGCATGAACGATGCCGGCTTTCTCGACGCGGAACTCGACGGCGCCGCCCTTCGATGCCTTCACGGCGGCGGCCACGTCGGTGGTGACGGTGCCGACCTTCGGGTTCGGCATCATGCCACGCGGGCCGAGCACCTTGCCGAGACGGCCGACCAGCGGCATCATGTCCGGCGTGGCGATGCAGCGGTCGAAGTCGATCGTGCCCTTCTGGACGATGTCGACCAGATCCTCGGCTCCGACGATGTCAGCGCCGGCGGCCTTGGCCTCCTCGGCCTTGTCGCCACGCGCGAAGACGGCGACGCGAACGCTGCGGCCGGTGCCGTTCGGCAGGTTGACCACGCCGCGGACCATCTGGTCGGCATGGCGGGGGTCGACGCCGAGGTTCATCGCGACTTCGATCGTCTCGTCGAACTTCACCGAGGAGCGATCCTTGAGCAGCTTCAGCGCCTCACCCAAAGCGTAAGCCTTGTTGGGATCGATGCCTTCGCGGGTCTGCGATACACGCTTTGCAATCTTTGCCATGATCTCAGCGCACCACTTCCAGACCCATCGAGCGGGCAGAGCCCTCGACCATGCGCATGGCCGCCTCGACGTCGTTTGCGTTCAGATCCTTCATCTTCTGCTCGGCGATGGCGCGCACCTTGTCGCGGCCGATCGTGCCGGCCTTGACCTTGCCCGGCTCCTTCGAGCCCGACTTCAGGTTCGCGGCCTTCTTCAGGAAGTAGCTCACCGGCGGCGTCTTCATGACGAAGGTGAACGACTTGTCCTGATAGTAGGTGATGACGACCGGAACCGGCGAACCCTTTTCCATTTCCTGGGTCTGCGCGTTGAACGCCTTGCAGAACTCCATGATGTTGATGCCACGCTGACCAAGCGCCGGGCCGATCGGGGGCGACGGCGTGGCCGATCCCGCGGAAACCTGGAGCTTGAGCTGGCCTGCAATTTTCTTAGCCATCTCTCTTCCTGCCTTTTCTCATGCCGGTCTTGCCGGCGGTTGCAGTCTGGTGGTGCGGTCCGCGCGGCCGGCTAAAGCCGCATTCGCCTCCCACCCGTTTTGGCCGCGCGATCTCCGCGCCGCCTTCCCTGCCGCCGAAACCGGTGCAGGGATTTCGGATCAGCCCTTCTCGACCTGTCCGAATTCCAGATCGACCGGCACGGCGCGCCCGAAGATCGATACTTCCACCTTGAGCCGCGCCCGCTCTTCGTCCACTTCCTGGACGAAACCGTTGAACGACGCGAATGGTCCATCCGAAACGCGGATCGCTTCGCCGATCTCGAACGTCACCGACGGCTTCGGCCGCTCGACGCCTTCCTGAACCTGGTTCAGGATACGCTGGGCTTCGGCTTCGGTGATCGGCACCGGCTTGGAGTCGCCCAGGAAACCGGTGACCTTCGGCGTGTTCTTGACGAGCGAGAACACGGCATCGGTCAGATTGGCCTTCAACAGCACATAGCCCGGAAAGAACTTGCGCTCGGCATCGACCTTGCGGCCGCGGCGGATCTCGACGACCTTCTCGGTCGGCACCACGATCTGCTCGATGTCGGCGGACAGGCCCTTCTGCTTGGCCTTGTTCTCGATGTCCTCGGCGACCTTCTTTTCAAAGTTCGAGTAGGCGTGGACGATGTACCACCGCGCGGTCATTTTAAGACTTCTCCGTAATCGCCGGACTTACTGTCCGAGGCCGAGGATTTTTTCGACCGCAAAGCCCATGGCCACGTCTGCGGTAAAGAAAAAGATCATCGCGATGACCGCGAACACAAGGACCATCACCGTCGAGATCACCGTTTCGCGCCGCGACGGCCAAGTGACCTTGGCAGTCTCCGCGCGAACCTGCTGGAGAAAGGTGAAAGGATTTGTGGTTTTCGAAGCCATATGCCGCTCTGTCTGCAAGACCCGTTGGCCGGGTCTCCTGGATGATCCCGCTGGCCGGGACGTGCCGCTTGAGCGTGCGTTCGCGCCGAATCAGCGCAATCATTTCGCCCATGCAAATCAGACGCGTAAAGCCGGCTTCCCAGCTCCACGCGTCGCGTGTCTGTTTCGTCTACATAAAACCGATTCTTGATCCACGCAAGTGGCAAGTGTCCGCTTTATGACCAAACGCCGCCTCGGAACCATCCAGTCGTCCCGTCCCGGCTATGCGGCCCTTATGCCGCAACTTATGCTATATGGCAAGTCACAAGCCGGTTTTCAAAGGCTGCGCTGCAAAAGAATCGTTTTTTAGGTATCCATTCCTAGGAATGGCACGGGCAGCAGGGCTCGAACCTACGACCTGCGGTTTTGGAGACCGAATAGCCTATCTACATCCCGTTGTTAACAAAGCGATATCTGGCATTTTTCCTGTGGTTGTGCAAGGATTTGTGTAACACAAAATGCTCTTTTCAATCAAGTTTCTCGGAATTTGATCAGGCGTCGACCCCTTCCAATGGGGCAGATAAGTCTGACCAAGCCTCAAGGCCGAGGGCGTGTTCCATCAATGCTATACGCAAAGCTGCGACCTGCGTCGTCAATTCGGAGAACTCGCCGTTCATAAGGCGACCAAACTCGACGGCTAGCGAACCTCCTTCTGCGGAACCCTGGAGTTCCGCCTGCATACGCTGGATGCTGGCGAGGATCACCTGACTTGTCATGGCTAAAGCTGCGGACGCCTCATCCGCTGTCGCTTCGCCGAACCACGCGATAGCGTCCTCAATACGGTGCAGGTGCGCCTCGAAGTGGATGGCTTCTGCGGGATTGAGATCGGTACCCTTGTCCTGAACCATGGCAGATACGGCAGAAATATCGCTCAACGTGCTTGTAACGCGGTTCAGCAAAGGTGTGTCGACTATGGGCCATGGCAAAAGCGCTGCCCACTCCTCCGCGAAATTCAAGTCTGGAAGGAGCACCTCACCGATCCTCACCATAGCGACGGGCGGAATTTGATCACGGATCAGGGGAGCGCAACTCATCCTCGGTTCATCCGCCAAGATTTCACAAACCGCTCTGAACCGGTCTAGATCGCCAATCCAGCCCTCTATCGAGTCGGTCACAACCAGACCGGCGAAGTACACGTGGGGCCACGCATATCCTGCGTCCTTCTCCGAGGCTCGCGCATGAACGCGAACGGTCAGACCGGCGTCTGCGAAGACATCCTCGTATTTCTTCCGACGCGTCGCGAGGTCGTCGTCAGCTTGGATTCGCGATTGGGAGGCTGCCTTCGAGAGAGCGGAATGACGTCGGCTGGTGGTACTGAAGTTCGCCGCCCATCGACGTCGGCGATCGGGATCATTGGCAATATGGCCATAGACAGCCCGGATATCCCGGAGCCGAGAGGAAAGATCCGACATGGCCTGGATCGGTGGCGACGAAATCATGCGCCAGAGCGTAGGATCGGAGAGTTTCTCTGCGGTCTCGATAAGGTCCACAACGCGCATAGCGCTGACTTTGACATTCTCGTTGTTGCCGTCGGCCAGTTCCAGCACAAGTGTCTGCAGATCCACAGCAAAATTGTGCATATGATCGGATCCGGAATAGGACCCAGGATCGAGAGAGTGCGACATTACCTCATTGACGCGCGGCGGCGGCACGAAGTCTCGCAGCATCCCGGTGATATTGATGAGGAGTTTCCAACGCTCTTTGGGCTTTTCCATTCGGAGATATAAGTTGGCGGCCTCATCGAGTCGCTGACTTAGTTCTTCGATGAGGTGCGCCAGGGAGGCGGTACGGCCGGTTTCTTGAGGCGCCCCGACGAGACGGTCCACGGCGCGAGCTTGAGCGCGGTTCCAAGCAACGCGAGCCGGACTGGGGAGACTCTCTCGAGGGATGCGTTTGCTATTGAGGCTGTGTCCCGCCACCATCAACGAGGCACCATCCGGCAATATGGTGTCGGATACCGCCCTTCGGGCCTCCGGCGCAGCGACCAGCATGAGTTCGCACAGACGCACGACGTCGCCATGCAGATCGTTCTGCACGGCGTCCGAAATGACTCGGACATTGGCCTCCACGGCGGCTTCACGGCCTCCGCCATCCTCGCCCTCAACCTCCACCAACCGAGGGGCAGTGATCCAAGGAAGCTCGTCACGCAAGCGCGCCAATAGGGCCAGCGATCCGCCAGCCAGGTCAACAAGGCGGGCGGACTCAGTGGGTTTTATGTCCCAAGTCGTCCGGATGAATTCGAGCAAGGGGAGCAGTGGTGCTGCCGACAGATCCTGATCTAGCGGCAGATCTAGGCTAGGCGCCTTGGAACAACCTCGCAACGGCATTAGAGCCGCTTGCAAACGATGTAGCGTCTCCAGATCGATGTGATGGATGTCCAAGCCACTCGCGTCTTCAAGTCGATCAAGGAAGCTGCCCCGCAGGTCCTCTACTTTGACCGTGGCGAAGGAGGCTCCGGCTTCCCGCACCTTTGCGAATAGCGGTAGGTCTCCCTCCATCGGAGTCACTGCAGTCAGGTTGAACAAAAGAGAAGAGAACCGATCGTCGACCTTCAGACGCCGAGAGATTTCTAACCAATGTGCGGCGACGATGTCGGCAGTCGCTAGGCCCAGTCCGTGGAGTATGGGGCCAAGGGAAGCAACATCGCCCCTAACCGTACGGCAAGCCAAGGCGCTGACAAGCTCGGATCGCTCCTCCGGATAGGCTCTCAGGATGCGTACGATAAAGATCGGCAGGTGAGTGGCGCTGACGACCGACGCAGCTTCGATAATCGTTTCGGACAGAGGCATGTCGAGACAAGCCCGGATAGCCTCATCGAGATAGGCGGACCGGATCTCATGCAAGCCTGCGAGACCGCCATCTGACGTCTCCTTCACGGCATGCTCCTCGATGAGGCGCGCTAGGGCCTTCGCCATTCGGAACCAGTCCCAACCGACACGCTCACGGATGAATCGGCTCTCTACGACCGCACCATACCGGCTTGGAAACGCGATGCGTCGCAACAGTTCCAGTTCGTCGTTTCTGTTCTCCGATAGGCGTCGGCGGACCTGCTCGGTGAGCGTCTGCTCAAGCCGCTGACCCTTTGCCAGCAGGTGCGTGTATTCCAGCAGAAGGCCTTTGCTTTCATCGAAGGGCTCGACCCAATGGGAGAAAGCGACCTCCCCCTGAGCCGACAAGGCAAGCCAAAGACGCTCAGCAAGAGGCTCGTCGAGATGGGGCCGGACGACAGGAGTTGTCGCAGCCGTGCCAAGAAGGAAGATGTCTTCTTCCCGAACCGAACCGAGGACGAGCAAACCCGCTATTGCTTGGATCTCAGAAACGAGCATATCCCAGCCGGCCGCACCGGTGCGGCCTACATCATCAATGACAAATCCAACCGGGCGGCCTGGACCAGCATCGAGAAGGCGAGCTAGCTGGACTAGTCTGGGCACATCCGGCTCGCCTAGGCGGCGAACGCGATACCAGCGCACGGCATGTCGGGTATGATAAGCCGCCAACCAAGTCAGTGCCGATTTGCCAGCACCTGAAGGACCCGCCACCAGCACGGCCCCTTGGGCTTCCAACGCTTCCAAGATATCAGCGGTTTCGGCTGGTCGGTCGAACACCAGGCCTGCGCTGACGTGACCGGGCATGACGTTCACGCCGCTATAGAAGTCAGGTGCGTTAAGCGATTCGTGGAAGTTTGCCGCCTCGCAGAGGTCATCCGCAAGTTTGAGCCGGCCCAAGGGGTCAAGGATGCGCTGGACGCCGTCGATCAGACGCTGGACGTCTGTAGCGCCGAGCGATGCCGGGGCTTGGGGCTGGTTCGCGTAATTATCATCCGCAGCACGCCCTGCAACAGCACGAAGCTCTTGGGCCACCAGGCGGCCTGCCGCAGGGTCCAGAGCGCCCTTTCGTTCCAGAATTAATGGAGTCGCGCCCAAGGGGTCAGGTGACACCACAAGGTGAAGTTTGGCGAGCAGAGCGGCGCTGTCGATCGTGCCGGGGGCGAAGGCCATCGACAGTGCCTCCGCAAACTTCTCGAAATTCTGGCCTGTTGACGCTAGCGTTTCCAACCACCCGCTGGGTTCGAGGCCGTCTACGTTGCGCTCGAGAATTAGCGCCAGTCGAACGCTGCTACCAGCCGCTTTGTCCAAAGGGAGCGCCATCTTCGCAATGAACCCGGCCACTTCAGTTAAGCTGAAGCGCCCCCGAGGGTCGTGGCGCGACTTAATCTGGGCGCGGATTTCCAATCCCGGCCCGTGCAGTGTCGCATCCTCAAGTCCTTCAGGAACGACGGCATTCCACGCTGCTCCTCCTGCCCAGGCTTCGACGGCCAATGCAGCGCAGAGCGCATCCTGGTATCGGAAACCGCGGCCTGCGCGAGCACCTGAACGCGTTTTGGCCCAAAGTTCAGGATCAATGAGGATCAGGTCGGCTATCATGTCGCTTCAGGTAAAGTTGGTTTTTCGCGTAAGCCTAGGGTTCGACACGAACAAGGGTCGACCGAATCCCCCGATAAGGAAGAGTGTTGGTTGGACTCGGCGCAAGCGGAAACCTTCGTCAGCGCGTTAGTCATTGCCGTAGTCAGGCTCATGCTCCATCTCGCGCTCTTGCCGATCCTCGAAGATATAGTCCACACCTGCCGCTTCAATTTCGGCGCTACCCGTAAGCGCTAGATCGCACGTTGGGCAGCGGAATTCTTCGCCAACGAATTCGCGGTCAACGATCTCCCAGATGGCTCCCTCATCGTGCTCCTCGCTGATGTCTTCGCCGGTTTGCTCGCCAGTAATGAAGGCGCGGCACTTGCATGCCGGGCAGCTCTCCACCCAGATTTCATCGTAACTACCCTTGAAGAGTTCAGCCTGATGTCGCGGTTGTAGCAATACGGCCTCAGCCGCTAGGCGCTCCCGCTCTGCCTTCTTCAACGCCTCGAACTGTTCCCTGGCGGCCTCGACGCGAAGCTTGACTGCCGAATCAAGGGCTTGAGCAGCTTCATCAAGCAACTGACGCGGAGCCTTTGCATCGGCCGCACCCAACCATTGTTCCAACGAAGATCCCATCTGGTTAAGGATCGTGTCGCAAGCATGCCAATAGCGCGCCTCCCAGGCGTCAAGCCGCATGGTATGAAATGGGAGGTCGGCTGAGTGGAGCTCCGTGTTGCGACGCTCCGCGATCTCCTGGCAGAATTTTTGGATGGTCTTGTCGAACCTCGGAACGAGGTGCGCAAGGCGCTCAAACAAGGTTTTTGCCGCTATGGTCTTCACATCGGTCGTAACGTTGATGCCGGCGGCAACGAACATGGACTGCCAGTGGGTCGGATCCACAACGAGGCTCGGGTGCTTGCGCGCAAGCGCAGCTTTGCCAAGCAGCTCAAGTGCGAGCGAAGCCCAAAGCTGGTATTCGTCGAGTTCCCCGGCGCCTTTCCTGACCAGAGCGCGGCCGATGTAAACCTTCGACTTCGCATGTAGCGCGTCGCCGTTGATCGCGATGAAGACGTCGTCAGGCATCGATCAGAACCCTCGCTAGACGCCGGCCGGAGCCTTGGTCCGTCGGCCCGCGGCCGTGCAGAACGCGCCAGTTGTCGATAACTAAAATGTCCCCCTGGTGCCAATGATGGACTTCCGGGGTCCCCCTGGCCAACCGATGTTCCATAAGTCTCAGGGCTGCCTGTCCGCGCTCATCGACGGCTTCAAGGCAGCCGGGATCGTATCGGAGGAAGGCGCGATCGGGCGACAGAATGGTCGAGTAGAAAGAGCGCCGGCCGGTTCGCACCAGGATCGGAGCGCCTTCGAGGAGGTGAAGCTCATCCGGCGAAAAGCCGATGGTTCGCCAATCGAGGAGCATCGTCACCGCGCGGGGCAACCCGGGCTCGATGCACCCGAGAAGGAGATAGCGGCAGGGCCTTGGTCGGTGGCTCAGTTCTGTGTGGAACGGCAATGCGTTCAGGCCATAGCGCGCGCTCAAGGATCGAGGATGTGCATGATCGGCCATTTGGGGTCGGACGAACTCCTGCAGCGCGCCGCCTCGGCCAGCAGTGCGCCTGCCGAGAAGATCGCCCATACGGCCGATTTCGCTGACGATGGCTTCGGCCTCTACGACGCCTGCGACATGGCGGGCCCAACCGCATTCGGCCAGCGTGGCCAAGAGCGGCTGGGGAGCGGTGATAGCAGTGTCCTTTGTGACCATCGTTGCCCGACCTATCGATCAAGACGAACACGAAGCCGCCGTGCGCGCTCGCGGAACGCGGCCTCGCCACCCTCGAGGATGTCACACACGGCCTTGCGGATTGCGGCGTTTTCCAGCCCGCCCGCCACATAGCTGATCGGCGGAAGACCGCCCGACGGATGCGGGCCAGCTTCGGCTACGATGATCTGATCAGCGTCGGTGTTGATGACAAGATTGGCGTTATGCGTGACAATGATGACTTGGCGCTTCGATTTAGCGGCAATGAACAGCGCCACCAGCTCGTCAAATACGGACTTTGGATCGAGATTTTCCTCCGGCTGGTCGATGATCAACGGACGATCGTCAGAATCGTCGAGGGCGAGGTAGAGCAGCAAAAGAACGATGCCCCGCGTGCCTGGCGAGAGCTTCCGGATGTCGACGCCGTCATAGGAGATCTCGTACCGAACGGTGATGTGGTCGGTCCCAAAAAGCCAGTGCGCGAATTGCTTCGACCAGGTGCGGAACTCGGCTTGTTGCGTGGGCGCATAGGGCGCGTGCGAGAGAAGGTCATTGGCGTATTTTCCAATGAAGGCTGTCATCGCAGCCTGAACCGCCGCCGCCGAGCCCATCTCCCAAGCGGGCTTGAGTGCCTCCGTTGCGGCAATGATGAGTGAGCGGCGGCCGTAAAAGGGACCGGCCTTGCGTCTGTCGAGGAGTTCTTCCTCCGCTACCGAGCCCCATGCTTCTACATCAGCGATCCTGCGAACCGAGAAGCTGAGCTTGTTGAGGGTGCCTGATGCCGCTGCAAGCCTCGCCATCAGCGGCGCGTAGAGACCGGCTAGCGCGTTCTGTTCGTTAATGATCGCCTCGAAAACCCGTCCGTACGTATCATCGCGCTCGGTCTGAAGCTCCTTCCGGCGCCCTGCAGCCCCTTGCGCATCGGTGAGCCGGGTTTCGAGAGCCTGAAGCGCAGAACTCTCCTGCGTAATACGGCCGGTCAGTGCAGTGTATTGGTCCCGAACCAGCTTATCAGCGCTGAATAACGCCCCCAGGCGTGTCATTTCAGCGAGGATTGGGGCGAGCGTAAGTGCCGAGAGATCAGCATTGTCGGCGATCAGCGCGACGTTCGGATCGCCAGTCGGCGGCGGAACGCCGTTGAGCTTCCGAACCTCGCCATCCGCCCACGCGATGTAAGCCGTCAAGCTCTTGTCGACGTCACCCTTATAAATCAGCAGGAAATCGTCCCACTGCTTGGCGTCCAGGCCGCTGTTGGCGTGCCGTGCCTGAGCTTGGCGGAGCATTTCCGGTGCGCCAGTAGCGCGCACGCTCCGAGCCTCGTCTTGTAAAGCGACGAAGGCACGGCGCTGATTTCCCAAGGTTTGGATCTTGTTCCGCAGATTCTGAGCCACCCCGCTGAGCTGGGTGTGGCGGGCAACCTGCGCTTCAGTTCCTTTGACGACGAGCTTGGTGCGGTCGGTTGTGTAGTCCGCGATCTGTTTCTTTTTCTGCGCGACCTGCGTGGCCAGTGTGGCGACGAGGCTTTCCTTCTCCAGTTCGCCAGCGATGCGGTCAGAAACGTCCAAAATCGCGCCGGCTTCTCGACTGCGTGCCTGCTGGAACCGTGCAGTCTGCTGGTCGCGCAGATCGGCAAAGTCGGTAGCCCATTCACGATCGTCTTGTGAATGCGACTCGAATATCACGCGTTCGATCTCGTCCACGAGACCATCGGAGACACCCTTCGCCGAGCAAAGCTCTTCGACGAACTGCTGTGAGAGATAGCGGGCGCGAGGAAAGGACATATGGCCGTTGGCGTCGCTGCCATTGAGGGAGCGCGTGACCGTCGAGCCGCCGCCCCAGGTGAGTGTCGTCGTCGCCTTACCGATCAGCTTGCGGGCCCGTGCCAGGAAGGACGGGCTGATATTCTCGTCTGCATCCCAGCCAGAGGACGAGATTGCATCGCAACCTGCCGCAATGACGTCGGCCAACGCGGTCTTGCCCGATCCTCGCGCTCCAATAATGGCTACAAGACCGGGGTTGAGCGGGATATCAGGCGTGGTGGCCCAGTCCGTATTGTCGATCCTGACGTGCGAGATGACCTGCGACGGCATTGCCGACCGCGGCGGCTGCTCGCCGACATAGGCGCGGCCCTCCGGGTCGATGCAGGCCTGACGGAGCGAATCGAACTCCAGGGCGCCCTTGATCCATGAGAAGCGATTATCGACTGGCTGGCCCACTGAGCTCTGGTCGTGCGAGTCGCTCCCGTGAAGACAAGGCTTGCAGCCATCATATGCCGAGCGCAGCTGTTCGACGGTCACGCCCCGCTGGCCAAGCCAGAATTCCCTCTGGGCCGGGCTGCTCGAGAAGATGATATGGGCGAATTTCTCGATTTCCTGGCGTATGGTGGCGTCGGCGGCCTGCCGAAGACCAGACGTGCCGTCACCGGCGGCACCGGCGACGGCGATCAGTATGTTCTTCTTTGCCCATTCGCTTTCATGGATGACCTTGCGCAGTAGGTCGAAATTGACCTTGACCTGGGTCGCACCGTGCCGAAGAGCCGCGCCGTCATCGATGATTGTCGAGTCGGCGCGCTTTCCAAGCTTGATAAGCTCTTCGCGTGAGCAGTCGTAACGATCGTTGTGCGCGCCAAATTGCAGGCGCTTGAGGATACGCTTGACCTCATCGACATGGTGCGGATCTTCGGGGCTGACCAACAGATGGATGTTCACGAAGCCGGACTTTGCCGCCACATCGAGGCGCAACTCGATGTTCGGGAAGATCAGCTTTACACCGGGCAACCGGCCAGCAGCTTTGTGTTTGAGGAATTCCTCGTAGGTGTCGGTGACATAGTAGTCGGTAACGGCGATTGCCTCGATTTTGGGTGTCAGGCTTTCGAGCGTCGCCAGATAGAAATTCCAGGGATCCGTGGCTCCGAACTGGTTATTAAGAATGGTGCCAGGCGCATGAATGTGCGGCTCCCATCGATGCCATTCTGAACCGCGACTGATCGACGCTTCTGTTTTCTTGTCGTCGTCGCCTTGCACTGTACTTTACTCCTGCACACCGAATATTACTGAATGAAAAGGCCTTGAGCGTACGCAGTAAGGTCGCCATCGACCTCCCCACCTCGATACGCCACAACATCGGCCACCACGGCCTTTGCGCAGTCGATAATCAGATGCAAGCCAACTGTGTAGTCGTAGTCTCCAGCCATTGTGAGGCCGCGGAGCTTTTCCGCGTCAAGGTCCAGCCCCCTCCTGTTGCCCGCTTTTTTCACTTCCACGACCGCACAGTTGTAAAGAGTACGTCTGCGATGAACTATGATGTCGGGGAAGATCGTCATAGCCGACGTATCATCCGGAGATGTCTTGAATTCGTCCGGCCGAGGCAGGTTCTTCCCTTTGTCCCCTAGCCGGTTGTATTCGCAATCGGTATGCCATTGGTCGAAGTAAGGCGCGATGTGGACTGCCAGATGATGCGTCAAACTGCGCTCGTTGACACTAACTTCAAAGAGATCAGTTTCGCCGGCGAGAAATGCGTGAGTGGCCTTCGCAAGCCTGGCAATCGTTTCCTGTGGTTTAGGGAAATCCTTAGGACGATCAGGATCCGTCCAAATTTCAGGTTCTGCTGCCATTAGCTAAGCCTCCCAGCTCTCCGTCGTACACTATAGTGCCGTAATGACTGATTTCATTGTCTTCCGCCAGCCGTATTTGGCGTCGCCGTGGACAATATCGCCTTTTTACGTGCGCCCGCCACAACAACCGTAGCAATTGATTGTCAGAAAAGTCTGTTACATGAAAGTTACATGAAAGGAATTGATAGGATTGAAAGTCATGTAACCAATTGAATAACTTGGCGCACCCGACGCGATTCGAACGCATGACCCCTTCCTTCGGAGCGCCCCAAGTACGATAATCCGAGATTATCGAAATTAGTAATCATTTGTTTTTATGTCATTTTTGATGACTTGATGATCATCATTACTTCACTTTCCATGTAACATTTGCTATAAATCGGTTACATGGAAGTTACATGAAATGCCCCAATTATTTTTAACTGACGATCTAGTTTTTACCGCAAATTGCCCTTCTGGGAAAGGCCAGGAAATTTACTGGGATTATCCGGTTGGAATAGACGGCCGCATTCGCAACGACTCCGTTTCAGGGCTGGGACTCCGTGTGACTGCGCTCGGAAATAAAGCCTTCGTCCATGCCTACCAGTTCAATGGCAGGCGCTATCGAAAAGTGCTCGGGACAACCGTCGTTCTCACCGTATCCTCTGCCCGACTGGCGGTCGGCCAGCGGCAGCGCCGGCTGGAGGCCGGCGAAAATCCGGATTTCGACCGAACCGACCCCCGCCGCGCACACCTTCTGACGGTCCGTGAAGCGATTGACCGCTATTGGGAAAGCCATGTCAGCGGCCTTTCCCAAGGCTACCGCTACAACTTCGCGATTTTTGTGGCCCACTGGCTACGCCCAACGCCCAAGATCACCACCAAGCGCGGCCACAACAGCCGGCGGCGTTACAAGGATTTCGGAACGCTGTTTGCCGATCGACCGCTCTCCTCCGTCAAGCCACTCCATATCGAAGAATTCCAGAAGCAGTTTACCTCGCCATACGTGTTCAACAGCGCGCTGCGGCACGTCTTGGCGCTCTACAACTGGGCTATCCGCATGCAACTGGTGGACATGCGCAATCCGTGCACCCCCATCCGCGCGCGGAAGCAGATCCGCCGCCGCCGGGATTATTCCACCGAACAGATACGGCAGATCGCGGCCCACATCTTCTACCCGGTGTTTGAGGCCGTGCCTGAGATCGATCACCTCGAAGGCCACGCGAAGCGTAACATGGCTCTGGTCAAGGGACAGGTGGCAACCGGCAACGACCAGATGCAGGAGCTCTGCAATTTCATGGGCATCCTGTTCCTGACCATGGCTCGTCCCAGTGATTTAGCTAATGCAGAATTCGACCATTTCGATCTGGAGACGCTGGTCTGGCATAAGCACAACACCAAGGGCATCAAATTGTCGCGGTCGCTTTACGAGTATGCCTACCGTTCGGTGCCCATCCATTCCAGGGTTGCCGCGATGGTTCAGGCCCAACGTCTCCGCTGGCCCGAAAGCAAGTTGCTGTTCCCGTCACACACCGACGTCACCCTGCCCCGCGACAACTTCCGCAAGGGGCTGGACAGGTTCAAAGCCCTGCCGGGCGTCCCCGAGTATTTCCAGCTCTACGACCTCAAGCGGATCGCGATCTCGCTGATGTTGGCCGGCCAAGGGGTCTCCCATGAGGCCATATCCCACTACGTCGACCACAAGGGCAACCTTGAAACCACGATGATCTACGATCTTGGCTTGGTTGACCCCATGCGTCCGGTCACCGAACGGCTTGGCGTACTGCTTGGAATATAGCCACCCCTGACCAACACAGTGATCCTTTGACAGCAGATGAAATTAGGCTGAACGTCTTTAAAAATATCAGGATAGACTGCGTCATGGCATCTACAGAAAGTTATTCAGTTCGAGGTGACCGCGCCTTAGGCGTAGGCGACCAAGATAAACTTGGATTCCGCGAGGTGGCTAAGCGTATTGCCACATCCTTAGTCGACCGAGCATCCGAGGACGGCTTGGTTGTCGGCCTTGAAGGGGCTTGGGGCTCTGGAAAATCGAGCCTGCTGTTTTTGGTCGGCGATGAGCTCGGCAAACTACCTCCCGTGGCGAGACCAACAGTCATCCATTTTCGCCCTTGGCTGATCGGCAATCGGGACGCCCTAATCACCAGCCTGTTCGGCGAGCTCTCAGGCCAATTGGATCAAGTCGCCCTTATGGCAGGCGACGCTACGCCGATCTCAATCGCAAAAGCCAAAAGCGCTGGCAAAGCGCTTCGCAGCTTTATGGCCGGGCTGAGCAAGGCTGGAGGATTGCTTGAAGTAGCAGGCGACGTAGCCGGGCTTGGCGTGGTCAAGTATGCGGGAAAAGGCTTGAAAGCCGCTGGGGATATGACCGGGACCGAAGCTCCCCCTCAGTTGGCCGATCTCAAGGACCAGCTCGTCAAATCGTTGCGCGACCTTGGCCACCGCTTCGTAATCACTATTGATGACGTCGATCGACTGGAACCAGGGGAAATTATGGAGATCCTGCGCCTTGTAAGGTCCGTCATCGATCTGCCAAACGTAATCTACCTTCTCTGCTACGACAGCGAAGTGTTGGCACATAGCATCCAGGAAGCAGCCAGCGTCCAAGATGGCCGAGCTTTTCTTGAGAAGATCATTCAGCTGACAGTGATGGTGCCCAAGCCAGAAACCTTCCAATTGCGCCAGTGGTTCGCTGAAGCGCTGCAGCAAATAGGCACAGTCAAGGATGAGGACGAGCGAGAGCGGCTGCGGCAGGTAGTCGATAACGAAGGTGGCCGGCAATTGCGGACCCCGAGATCTGTGGTTCGAGCACTGGATTCAATTCGTTTTTTTTGGCCTCCTCTCCGAGAAATTGGCGCCGATTTGGCAGACCTCGTCTGGTTGCAGTTAATCAAAGACGGGAATCCAGCGCTGTATCGATGGATCGAAGAGTATTGCGGTACGGCGGCGTCGCTGTCGTTGGGGACGGCTCGGGTGGACGAGGCGGAGAAGATCCACCAATTGGCTTCGCTTGAGTCGGCAGCTGGCAAATCCACATTCGCCGACTATCTCTACCGGTATTCTTTCTCCACGCAGCTTGCTGGTGTTGAGCCGGGTTTCTCAAAAGATGGCCCAATATTTCAACTTTTCCAACAGGTTGGTGACCAAACACGAGACAAAGCGATCCAAAGGCGGCGCCTGTCGAGCCCGGACCACTACAGGCTTTACTTTGCGATGGCCTCCCCTTCCCACGCTCTAACGCAAAGCGATTTCAGTGCCATGTGGGATGCGCTGGCAGCTGGTCCCGATCAAACGGCAGCAGTGCTCTTGGCGTTCCAACGCCAAAATGCGGCCGGAACACTTACCAAGGCTGACTTGATGATCGAGCGCATCAAAGGTGGTGCCCACGAACTGCTAGACGAAAAGCAGTCCCGCAATCTGCTTATGGCGTTTGCAAACAGCATGGATGAGGCGTACCGGCTCCGCCCCTTTGACGGTTTTGCTTTCAATTCTCTATGGGACAGGACGCTTCCGCTCATAGGTTCGCTTTTGTCGCGGCTAAAGCCGACTCAACGCATCAACGCAACCCGTGACATGTTCGCGAAGGGTGCAGCTATAGGCTGGCTTACGTTTGTATTTCGGCGTGAGATCTTTGCCCATGGTCGGTATGGAAATCAGAGTCGCCACGACAGCGATTGGACGTTGGCAACGGAGCGCCAAATGGACGATGCAATCCGCATCATGCTGACACGATATCAGGCGATGAGCGCAAAACAAATTCTGGAATCCCCACGACCGCTTAGCCTTCTTTTCGCCTGGCAACAGGCTGGCGATAACGAAGGCCCCCGCCAGCTATTGCGCGCAAACATCAAATCGGATGAAGGGCTGCTACTGACCATTGACGGGCTGACCTCTCAGATCAGCAGCAGTGATCGGGGAATTTTTAATGTGCTGAAGAAACAGGACATTGAGCCATTTCTTGACTATGACGAGGTAACGCGGCGGGTAAAAGCGCTTCGATCAAAATCAAAGTTTAAAGAGGCTTCCATAAGAATCACGAAGCTTCTCGCCCAGGGGGAGCAGTACTGATTTCCTTTGACAGCGATCCTGCTACGCTTTGCGCTTGACGTCATTTTTGGACTGTGAGGCAATGAGTCGGCGGCGATCTCTGCCGCAAAAATTCCATCAAGGAAAGTAAGGCTCATGGAAGCCCTGCAAGCGCTGGTGCTGACCAGCACCCAGTTGCGCGACATGCTGACGGAAGCTGCCAGACAAGGCGCCGCGCTCGCCGTGGCAGAACTTCGCGCAGACCTTCACCAGGCACCGGAAGATGCAACATTGCAAAAGCTCCGCAGCTACCTGGCCGACCCCGCCTCGCTTCCCAATCCGGGTGACCACTGGGCAGACAGCGGGCTCATTCGCCGGATCCAGGCAACAGCCCGCGGTAAGCCAAAATCCACGGCATGGTTCATGAAGTTCCAGAGGGAGACCGGCCTGAACCAGTGTTTTTTCCGCCCGAGCCCCTATTACGGTCGGCGAAAAGAATGGTCTTTCGCCGATATCAGATCGGCCTGGAGCGCCTACTACCGCAAACAGTAGCAATCGACGGATACGTGGAGTTCGCTCCACTACTTACCCAACCAGGGATTCATTCCAGCCAACAATATCCATCATGTCAAATGGTCTGTATGGCCGCAAAATAGAAATGTCCTGTTTCTGCAAAGTAGCAATGTCGCCCTTGCCGTAGTGACTACAATGGGCTGGTTTCCCGCCCAACCACTTCTGAGCAGGTCATTTGATTAATCGGACGTGCATTATGCGATGGTACCTAGTATCATCGGCCACATGGCAAGATGCACAGCACCAGTATATGGCCATCGCACAGCGAGCGGTCGAGAGGACTGCCCCGCATGCGGTGGCCGCGGCGGCTACAGGTCGTACTCGTACCGGCCGTACTCTCCGTCCTACTCCTCGCCTGGGAGCAGCGGCGGCGGCGGGATTAGCAGCGGCGGGTCCAGCAGCAGCGCAAGGCCGAAATGGTCGCGGGCAGGTTCGTCCGTGGTGTACACGCCTGCTGAGGTGCGGGCACTCACGCCGATCCGCGAAACTGTCGAAAAGCGACCGCCCCTGCCTACCCGCCGGGACATCTTTCTTTGCCACGCCTGGGACGACCGGCAGGGGGCCGCCAAAGAGCTGCACGATCTGCTTGAGTTGCGTAATGTCACTGTCTGGTTCAGCGAGAAGGACGTTATCCTCGGCACGCCGCTGCTCCGCGAAATCGACAAGGGGCTGGCGAATTCGCGAGTCGGAATTGTTCTGGTAACCCCAGCGTTTTTGAACCGCATCCAGGACGCGGGCATCGCCGAAAAGGAGCTTTCGGCACTGTTGGCGCGTGACCAGCTTGTTCCCATCGTACACAACACGACGTACGAAGCTCTCCGCGATGTTAGCCCTCTGCTCGGCTCGCGAAGTGGCCTGAGCACTAAAGAAAATTCGATGGCAGACGTTGCGGCCAAGCTCGCCGAGCTGATCGCCCCCTAGTTGCTACCCGAACCTCGCCGGTCGGGGCGCCTGCTATTCATCCCTCCAGACGACCCGCCGCTCCCATCGGATCTCGACCAAGCGCCGGAAGCGGATGGTCTCCAGTTCCTGCCCCACAGGATGAAACAATTCTGCCCGCATGGATTCCTTGCGGCCGCATGTCTCGCAGCGGACCTTGGCCCGGACCTGATCAATGGTGACGTTGCCGATGACCTCCCGGAGTTCGAGCGGCTTGTAGAAGCGCCTGACGTTGCAGTGGCCGCAGCTCACGCGGGCCACCTGCCCGGCATTGTGGGCGTGCATCAAGGTCCATGGCGCGCCTCTTGGCCACTTTTCAGGCTGTTCCGGCATACGTGGAAATGAGGAACATTTTCCTCTCTCGTCAAGACCATCCTTGAATTTTTGTTCCTGTTTTGTTCATATTTGGCCGATGGTTAACAGGAGGCGAGCATGGAGCTTCGCTTGGGACATCGTGGGCGCATCGCCCGAGGAGACCGCTCGCGGGATCACCGCGGCAGAGACCGTTTGAACGCACCGGGATCACGGCGACGGACGCCGCATACGGTATAATCGCGCTGGACGGCTGGGCATCAAAGGATTTCCGGAGGGCTCCGCCCTTCGCGCCCGCAAGAGGGCCGAGCCTCGGCTTCGCCTGCGGCCGCACCCAACCCCTCTTGCAGTTGCTACCCCCGGACCTCGCCGGTCAGGCAGGGGTGCAGAGCCCCCTTTTCACCGAAGAAACATGCCGGACAGAAGGCGCCCGCCATGCGTCAATACCCAGTTCTGGGGATGGAAATCCTCGACCAAATCGGCAAGCTCACGGCCAAAGGAGTGACTGCCATGAGCGCCATCACCTACCAACTGGCCGAAAACAGCGACGGAGCCTGGCCATCGTGTTCGAGCCCGACGACCTGCATCTTTGCATTGCATTCGTCAGGCCGGGGACGGCCGCAGATCCCGCCGAAGGGATGACGCTCGACTTCCTGGCCCGGCGGCCGCAAGGTCCGGCTCACCGGCGAGCGGTCGGTAACTTGGTCGCATTGCTGGGCCGGATGCTCGGCCACGATGTCCCGATTCGGCCAACGGATGACATCAGGGCATGAGCTCGGTGTGATTCGTAAAATCGGATTTATGCGTAGGGCCTCCCCCGCTACGGCCGGCAGTAGTAAGGCCGCCCATTGACCATCTTCATGGAGCCGTAGGTGCCAGGACCGCAGGTGTTGGCGGGACTGTCCGCCAGTTGCAGGAGGGTAGTGGAGACGGTGCCGGAGACTTCCAGCGCCGTGGTGGGGGTGGCGGTGCCGATGCCCACAGATCCGGAAGAGTTGATACGCATGCGTTCAGAAGCCGCGGTGTTGAAACCGTTGGTATTAAAACGGATGCTGCCACCCGCAGCCGCTGCGAGCTCGAGATACTTCTGACCAACTCGCGAGTAGAGCATGGCAGTACTTTGGAGATAGGCGGTAGAATAGTCGGACGGGTAGGCGTAAATACCAAGCCCGGTAACGGATACCGCTGTCGTATTGCTGATCAGGAAGTCAGCTATCAGCCCAGTCGGAGAGAAAGAAATTATCCGTTGGGTGCCGGACACATCTAACGCGTTGCTAGTGGGTGTCAACCCAATACCCAGACTGTTGGCGAAATAGCCCCCAGTTCCCGAAATCGGTCCCGTCGTGCTCACCCCGCCCGCCACCCAGACACCGTTGTAGTAGTAGCCGGTGGTGACGCCCGCTTCGGTGATGGAGATGCTGTTGGAGTTGCCGTTGGCGATGACTTTGGCGGTGCCACTGATGATGCGGTCGGCAGTGGCGACAGTGGAGGAGGCGTCGGCAAGGTTGGCCCAGCCGCCGGTGCCGTAGCAGACCTGGAAAGTGCTGTTGGTGTAGCGGATGGCGCCGGAGCGGTTGGCGTCGCAGGCTTCACCGCTGTTGGCAATTTGTAGGGTGCCGGAGACAGCGAGCGTAGTAGAAGGTTTAGCTGAGCCGCCGACCTCAATACCATTGAGAGTAATATTCATCATGTAAGTGTCACCAGCCGTCGCGCTGGAAAGGCGTACCATTATAGAACCATTGATACCTTTCTGATGAATATAGCTTACGTTGGAGCGATTAAAGGAAAAGTCGTTGGGCCCCATGCTTGTTGCATATGCAGCATCTGTCGGACTTACCCAAATCGCCAAACTTTTGGTTCCTGAAACTGGGCCAGCTACTACCAAGGAGGTGCTAGGGGTTGCTGTGCCAATGCCGAGGCTGCTGCTGATGTAGCCGTTGGTACCGGATATGGTGCCGGTGGTGGAGACGCCGCCCGCAACCCAGATGCCGTTGTAGTAATAGCCGGTGGTGACGCCGGCTTCGGTGATGCTGATGCTGTTGGAGTTGCCGTTGGCTATTACTTGTGCGGTGCCGGAGGTGATGCGGTCGGCGGTGGTGGTGGTGCCGGAGGCATCGGTAAGATTGGCCCAGCCGCCGGTGCCGTAGCAGACCTGGAAGGTGGTGCCGCTGTAGCGGATGGCACCGGAGCGGTAGGTGTCGCAGGTGTTGGTGGTGGCCGAGCTATCCATGGCAAGGCGAATGCCGCCGTTGACGTGGAGGGTGGAGGAAGGATCGGCGGTGCGCAGGCCGGTGTTGCCGGAGATGTCTATGTTCAGGAATCGCCCGGTGCTTTGTGTACCGTGCTGAATGGAGAATTTGCCGTCGTAGTAGTTATAAACCCGCCAGTCATTGCCTGCGGTGCCGTCGGAAAGGTTTAAATAGGCGTAGCTGCCGCCTGCCTTGCGCACGCGCAGAATGGAATCGCCGATCGAATTCGCAATTTCCAGATTGGCGGCCGGGTTTGTGGTGCCGATGCCAACCCAGCCACTGGTGGCGCTGACATAGGGCGCATAGGTGGGGCAGCCGAGATCGCCGCGCGAGGCTTCGCCAACACAAACGCGACCATCGTTGACGCCCATGCTGGCAGAAACGTTGGCGACCTGGCCCCAATCCTGCGCCCGGACCACTGCCGAAGCGGCGGTCAATACCGCCACTATCAGCCACACGCGCAGTTGATTTAACACCGCGCAATCATACGAGTTTTCAGGCCGGGCGGCTACGGCAACCGCCTATTTCATGGGCGCTGGCGTGTCCATTCTGCCGCGCTTCTGCGATGACCGGCCGGAAAGTTGATCGAAATGCAGGTGTTTCTGCTCCTCGCTATAGCAATTGCGTGAATCGCGGAAGGTGGCTTGGCTAGGCCTTAGTTTTCCCCTTAGCCGCCTTCTTAACCGGCACACCTGGTTTCCGGCCCAACCCGATTGATTTCGCCAGTTCCGATCTTTGCGCGGCGTAGCTTGGCGCCACCATCGGATAGTCTCTGGCCAGTCCCCATTTTGACCGGTATTCGTCGGGCGTCATTCCAAGCAAGCCCAAGTGGCGTTTCATCGACTTGAACTTGCGACCGTTTTCCAGAGAAATAATATGATCGGGAAACACTGACTTTTTCGGATTGACCGCTGGTGTTTGAACAGGCGAGTCGACGACCGTCGGTTTTCCAAGCGCCGAGAGAGCAGAATTCACCGAAGAAATGAGGTCAGGCAATCCCGCAACCGGAACAGCATTATTCTGGACAAACGCGGCAACGATATCCGCAGTCAACTCCATCAATTCGGCGTGGCCGCGATCGGTTTCTTCAGTCAACGCGTTGAACTCCTTTTGTTGCCCTCCCTTTCGTATTGAGGAAAGTCTGATCGTGCAAGGAATTGAGCTCCCTATTTTGGGGTCAAGCAGCTCACGTGCTGCTCGCCCTCCAAATGCGGGGGTTGGCTCATGTCAAGCGCGGCGCGACGAACGCGCCTGTCTTCACGCGACTACGAGTTTCGAACGGCGCACGCGACGAGTTCCACCTCGCAGCAGATGCCCTCTCAAACTCGTGAAGGCGATCCCATGCCGGCGGGCAGACGGTCGAGTTTCAGGATGCGCTTGGGATGTGCGAACAGCATCTCGACCTTCTTCCGCTCGCAAGGTGGCGGCGACGTCGCGCGCCATGTCGCGTGCGCTCTCGTGGATTGATCGCAGAATCTTGCGGACCGGCGCCGGACAGATATTACGGGTCTTGAGATTCAACAGCCGATCAGCCAAGCGGATATTTCGGCAGCGGCAGGCTGGACGGCGGCGGTGCTTGCTTTGTCACGTAGCTGCGCATGGCAACGTCCATCATCAGCCAACCCCAGTTGATCAGGCGCCCCTGTTCCTTGTCCGAGAAAGGGTCAAGCCGTGTGCGCATGCGCGCCAGCTTGGTCGTGAACGCTAAATCAGGCTTCAGCGTCTGCGCGGCCGGATATTCGGCCGGGTTGCTGTCGATGCCGCTGTAGACGGCTAGGCGGTTTTCCGCCGCGCATTGCGCGAACAGCAGGCGCTTGCGCAGCGCGCGAGCCTGGTCGGTGGCGATGTCCAGCGCTCGCATGGCCTGCTGCGGCCAGAGCGTCGAGGCCGTCTCCTCAGTCCCGAAGGGCGCGCCGGCGTCGCTGACGATCACCGTGCTGAAATCGTTGATCGTCTCCAGCCCGAGATTGTCGTAGGCGCCGCCGTCGGTCAGCGACAGGGTGCGGGTGTAGGCGGGATCGCCATAGTGGATGGCGCCGTCCAGCTTCACCCAACTCTTCGGATCGACCTTGATGTCGACTGGCGACAGCACCGGCGGAAAGGCGCTGGACGCCGCGACGGCAACCGCTACCCGGACCTTGGGATTGCGGATTTCACCAATGGTGAAATCGGCAAGCCGCTTCTTCATCAGTCGCACCAGCCGGCCAGTTTGGAGGTTGGTCGCGTCAAACACAAATTGCGGGCTGTCCGGCAGATCCTGCAGCGTGATTTTCTTGAACATGTCGTCATAGGCGTCGGCGAGCACGTCACCTATCGACTTGCCCGGCAGCACGGCGCCCCAGCCAACGGCCATCGTGTCGATGGAGCGGCGGCAAAAGGAGCGCAATGGGGCGATCACCTCGGCATCGAGATTGGTCACGATGCCGTTTTCAACTTTCAGCCGGGGCCAAGCGGCGGCGAGCATGCCGCTGGTGATGGAGCCGCCGGAGACGCTGGAGAAGCGCGTGATTTTGGTGAGATAGCCAAGCTCGTTCAGCCGCATCAGCGCGCCGCAATGGTAGAGCGTCGCCCGGAAGCCGCCGCCCGAAAGCGCCAGCGCGGGACTGTTCCAGCTCTCCGGTTTCACCTTCTTCGCCATGCATTCCAGCTCCCCGTTATTGGTCAGGCTTCAACAGCCGTCGCATTGGCGTTCAGGGCGACGTATCGGCTGCCATTCGCAGGCCTCACTGCTGAATGCGGTAGTCGAAATACAGTTGATTCTCGGTCACCCGCTGTTCGAAGGTGGTCCAGTCGGCCTCGACAGCGTCGTCCGGCTTCATCGCGGCAAAGGCGGTGTCGGTCTGAAGCACGCGGCCGGAGGCTTTCTTCAAAAGTTCATCCTTGATCGCCTTCAGCGGATGATCCCAGCCCTTCTGAGTTTCCGCCCAAGCGCGCACCGCGGTGATCATAGCGGTAAACTCACCGGCGGCGTCGCCGGTCGCCATCCAAGACAGATTGGCCCATTCGTCGCTGATCTTGCCATTCAGCGTGGCGTTGTGGCTGCAATGGTGCCCGACCTTGTAGAGCACGGCACGCGACAGCAGGTCCTTCGTGGTTATGACGTCATCGCCGTCGCGCCAGTTCATCCGCCCCCATGACAGCCAGTTGCCGCGCTGCGCGTCGGCGGCGAACAGTAGAACCTTGCCGCCCTTGCCGAGCTCAAAGGCCAGCACCAGGCTGGCATTGTTGGTGGCGTCGTTCATGTCAAGCGCCAGCTGCTCGGCCGAATACAGCCACTCCTTGTCAATGCGCCGCCACTCGGGCGCAGAAGACGAGGTGGGGGGCTGCACACCAGCGCCAACGGGAGCGTCCTGGCCGTAGTTGGTGATGAAGAACGCGCCATGCTGCGGGTCGGCGAATGCCTTATCGGTGTCGAGCCGGTAGCGCTTGGCGAAGGGCGAGTCGCCGCCCGCCGCGCCACCGGCCACTGCCGCCGCCGCGAAATAGTTGCTAGACGAGGCCAGGCCCACCCCGTGAAATTCTTCACGGCCTTCCGGGTCGAGCTCTTCGAGCAAAGCCTCGTCCCGGGGCGGGCCGAGCGCAAAGACTCGCAGTGCCTTGGCGCGAGGGATGGCGATCACCTTCTCATGCGGCCTGAGATACTTTATCCCGCCCTCCTTGCGGGCGAGATCCTTGAACAGCTTCATCGACTGCTTGTTAGCAGAGTTTTCCAGACCGGCCGCGGCTGCTCCGAGCGCCTGTACTGCGTTGACAGCGTTGAACTGCTCGTCCTCACCGCCAAGTTCGAATTCGATCAGCCGGTCGATCTTCTCGGCGGCGTCGGGATCAGCCGCCGCAAGGCGGTTGCGGGCCGCCACAAGTCCGATCAGCTGATCCTTGAATTTTACGCGCAAAGCATTGGCGAGGTCGTCCTCTGGATTCTCTGTCCATGCGAACCAGGTTTCGCTGATGGAAATCCCTTCGAAATTCTTGGCGCTGATGCCGTTGACATGGTCCTGATGCTCGTGGGTGATCACCGCGACATCGATATGGCCACCGGTGGCGTCGCGGATGTTCTGGGTGATGTCCCTGGCCTTATTGGGGCCGATGACCACATTGCGAGCCTGTTCCTCCTTGAAATGCACCAGCTTCGACGAGCCGGGCTTGTAGCCGCAGTCGATCAGCACATAGACCGGCTTGTCGGGAGCATCGCCCTCGAAAGCAAGCAGGAAGCAATCGCCATGGCCGATGCGGTACATGCGCACGATGACCTCGCCCGGCTTGGGCAGGAGCCGCCCCGCAACCTCTCCAGCCGCCGCAGCCTTCTTCTTGGTTGTCTTCTTGGCCACGTGTCAGCCCTCCCCGTCGCGATGTAAAAGGGCAAAGGGCTCGCGCGCCTTGAGCAACTGGCGAGCGCTTTCGAAGGCGTTCGCAGGCTCCAGACCGCCGCCCAGATAGCTCCGGATGCGATCGAGTTCCCGGTTGTCGGCGATCGTGCCCGGTGTCTTGATGACCCGGCGTATCGAAAGGTCGGAGGGGTTGATGATGAGCGTGCAGCCGGCACGGTGACGGAAGTCGCCAGCCCCGGCGAATTTCGTGTTGCCGCTCCGGTCCATGCGCTTCTGCTCGGCCGCGTCGAAATAGCCACGACGGCGCTGCGTCACCTCGATCAGCAGATTGGTGTCCATCACGTCGCGAAAGCCCCGCCGCAGCGCCCAGCGCACGGAATGCACCTCCACCGCGACGCGGTTGGGGCTGGTTGCCGAGCGAAAGACGGTGGGCGGGGGATCATCTTCCTCCAGAACAAGGCCGAAGCTGCGGGCAAACTGCCGCCCGTCGCCTTCGATCAACCAGTTCCAGACGATGGCAGCATTGGTGTCGATCTCCGCCCAAGCCTCGTAGCGGTCGAGTTCGACGCTTGCCTGACCGAGCTTGCGGGTTGTGCGCGCGGACTGCCGCTTAGGGCTCTCCTGGTCCGGCCCGGCCGTCGATTCCTGGTCGTTGAGCAGCGATAGAATCGCCTGCGTTTCCGCACGCTGATAGTCCTCGACGGTGAGGTCGTCCATCGGCGCAGCCTGACCGGGCACTGCGGCCGGCGCACTGTCACGCTCCGGCATTTCGGCGAAGGCCGTCTCGCCGGTCGGCCAGAACAACGTATCGACCGATGTGCTGCGCGCACCATGGGCGTGAATGCCCCACTGCCGGAAGCTTTCCACGAAGGCTAGGCGGTAGCCGGAGGAATCGTCGGGATTGAGATCGTAGTCGGCGGTAATCACGCCACGCAGATAATCGCTGAACGTTATCCCCACCGGCGGACAATAGTCGATGCCGCGGATGCACATCTGCAGCACGTAGCTCGCCGTGCGCGCGGCCTCGTCGGCCAGCCGCCGCGTCAGGTCCGGGTGAATATCGCCCTCCCGAAGCACGCCGGTACCCTCGGTGGCGATGCGGTAAAGGTCCACCGTGCGGCTGCGATAGACCTTGAGAAAGGCGCCGAACACCGCTGCGACAAGAATGGCGCCGCGCGCGTGCGGCTCGGCGGTGCGCTCGAGGATACGAACATCGGGCTCCTTGGCCTTCCATTTGCCGGTCTTGGGATCGATGTCCCCGAGCGCGTCGCGCAGCGCATTGCCGCGCCCGCTGGCACGGCCGAACTGCTGCGCCAACTGGCCGAGCAGGTTCTCGTTGGCGAGGTTGCCGCGGGTGCGCGAAATCTGATCGCGCAGCACTCCAGGGTAGGAAAAGTGCTGGAAAAGCGCAACGATGTCGGCAAAGGCCTCGTGAAAGGCCAGGACGTCCTGATTGACCGGGTCGTTGAAGCGTGGATGCACGCCGTCTAGCAGCGCGTGCGTGGTCTCGTGGGCGATGATGTCGTGCGACAGGCAGGTGAAAACCAGCGTGCCTGGCGTGTTGTTCGCGTCCTTGATACCGACCGGAAAATAGCCGAACAGCAGCGCCTTCTTTTCCGGGCTGTAGAAGGCATTGCGGTCGCGCAAGGCGTGCGGGTAGATGCGCAGCCGGCGTACGAAACTTTCTTCAGGGCTGCCCTTGTCGTGGTGCGACGACCAAAGGGCTACACGCCCCAGCGCCCGCTCGAAATGCACGATCGTGGCCATAGCGACGGCGTAGACCATCTGCTGATGGAATTGCGGGTTGGTCTCCGACGGGGGCAAGCCCTGCTGCGCAAGCACGCGCGGATCGTTGAGGTCCAACGGACGGTAGAAAGCACCGCTCGCCGGATCGGCATCGATGACCTCGATGTAATCGCCAACCGGTCCGGGCTCGAGATTGCGCTCCCAGGGCACGTCGATCGTCATCTCGCTGATGCCGGCCATATCGAATTGTGCCGCCACACTGGGGTCGAAGGCGAAGACGCGCAGCTTGCGCGAGAGCGGTTCAGGGATGAGATTGCTGCTCGCCGTCATGCTTGCCACTCTCGTCTCCTCAAGAAATGCCCACACGTCAAATGGGATTCAGGCTAGTCCAGTCTAAACCCAATGTGGCATCGCCCTTCAGCCCGATTACCCGATCCTAGGTGAATTCGGCCGCTTTTTACACCGTGAGGGGTCCAGGCGTAGGATGGTCCGTGCAAACGGACTAACCAAGTCGACGTCGTGATCGCGTAGAAGCATCTTCGCCGCATTCACTGTCTCCGCCCTGACCGTTACATGATCCTTTTCCAGGATTGTCATTAATCCGTCCAACTGGCCATGCTTTTGCGCTTCCAAGACGATGGTGGCGAAAGTATACGCGTTCATGTCGACCCACTTGCGGCTGGGGGGAAACAGTTTGATCCTTTCCTGCTTCTCCCCTGTACTCGTTGGCTTGCGTGCCATTCGAACCTCCCATCTATTCTACAAGAACGAAGCTTCGCTCGGTACGGCGTATTAGCTGATCGATCGCGCCGATAGCACGTCGCGTGGTCGCGTCGCCCTCGACGTTCACATAGGTGCCAACCTTCTCTTCCTCCCTCTCGAATTGCGGACTTACGGCGAGAGAAAATCCGACGATGATCTTGTGCTTGTCTTCCCTATAATTTGAAAGTCCAAGCGTGCCGTCCTTTAATGAGGACGACGATACTACCGTAATCTTAGGGGTAACATTGCCGTATATTTTGGTCGTGAACTGCTGGGCGTAAGCCATTGCAGGCTTTGATTCACCCTTTTCACCGGCGAGCGCTCCGAAAAGGGTCAGATCGACGAAATCATCGACCATGGCATCTATGCCAATTTTCCCTGCAATCGGATAAACATATTTTGACCGAGAAGAAAAGAATTCAGGGTCTACCTCATTCTGATCGCAGTAATACTCCGGCAGATCCTTTAGCAAATATCCCCACTTGTCAGCTATCGTGAAAGTTTGAACGTTATTACGAGATCGATTTAGCCCAGTTTTAATCGGTACGGATACTGTTCCCTTCGTGATAGCAGCTAAGAAATTTAGATCAACGCTTGCATCGTTAGCCTCAGTTATGTCCAAATTGAAATTAAAGGCGATAGCCGTTGGAAAGAAATATTCCAAATATGCGTAGTCACGCGGATCTAGCTTCTTCCACTCGATAGTGCTCAGTCTGATTTTCCGATCACGAATTTTCTTGGATATTTCGACCCCATAAGGATCATCATCGTTGCCAATCAGCCAAGCTGCGATTTTGTCAGCAATTGCCTGTCTCGCTTCGCAGCGGGCTTTTCTCACTAGCTCAGGCGCATAATACCCTGTGAAATCATGCACAACGGGATGCGCCGCACATGCGTTAAGAACTGACCCAAACAATAAAATTGACCCTATGCGCCGACTGCTATTCATAGCACGCCGCCCCAGCTTTTCTTGCTAAAAATCGGCCACTTCCCCCAGCCGATATACTTAACGTTGCAGATTGCAGCGCATTAATCAAGTGATACTTTAGCTAAAGCAAATTTGGCATAAACAGCCTATACTTTATGATCGGCTGGCAGCGCATAGCTAGCTTTGACGGATTGCTCCTCATCAAATGTATGGTATTCATAGTCATTCTATAACGTTGGCATTGGGAGACATGTCGGTGGGAAGCTCGGAACAGGCTGCTGGTGCAGCTACTCAAGGTGCGAAAAAATCGCCCAGTTATGGTGGCGACAAGTGGGACTGGTATCTTGCTGTAGTCGTCCTGATTCTTGTGATCATAGCTTTGTCGATTTATCTGCTCAGGCACACGACGTGGCCAGAGCTTTCCCTTTTACTGGCGGGCGTGTTGGGAGCCGTAATGGGATGGGCCGCAGGCATCTGTGTGACACCTTACACCATATGGGAACAAACACGGCTCAACGGTATCGGAAAGCTTATTGCTGGATTGGCAACAGGCTATCTGGTTGCAAAACTCGATCGAGTTTTTGATATCCTGCTGCCAAAGACGCTCGACAATGCCACTTTAGTATCGACGGGTGTTCTTAGTCATTTCGCGGTATGGCTGACCATGTTCATAGCCGTCGCAGTAGTCACCTACGTGACACGCAGCTACGATCTTTATGAAAACAAGAAGACTGGCTAAGCATGAGCCGGCGAAAGAACCATCGCGGGTTCGTCATATGGAACTCCTGCAGGTGCTCCGGAGTACGCTACTGACGTGACCTCCTCGGTAACTGGTCATCGGACGGGTCTTGGTGATTTTTCCACCAGATGACGTACATCGACCCGATCTTGACCACTGGCACGCGACGCTCACGTTCGCGGACGCGCAGCTCGCGATAGGTCTTCACCTTCAGCGTGCCACCCGGCAGTCTGATGCGTATCGCCATGACCAATATCCTCGATGGCGGCAACCTACGCGCTTTTTGTGACGGAAGAGCAACTCAAGTTTTGCTGATCGAATGCAGTGCCGCCTTTGGGGCTACGGATGCAGCCGCGCAATCGTGCTGTTGCTGACATTGTAGCGGTGGGCGACCTGCCCCCGCGCCTCGCCGGCGGCAAGCCGTGCGAGCGCCTCACGTTGCTGCTGCAACGAGAGCTTGGGCTTCCTTCCGAACTTGACGCCCCTGGCCCTGGCGCGGGCGCGCCCGTTCGAGGTATTTTCCAGGATCCTGCGCCGCTGCCATTTGGCGGCCCAGCCAACCAAGAACAAGATCAGATCTGACATTTCCGACGTGGTGTCGATAAACGGCTCGTCGAGCAGGCGCAGCCCGGCGCCGGCCGCCGTCACTGTCCTGAGGATGTTCAGCATGTCAAAGGGATCCCGCGCCATCCGGTCGCTGACGACGGCATGGACCACGTCACCTGGCTTTAGGGTCTTCAGCAGCCGCTGCAACTGACGGCGGTCGGCATCTTTGCCGCTACGCTTTTCAAAGAAAATCTTCTCGCAGCCTGCCGCCTGCAAGCGCTCGATCTGGGCGGCCAAGTCCTGCGCTTCAGTGGACACCCGCGCATAGCCGTATTTCATTCACGTAAGCCTCCCCTGTTGCTTCAAATATTACGAGTTTTGCAACGTCCGCGTCAGCATATATTTATCGATTTTCTCGACGATGGTCATGATTGTTTGCCTAAACCTTGCGCATAAAAGCCAAGGGGGCCTTAATTAGCGCAGGCTTATAGTCCGCCGCAAAACTCGTGATTTCTGGATAGAGGTTGAGCCCTTCTTTCCTTCCAGAAACAGGTGCTCCTTGATCCGTACCGCAATCCTTGCCGTCGTCTCGGCCGGCCCCCTCTCGGCATGCAATTCGGATGACGTTGGCGCCAAGCTCGAACTCATCAGCCAATAGGTCCGACGATGAAAGCCAGGTTCGTTTCGGCGCTGGGCTGTCTCCTGCTGGCTGTCGCGGGGTGCAGTGACAGCAAGCCCAAGAACGTCACCGTAGACGCATCCCAGGTACCGGCCCTGACCGTTCCGGCAGCGTCTGTCATCGAACGGGCCCGCCTTGACGCCACTGCCGCTTTCTCGGGCATCGACGCTCTCAAGGCCGCTGGGGCCGGCATATCCGCCGCAGAGATCGAGAAGCGTCTGAAAGCGATGGGTTTCGGGGTCGAGGTCAAGAAGGGCAACCTGCCCTTGTTCCTCGGCAACGTGGATGGCCAGTTCCATGGCGTTGTCTATCCCGAGGGCCGAACCACCATCTCCGCCATCAAGGGCTTTTCCAGCGGCGGACGCAATATGCTCGAGCAGTTCCAAGCGGACCTCGTCCTCGACCGCATCGAGCGGGTCAGCGACGACTGGTCGGTGGTGATTGGGAAGCTGCCTCCCGATATCGCCAACATCCCCTATTTCCTGCAGCCGAGTTTCGGCATGACGACGGACGATCGCGGGCTTGATCCCAACTTCGTCAATGTCCGCCTTGCCAGGTTCGGCGCCGAACTGCCCTCGACCACTGATCGTCCGGCCGAGGATCGGCCCCACAGAACGGTCTCAAAGTGCTTCACCCGAGTCGGTGATGCCCTATCCGACCAGGACTGCAAGGACGTCATCGTTGAATATTCGGCCTCATATTTTTTTCAGGACGATCCGTCCTCGATGCGGGGCGCCCTCTGCAGGGGCGATATTTGTACGCTCAGTCTCTTCATCAAGGACAGCAAGCTCGACTGGGACATCCACAAGCAGATTTCAGGCGCTGGCAGGGCCATCTTCGTGAAGGCTTTTGGTGAGCCCGACCCCGAGAAGAAGTAATGCGCCACAGTGCGTCAAAACGGGCGCTATTTTGGGCTGTCGGCGCCGCCGTTCTCCTGTCAGCTCCCGCGACGGCGCAGGAAGAACAGCCTCAACCCGTCCCCAGGCAGAGATTCAAGCTCGGCCAGAGCGACGGGTGCTTCCGCTACATCGGCGACGCGGTCGAATTTGTCGGCCGCTTCAAGGCCGGGAGCTATATCGGCGTATCGATGATCACCATCGGCCAGGACGGCATGCCGACACCGCCCGCCGACGAGGACCGGACACCGGCAATGGATTTGCCAGTGTGGACAAGCCCCTCGCCCTATTTGTGGTTCGGCCCGACGACCAGCAGCCGCGACTACTCGATCACGTTCTCGCCTCGCGCCTTTTGGGGCAACTCCGCGATCGTCACCATTTGCGGTCGCCAGTCCCCGCCAGAAAAATGAGGCCCTAGGCACAGCTCTTTGCTTGACTGGGAACAGGCGTTAAACTGCAGACATGGTCAAGCCGCTTCTCGATCCAGATGTCGCCGACGAGGCGCCCACGTCTCCGGTTCTTACCGGCTATGACGAACAGCACATGGTGACCTATATGCGCGTGCTCGATGCCGCCGCCGAAGATGCGGACTGGCGCGAGGTTGCCAAGATCGTCCTGCACATAGATCCAACCAAGGAGCCCGATCGGGCCTTCCGGGCCTGGGAGACGCATCTCGCGCGTGCCCGGTGGATGACGACGCATGGCTATCGGTATTTGCTGGCTGGTGGGGCGCCGCATTGAGGCCTTGTGAAATACGGCTGGGCGGGCGGGGAGCGCGAGGGGCGGGCCAGGGGCGCCCTCGCCTGGCCTTGGCCGGTTCGACATCGGCCTGAGGACATTCCGGCGCAAAAAACCCGGGGCATCGCTGCCCCGGGCTTAAGGTTTCCGGCCTCTATTCGGCGGCGAGCGCCACCTCATCACGGCTTTCGCTGTCAACCTTGACCGGCCCCCGCAGCGCGGCGGGAAGCCAGCCCTTGCCGTCCAGTTCCTTCTCGGCCTGCAAGACGCCTTCGGCTTTCGGGGCGCGCTCAACAGCCATCGCGGCCTCTTCCGGGCACCCGGCCTCCCGCATCACGCCGGCGATGTCAGCCTTTGACAAGCGTGCGAGGAAAGCTGTCTCGGGCGTCCACCAAAGACGCATGTCCAGTCCGAGAGCTTCCGCCATCAGGTCGGCGTTAGCGATGCGCGCCTTGCCGGGTTCATGGCGGGCGACCACAGCGTTGAGGTTGGCAGAAGTCACCACCGCCAACAGGTCAAGCAGTCCGTCCTGCGGCTGCGTCATCAGCCATGGCCAAAGGTCGGCGAGGTCTCCGGGCAGGCGATGCCCCCAGCCTTCCATCACCTCGTTCCAGCCACCCAACGCACGGCACGCCTCCGGCTCCTTGATGGAAGGCACCAGATTGCGGCGCTGGCCGGTGACCTCCACCGCTGTCTCGATACGCCCATGGTGGTAATCGTAGAAGACGCGGCTGACCAGCGCATGCAGGATGGCGACCAGCGCCACATCGGGACGGTTCGACAGTTCCACGCGCAGCGCTGCCGTGCGGATAGCCGTCAACTCCTCGGTCAGGGCTGCCGATATGCCGACGGCTTCCTCATCGGGGCTTTCTTTCGCCCCGGCTTGGCTAACCTCGTCGCCTTCGCTGTCGCCCTCATCTTCGCTGCCGCTCTGCAACGCGGCCAGTGCCTTGCGGTCTTCGGCCTTCACCAGCCCCGGCGTCACCTGTACCGTGCCATCGTACGCTATCGACACGACACAGCCCGCCAGCGCCGTCTCTAGCGGGTCGAAGGCCCCCGCCGCGTTCTGGATGGCTTCGATGCGATTTTCCAGAGCCCGTAATTTGGCCTCGTCGGCCTCGATTTGCGGGTCGCCCTCGGCGTAGGCGTCGATGGCCTCTGCCAATTCGTCGTACTGCATGCCCAGCGCTGACAGTTCCGCCTGCTCGTCTTCGGTAAGGTTACGCCGCACCGCATGGATGCGCCCGAACCCGCCGCCATGGATGAAGGTACTATCGAGGCTGATTTCCACCCATTTCCAGCCCAGCGGACGCAATTCGTCGGCCACCGCCTCAAGCCGGTCACTGGCAAGCTTCACCAGCAAGGGTCGGTCGGTCAGGAACGTCAGTTCATCCTCGGCGAACAGGTCGCGCAGCACCCCGCCCCCTGCGGCCTCGTACGCCTCAACACCCACAAAGCGGGCCAGCCGGTCATTGCCGCGCACATGGGCGCTGGTCAGGAACGAGCGGATACTGGACGGATCGCGGCTCCAGCCATCCTGTTCGAACCACGCCGCCTCCTGTGCCGCGTGGTCGTCGCTCATCGCCAGTGCTTTGGCCTGCTCAAGGGTCACTTCATCGGCGCGCATGGCATCGAGGATGCGGGGTGACAGGCTGGCCAATTTCAGCCGCTGGCGCACTGTGACAACGGACTTGCCGAAACGGGCCGCGATGTCCTCGGCCGTCATGCCCTGTTCCACAAGGTCGCGGTAGGCAATGACCTCGTCCACCGCGTGCATTGGTTCCCGCTGGTCGTTCTCGGCCAAGGAAATCTCGGTGCCGCTGCCTTCCTCACGCAGGATGGCCCTGACCGGATAGTCCTTGGTCACCGCCACGCCCTGCACGGTGCGGCCCTCGTCCAACAGCAGACGCAAGGCCCCCAGCCGCCGCCCTCCGGCGACAACCTCAAACTTCGCCCCTTTCGCAGCCTTGCGGGCCACAAGGTTGTGGATGAGGCCATGGGCCTCGATGCTGGCGGCCAGTTCGGCCCTGCCTGCCTGCGCATTGACGCGGCGGACGTTGGCCTTGCTCGGCACCAGCTTGCCGAGCGGGATAGTGATTTCAGCGGTATTCATGGACTTGCTCCTTTGATTTCGTTTCAGGTCGACCCGTTCCCCTACGGGTTCAGGTCCCCTGAACCCCTGCCTCGCGGCGAGTAGCGGGGAGAGAGGGGGCAAGCCCCGGGGGCGGAGGGGTCTCCCCGGTCTGCACGGATCGAAGCGGAGGAAGATGGGGGAAACCGCCCGCGGCGGCTTGCTGGGAGAGAGGGCCGCGCGCCTCTCTTCCCCTCACACAGCAAACGTGCCGCTAGGCACATCCCATGTCGGCGCAGCCGTGCCGCGAAGCGGCTCAACAAAGAACGGCGTACAAGGCGGAAGCACCGAAATGCCCGCCAGCGGGACCAAGTCAGTTCGGTGCTGGAGAAAGTTCGTGGCCCTGAGACCGGTTCAACAGGGCGGCCGTAGGAGCATCAGCATAGCGCCGCCGTCAGGCGGGATGCGGGACCGACCGCCCCCGGCGAAGGGCGCCGTATAAAACGACGCCAGCTCATGCCAACATCTACCGAAGTTAGGTCCCGCCTGACTAAATCGGCTAACGGCGGTTACCAGTCGCAACAGATTCTGCTGATTCGGAATCTCGGCCAGCGGACCATCGAATCCAGCGTCCGACGCGGGCTCGGTATCGCTTGCCCGCCGATTTGTCCCCCGCCGCAGGATCCCTCAGTGAACAGGCTGTGGATAACGTTGCGCAACCCCATGTTCTCCCACAGTATTCCGAACAACGCTCCTAAAAAGGGGAGAATCCTGCCAATCTGTGTTTGCAAGAGTTTTGTTATCACTTTTTATTACATCGTTAAATTTTTCCACGATTTTGCCTATTTTAGCATTGCAACGCGGTCGGTTCTCTGTACCGTGAGCTTAATTACTTCGCTGGCTTAGAGGCCATTTTGATGAATCTTTCCGAATTCCACCTCGCTGTGATCACGCATCGCCGCTCACGCAAACTTCGGTTGCTCAACGATTATGGCTGCCTGGCTTCTTAGACTCACGACATACCTGACGAATGTCGGCGCCTCGGCGCCGGCCACCGTCTCACGTACTTACAAGGCCGCGCTCGTCTCGAGTGCGGCCTTGTTCTTTTCAGGTTCTGACGAACGGGAGGTGACCATGAATGGCCCATAGAAGATCCTAGAAACGGAGAAAACCCGCTGCGCTAACAGCGGGCTTCCCCTTCATCCTATCTCAAGCAACTGAGCCTTCGCCTCAACAGCAAGCTCAGCAACTCAATGGAGAGACAGGAATGTCTTCGCCCAACGTTGTCGTGTGGGTTTTGTTTCTGGTCAGTCTTGCGACCAGGGCGGCGCTTCTCGCCGCTAAAGCGTACGATATGCCTGCCGGATTCATCCAGGTCTTGGAAGAAATCGACCGGTTGGTGGAAATGCTGCATACCATCGCAGAAATCCTCGCGCATATCGCGGAGTAAAAGGATCGATGCATCAGGTCGGAACGGGGCCAAGAGCTCCGTTCCGTAACCTTGTGGGTTTGAATCATGGCTGGATTTGGGTTCGCTGTACAGAAAAAACTCTCGTCGCGACTGCCGTGCCTCGGTCGGCAATCGCTCACAGGTGCCAATGATAGCAACTTCAATCCCTTAGGCAGGCTTCCGCTTCCGGTGAAGGCGCGTCGATGTAGCGGCCAATCAAGGCCAGGTGCGCCGCGATTTTGTAACGCAGGTGATCGCGGCTGCCGTAGTGCGCGTCGATTTCGTTGAGCTTCTTGTACAGCCCCCTACGCTTGCCGCGCGGAACATCGGCATCGCCCATGGTGTAGTAACCCGGACCGACGGCACAGATGTCGCAGCCGGTTGCGGCCACCTCCCGCACGAACGCCGGAATGTCCTCTTCTCGCATCTGCTTCATTCAAAAGCCTCTTCGCATCACATTCCTATCACAACGTTCCGGATCTGCAACCATACCGTGCAACCCGGCAACAGGTGCCGTTGCGTTGCCGCTTTCGCAGCCGTATCCGACAGGCTCTCCCTTCGGTTTGTGCGTGTCGATTTTGCGACGGTGACTTGGCTTTTACTAACCGGCCTTAGTCACGTCGAGAGCATTACCACCAAGATTGAACGCCACCCGGAGGTGGCGTTCGTTGTCATACGGGCCTTATGCCCGGATGTGGCCGAGGCGCTGAGCCTCGCTGGCATAGGCCGATAGGGACTTGTCCGCTCGGAAATGCCGGTCACGCTCGACCGGCAGGCCAAGGCGCGCCCGAACGGCGGCGAGTTCCGTGAGGCTGACGCTGCCAAGCTCGGGGCAGCCTAGCCCGAGGTCACAGAGGCCAAAGGCGATATCCGGGTCATCCGGATCGATCTCGGTGAGGAGCCAGGTCGCACCGGCATCCGGCGTGAACAGTTTGACGACGGGCATGAAGTCGATTTCGCCGTCGGTGCCGCGAAGGGGTTGCTGCTGGCGACCATTCGCCAGCAGCTTCTCCCGCAGGTCTTGGGTCAGGATCTGCATGTCGGCCTCCTATTCGTCGGCCTTCGGTGCGCGCAGGACGATACGTCCGTCGAGCGGCAGGGCATCGAGGAGGAGCGTGCCGCCTTCGCCGTCGTCGTGGGCGAAGAAGGAGCCGATGCGGGTCCAGAAGCCCTTCTGGCCGTCCTTGCCGTCCCGCACGGTGTAGGCGTGGTAGACCGGCATCTTGGGCTCGGACTTCGTTTCGGTGTTGCGTTTGATGGTCATGGTCTTTTCCTTTGGTTGATGGTTTCTGTCCCGGAGGACGGTTCCAAAGGAGACGGCGTAAAGGGCTGGCTTGTCCCCAACACGGGAGCGCAGCGAAGGAGCGGGCAGGAACGGGACAAGACGGCCGCGCCGGCTAGAAGAGAACAGTCATCAGCTCCGGGCAGACCATCGACGGAAACGCCAGGGCCAATCGCACGACATCGGACGCGACGAGCCAAATTCGATAACACGAGCACGCTGCGGCGGCGGAGGCTGGAGGCCTGCCGGACAGGCCGCAGTCCTGGCTCCCGTGTGCACAGGCTGCGTAGGCGGTCGCCACCGACCCGCCAAGCTCGGCCCTGAGAGGGGCCACCGCTTGCCGCGCCGAACGCAATACGGGATCCGGGCCAATGCCCTTGGCCAGGAACACGGAGCAGCGTGACGAGCAGGGTCGGGCATAGAATGTCCGACGATGCCGGCGGCCGGCGGTCTGTCACTCGCCAATGTATTGGGGAGTGACAGACCGCCCCCAAACCCACGGTGGATGCCGGGTTCACGCAAACGCCGCCACACGACCTGCAAATGACGCTACGCTTCGCTGATCATTTCCGGTGCAATGTACTGGCCATTAACGGGCGACAGCGTCCACTATCCCGCCAGGCAAAAAACTGCCTGATCCATCTCACCCGACCTTTTCCCAACCAAAGGAGAGCAGAATGCTAGCTCATCGCATACGTGCGCCGCCGCGGCGGCCACACCTCCGGTTTCGACCTCTCGGTAACCGGACGCCCAACAGGGCAAACCAATTCGGCCAGCCACCCGGCTGGCTAGGGAGGCTTATACCGTAAGGAAAACTACGCATTCCGGCCCTGCCGCGAATGACCTTCGCGGGGTGTCACGCTCTACGGACGTGCATCGGCCATCAACACTCAGCCAAAAACAAAAAGCGAGCAAGATGGACGATCTAACCATGGACCTGGTGCGGCTGTGCCAACGCAACCGGGACGGCTCTTACGGCACGCAGAACAACCGCCGGCGCGGCCTGTCCGCAATGGCCAACGACCTCGTGGACCTCGGCTACAAGCTTCCGTCCGCGACCTCCCTCAAACCCAAGCATGTCGAGGCCCTTGTCGAACGATGGCTCGATACCGACACCTCGGACGCGAGCATCCGCAACCGCCTCACCTGGCTGCGGTGGTGGGCCGAGAAAATCAACAAGGTCAACGTGGTCAACCGGGACAACGCCGCGTACGGCGTCGCCGAACGTGGCGAAGTCACGCGCAATCGCGCGCAATCCCTCGACAACACCAAGCTCGCCACCATCGAATGCCCCTATATCAAGGCGTCGGTTCTGCTCCAGGTGGCCTTTGGCCTCAGGCGCGAGGAAGCCATGAAGTTCCAGCCGCAGGCGGCCATCCGCGCCGACCAGATCGCCTTGCAGGCGAGCTGGACGAAAGGAGGCCGGGCACGGACCGTGCCCGTGACCACGCTGGAACAGCGGCAGGTCCTCGAACACATCATGCGCCTTGTCCCTGGCGGCGGGTCGCTGATCCCCGCGCAGATGAGCTATGTCGAACACCTCAAGCGGTTCGAGTACCAGACACTGAAGGCGGGCCTGCGCAACACCCACGGATTCCGCCATGCCTATGCCCAGCAACGCTATGCGGTGCTGACCGGGCATGCCTGTCCGCTGGCAGGTGGCAAAGCCTGGGCAGACATGACCGCAAACGAACGGTACGCCGACCGCGCGGCGCGCCACCGGATTTCCGCCGAGCTCGGCCATGGCCGCCTGAAAATCACCGATACCTACCTCGGGAGTGCCTTCTGATGAAACGCGCGGAAGGCAATTTCCTCATGGCCGCCAATATGAGGACAAAATACGCCAACAGGCTCTTCAAGCCCGCGACGGTCGCGGCCGCCATCGATGAGGCCGCCTTCCAAGGCCATCGGCGCTACCGTGTGGTGCAGGAGTTTCCATTCGACCTTTCCGATACGGAGGCCGCCAAGGCGCTTGAGAAATGGCTCGATGCCGAGCAGTTCGAATACGTCTGGCGTCCGACCCGTCTCGAACAGGATGATTTCCGCCCGTCCATTGTCGCGGAATATCCGGAACTTGAGATTACGTGGTGAACACAGGAAGACAGGAGCAGGCGTACGCCTGGCAAGAGGCAAGGGATGTTCATCCCCTCTTTTGTTTCTTGCCTCCGCTTCCGGAGGCCTCTGGAAACAGCAGTTCTGCTGTTAATTTGAGAATAGCCTAGAAAAATCCAAGTCGCTCCTACCAAGAGGCTTTATGCCAACTGTTTCTTGGTGTTACATCGTCCGGTCAGCGGGGGCTGGGGCATGCCGGATTGGTTCAAGGATTTCGATCCCCTGAAGGGAGTCGACTTATTCGGATCGTCCCGTAAAGGGGCGGCCACCGAAGGCCTTTCCACCGGGTTCAAAATCGGCACCGCCATCACCAACATGTTCGCCCAACACCGGGCGCGCAAACGGATCGAAAACGAGCAGCGCGAGGAGAAACGGCGCGTTGATGAGGCGGTTGCCAACCCGCCGCCGCTGCATGGTTCGGCGCGATGGGCTGATGCCACCGATCTCCTGAAAGCCGACCTGCTGCACCCTACGGCGAAATTCGATAGCCCGTCTTCGATTTTGATCGGGACCTTCGAGGATCCCGCCCTCGGCGGCGCCGTTGCCGGCCAGATCCACTGGGATGGCGAAGGGCACCTCCTGACCGTGGCGCCGACACGCACCGGCAAATCGACGACGACGATTATCCCCAACCTGGTCCGCTACAAGGGCTCATGTGTGGTGCTCGACCCTAAGGGCGAGCTTTACGCCCAAACGGCCGCCTGGCGCCGGAGGAACGTCGGGCCGGTCTATCGGATTTCACCTTTTCAGTCCGAAACCGACGCTTACAACCCCCTCGACGGCGTGGCCTCGTTTTCCGACGCCCAAGCGCTTGCCGATCTGATCATGCCGCCGGATCAGTACGCGCCGGACTTCTTCCGCAAGGATGCCATCGCGGTCCTTACCGCCATCATCATGTTCGTAACCGAGGCGGGGCCGCCGGGCCATCGCAACATGGCCGAGGTGCGGCGTATTACGGCCTCTCCACTCGACCTCTTCACCGAGGCGATCAAGACCATGGCCGCCTCGCGCAACCCTGCGATCGCGAACGCCGCCAACATCGTCCTCGGCAAGGACCGCAGCAAATCCATTCCGAACCTCCGTGACACCATCAACACCGAGTTCGCGCTTTGGGACGACCCGGGACTCCATCGCGCCACCTCGGTGGCGTCGTTTGATTTCCGTTCGCTGAAGGATGCACCGGCGACCGTCTACATCAACGTGCCGTTCCACAAGATGTCCGCGTACGCCGCGTTCCTGAGGATCACACTCACGACGGCCCTGGACGCGATGCTCCAGAATGAAACCATCCCGGACATACCCGTCCTCTTCATCCTCGATGAGTTCCTGAGCCTGGGTCCCTTTCCGCGCTTCCGCGACGCAATCCGCACGCATGCCGGCGCCGGCGTCCGCCTCTGGTTCTTCCTTCAGGACGTGCCCACGCTGGAAGAACATTACCCGGGCGGGTGGAAGACGTTCTTCAATACGTCGGTGAAAACGTTCTTCGGAACGGACGAACACTATACAGCGTTGACGATTTCGGACTTCCTCGGCGACCAGACGCGCGGTTACCGGACAGCGGGCACCAGCAACAGCGCCTCGACCGGCCCGATCTTCAGTGGCAATGGGGCAGGAACGGGCTCGGTCAATCACGGCATCGCTTATTCCGGCCGTCCCCTCCTGACGCCGGACGAAGTGACGGAACTGCTCAGTGGCTTGGCCGCGGACCAGACCCGCACAGGCCTTGTCTTTGCGCGTGGCGTCCGCCCGATCCAGGCCAGACTCGTGCCCTGGTTTCTGGGGCAAGCCTGCCGTGATCGCGTCACTCCACCAGCCAATCGCAAAGTATGAGGAACGGTATGATCTCTGGTCCCTTGTTCGACGAAGTTAAGCCCTTGGCTGTGAGGTATTTGGCCGCCACGTCGCTGAGGCTCGGCTGGTATGCCATTTTCGGTTTCGGGCTTTACCCGAGCGTTGTGCTGCCGCTGCCGCCCCACTTTTCTTGGCCGGGCCCGTTCGTGATCGTCGATCTGAGCCTTACGATTTGGCAGGTCGTTGTCCTGTTCAAAATCGCGAGACGGGCCTTGGTGCGCGATCGGCCTGATGTCGCAGCAAGGCGCCACCAGGCTGCCGCGCCGGACGAAAATCGGGAACTTGACCTGACCTCCTTAAGCCGGAACGTCGTCAGCACCCCCCTCGTCCTGGCAGGATCCGTCCTGTTTACCTGCGTATTCATTCAATGGCTGGTAATGGGCGGCTCGCACGGTGTTCCCTTGGTGCATATGCGGCCGGGTGGCCCGGGATGGGTGATCGGCGGAATATTGGCGGTTGCCGGCCTTATTTACGGCAACAGGTTTACTTCCCGGGCCAAGGCCATGGTCGGCAGTTCTTTCGGCGTTCAGTATCTCGACGCCAGCCACCCGCTCGCGCAGCGTGTCGCCGGACATGCCGCAACGCTTGGAATCAGGCCGCCGGTCGTCGGCGTGGTGAATGTCACCAATGCCTTTGCCATGGGAACACGCAAAGAGGCGGCGGTCGTTATTGGCAAACCTCTGTTGCACCTCCTTTCACCGCAGGAGCTGGACGCGGTGATCGGTCACGAACTCGGGCATGTCGTCTACAACGACGTTGAACGGATGCAATTTGCCGAAGGGTTCCAGGCCATGATGGCTCATGTGGCAAATTTCGTGGCGATCATCGCCACGGAAGTGGTGGCGCAGGCGACAAAGGAAAAGCGCCATGGGCGCGGTGTGACGCAGCTGAGCGCGGCAATGGGAATGCTGGCGAGGCATACGCTTTTCGCCGGGTCCGAGCTTATGGTGAAGGGGCTGTCGCGTGCCCGTGAGTTCAAGGCCGATGCCATCGGTGCCAGGATTGCTTCACCGGAGGCCATGATTGGCGCTCTTGAGCGCCTCCATGGCATACCGGCCAAGCCGACCGGGATCGAAAACAAGTACGGCTACCTGATGTTCCGCGGCGGCAAGATGGGCTCTCTGTTCAGCACTCACCCTACTCTCAAACGCCGGACCGATGCCCTTCGAAGCGGCGCGCATCTGAAAACGCTTTCCCGGAAAAGTGCCGCTTGATCCCGCAGCGCTAGCGATCTCGCTCCCACTGGCGGTCTACAACGCGCTCATGCTGGTGCTGGTTGGAGTCAGCGGCTCCGGCTTTTCGCGTGACCCACCACGGTTCGGAGTCGGCTCGCATTTGGCCTTGCAGGCCATCGAAACGCACCGGGTCCACGGTGCGCAATTCGTCCAACTTGTCGCGGAGCCCACGATACTCCTTGAATATCGCCGGGAGCTGCAAGCTCGCGTCAATGGCGTGCTCCTTCCTCGTTTCATCGCGGGGCATCTCGCCCAGCGAGAAGAGGTGATTCTTCAGGAGTTCGTACGAATGCGCGTCGTTTAAGGCCGACTTTTGCCACTTCTCATAGGCTAGGTCAGGCCGCTCAAAGCAGCGCCCAAAAAGCTCGTCAAACTGGCGGTTGAGCTGAACCATCCGCGTTGTCAGCTTCTGCATGTCTGCTTCCGGATCCGAATTCTTCGCCATGGCAATCCCTTTGACAGGGCATAGGAATAATGTCCTACTTCCACCGTGCGCCCCCATTGGATCAGAAGATTAGACTACGAACTTGCTTTGGCAAAGCACCGCCCGTGGAGCGATTGGCCACAATGGTTCTGGTTTCACATGGTGAAACGACCCTACTATGCATATATGCTGTACCGTCGCCGGAAGCTCGGAATTTATAGGGACGGTTTGCCACCCAGCGATGCCGCAACCCGCGTACGACGGAACATGCTGGCTGAGATGTTGCCCTCCAAGCGCATTCCAAAAGACACGGTAAACTAGCGGCTCCGCCACCAGGCATCACGGTCCCGGTCAGGCGTGTCATGTTCGTTCTCCGGCTGCCGGTGGTGGTGGGTGCTGACCCACCACGCCCTGTCGTTCTCGGCAGCAAGCTCCCGATCGTTGGGCAGCGGATAGTGCCCAGCCGGTTGCTCGACCTCGGCAATCATCCTGTCCTGCGCCGCTTCCAGTTCATGCGATGGTATCAAATCACCTTCGGGATTCAGCACAGGCCGATCGCGCTCGGCAGCAGGATCGCCCTGCTCGTGATCCCGCGACTGCCAATAGAGCCAGAATTCGTCACGCTCATGCTCACTCATGTCCGGCGCAGGCTCGCGGCTTTCAGGCGGCCAATCACGCCTCAGAGACAAGTGCGGATACAAGTCGGCTAGCGGGTTAGGCATACTCAGCTCCTGTCGGACTGTGGCGATGCGTTCTAGGTCGATCTGCGCCCGCCGTGCCCGTCGCGCCTGGCGATCGGCACCCAAGTGCCGACCGGCGTGTTGCGCCGGATCGATCGAGGCATGGCTGCGGGCATCAATGCGGGCATCGAGCCCGGCACTGGCGAAGCTGGCGTTAGCAATCCGGGCCCACATGGCACGCGCCTCGGTAACGAAGCGAAGTCCGTCGGCTTCACGACGCTTTTCGGCGAAGCCTCCCGCCGTGATCCGACGCGTTGTCAGCAACAGGTGGGCATGAGGATTGTTGTTCCTGCCGTCCTCGTGAATCGCAAAATCCACGACATAACCTTGACGCGTGTACGCGTCGGCCATGGTGGCCGTCAGCTCCAGCCAAATTCGCGGAGCGACTTCACGCGGCAGCGCAAATTCGATTTCCTTGGCAAGCCGTGCGTCCTTGCGCTTTTCGGCGGCTTCGACGGCATTCCAGAGCTTGGCGCGGTCACCCATCCAGCCGGGAGATCCAGCCGGCGTCCGGATCTCGGCATGGACAACGTCGCGCCGGCCGCCAAAAGCGCTCTCACGTTCTTCGGCGTCGTTCGGCAGCGTTTCGCCTGCCCGATAGGCGGCGGCAGCGACAACCGACCGGCCGTCACCGCGACTGATGTTTTTGACGTGGAGATGAAAGATCGCCATCCGTCCACCCTGCCTATCCCGCACTTTGTCGGGCCTCAGCGCACAGTCAAGTTGAAAAGCTGCTCTGGGTGCGCAGCGGGGTTCCAAGGGGCTTGCCCCTGGCGCACTTGCCGGTTTTCTCCGATTGGCGTTTCGCCAGCGGTTAGAAAACCGAGCAACGCATCGCAAATTTCGTCCAATGCGTACACATTGGGCGATGCGTAAGTGCGCTGTTTACATGGCTCGAATCTTTCACGTTCGTCCTCTTAAGCGGCTACCCGGCGAGTGCCCTAATCCTCAATTCGTTCGGGCCTCTCTGCCTTCGCCTTCTGACCGGGCCTGGGCTTGCGGACATTGATGGCCGCCGCATCGAGGCGGTTCTTGAGGTGCACGGCATAGTGCTTCTCGATCATCTCGACGCTTGTCCGGCAGTTTTTGGCGACCTGGTAGATGTCGGCGCCCTCCAGTAATCGAAAGCTGATGTAGCTGTGCCGGAGCGAATACAGCGTCCGCCGATTGCCCTCCCGGTCCAGCTTGAGGCCGAGCCTGCCGAGGATCGCGTTGAACTGCTTTTTATGGTCGACCGGAAAGATTCGGTCAGTGGGTTTGGGCTTGTTCCGCGCCACCATGCGCTCGAACGGGAACACGGCGCCCGACGTGCTCTTGCAGTACCCTACCCCGCGCTTGCCCCGCACCTGGATCTCCAGGATTTTCTGACCCGTTGGTCCGTCCTTAACAACCTCCACGTCCCGATACTCCAGCCCGTTGGCCTCGTCCGGTCGCAAACCGGTATTTGTCAGGAAGAGTATCTTGTCGTGAAGCTGCTCGGCCAGCCAGACACGGTGCGCCTGCTCGCCCTTCTGCGCTTTGAGGCTAACTGCACGTGCATCATGAGCGTGGGCACGTGTCGTCTGGTACAGCTGTTTGTACTCCTCTGGGGTAAACCAAGCGCGATGCACCACCTTGGCGGACTTCTTGTAGGGTTGCGAGATGTCGGGCAGATGCGCCATCCAGCGGTGGCGCAGGGCGGTTTTCAGGACCAGGCGCAAGGTCACGGTTTCGTGGTGAAGGGTACTGCGCGAAGGGAGTTTCTTACCCTCCTCCGGCGTCAGCCGGGAGATGCGATACTCCTGCACCGTGCCGGCATTGATGGTGGAGAGGCCCATCTTGCCAAAGTACGGCACCAAATAGGCACGAACCCTTCGATAATGGTCCTGGACCCAGCGGGCGTTGCGCTCGCCGTCGGTCAGCACCTCGTATTCCGTGATGAACTGGTCTGCGGCATCCTTGAAGGTCTTCTCGCCCACCAGCTCGCCGCGCCGGCCCTTATCCTTCAGGCCGAAATACCAGTCCTCGGCCCAGTCCTTGGCCTTGGCCAAGCTGTCTTCCTTGGTGCTGACCCGCCAGTTTTTGCCTTTGAGGAACGTCGAACAGTGCCAAATCGGGCTGTCGTTGCGCCGATAGACGTGAACTTTGCCTTCCAGAATCGTGTGCTTTTCCGCCACTGCCAGACACTCCCTGAGCACGTGCAAGTTTGTGCAAGAGATGTGTAAGGCTACTTTCGGCGTCCTCGCCAAGCAAGGCGATTTATAAGTGCCTGATTTCCTTGAGGAAATGGCACGGGCAGCAGGGCTCGAACCTACGACCTGCGGTTTTGGAGACCGCCGCTCTACCAACTGAGCTATGCCCGTATGCGCATGTCGGCGCAGCAGGCGCTTCCTAAAAGCTTCCGCGCGCTCTGTAAAGAGCGGTGTGCGCTGCCCAGCCTTCATCTTCGAAAGTCGAGGCGTCCTCCCGGCCATTTCCCGTCGATCCGTTGATTGCTGACGATCAAACCGACCCAGGGACGCACGATTCGTGGGTCGGTCAGGTTGATGTATTTTCCCACCAGCCCTTTCGCACCCTCGCGCCGCGCGTCGATGAGCCCCTTGCGCATGCCATCATGCCAATCGAACAGCAGGTAAACTCTCTCTCCCGCGGTCTTCAGCTCGCCCCGGCCAGACTTCCATTTACCCTTGCTGTCGCCTGGAATCGTGGGGTCGGCACCGCCGTTCCAACGGCTGGACCAGCTGCCTTCGATCGTGTCGTTGCGGTCGCGGTCGCTTTCGGTGCCCCAGGCTTCGGCGTTTTCATCGCTTGCAGCTTCCTCCAGTTTTACGCCGGCGGCGAACGCCGACACCTCCTCGTCGTCGGGAGTGGGGACATCCATGACACCGAACGGATTTCGGGTTCCGCGGCTGCCGTCAAAGGTGCTGCCTGAATTTTTCGTGCCTTCCGATCTCATCGCAAAGCCTCCGGTTTTTCAGTGTGGCCCCAGTCGACGGCGACTTTAAACGGTTAGCCTGGAGGACCGAGACCTCCATAGCCACCCGTTTTCCTGGCCGGCAGGGTTTTCGACCGATTCGCGCCCGGTCAGTTTCCCGAAGGCGGCTTGTAGGGGCCGCCCGGCACGCCCCAACCCCAGACCGGCATTGGTTCCGCCTCGGGATCGCAGGTCGGACCTTTGTTGGAGTTCATCTTGGCCAGCCGCGATCCCCATTCGATATAGGCCATGAAGGCCGAGCGGAATTCGGGATCGTCAGGCAGCCCGATCTCGTCGGCGGCGTCGGCGAGGAGATTGATCCAGCGCCGGCGCTGCTCCTCCGTCAGATGCTTGCCGAGGTGATGCATCACCATTTCGCGATGGCCGCCATGCTTTTCGCTGTAGGTTTTCGGTCCACCGAAAACTTCGCCGATGAAGGCCGCGACGTGGGCCGGATGGTCCGCCGACATATGCTTGAACACCGGCCCGACAATGGGATCCCGAGAGACGTTGTCGTAGAAGGTCTGGGTCAGGCGGTTCAGCGCTTCGGTGCCGCCGGCCCATTCGAACAATGTCGGGACGTCCTGGCTCATTTGCGATCCCTCGCCTGGCTGGTCTTCTACCACGCCGGACGATAGCGGAAACATCCAGCATCGCTCAACCTGTCTCGATGGCCAGCTTCCGAAACCGACGCGCCCCTACAATTTGGCGGGCGCCTCGGCCTGCGCATTGGGCGAGAGCACCACGCGGCAATTGTCAGGCTTCGGCACCGATCTGCACAGGGTGGCACCGGTCAGCTCGTCCACTGATTGCGGCCCAGTCGTCAGTCCGGCCCTCAGCATCACGTCAGGTTCGAGCTGACGCTCGACCGAAATGCGCTGAAGCGTCATGAACAGATCACGGTTGATTGCCATCTCGTCAAGGTAAGCCTTGATCAGCTGGGCTTGTCCCATCAGGTAAAGGCTGAGTAGCGCCCGTGGACCGACAAGCCGCCTGACGCCCCCAGCCAGCATCAGCGCGCAGGCCGAATCGCAGTCGCCTTTCGCATCGCTGGCCACTCCGGCATAGGCGCCATCTTTGGCCAAGCAATTCCACTCTTCCGGGTCGCAGCCAACGAAATCGGTACGGGCAACGGCGACGTCGAGCTTCTTTTCACGGATAAGTCGCCCCATCGCCAGAGCGCTGAACAAGTCGCCGCCTCGCGAGCTCACCACTATAGGCAGCCGCCGGCTGCCAAGCGTAGCGAGCAACTGGCCCAGCTTCTGCGGGGTTTGGCTCGTGATTACGCCTTGTGCCGAGATCCATTCCGGGCAGTCGGGATTGCAGGACGAATTGCTGCGGCGAACCACAACGAAGCGCATCTCGGGTGCCCCGTTCCCCGGCACTGCCACGAGCGGCCGAGCCCACATCCATTCCGGGCAGTGGGGCTCGCACATCGGATCGCTGCCGCGAACGAGTATGAAGCCCTTGTCCGGCGCCTCGTTTCCTGGCACTGCCTCGACCGGCTGAGCAGGTGCCTCCTTGGCCAGCTGAGAAAGTGGGACTTGAGCCGGCTGAGACGGTCCGGCCTTCGCTTCGATTGCTGCCACCTTGGCCGGCTTGGCATTCGCAGGGACCTCCCTGCAGTTCGGCGGCGCAGGACTCCGCTGGCATATGCCCGCCTGCGTAAGTATGTCGAGGGAGTCCCTGCTGGTGATCAGCTTCATCGTCAGCATGTCGTCGAGGGCGATCTGCCGGATGTCGCTGGCGGGCGTGGCCTTCATTCTGTCGATTACGCCCCGTCCGACACCCATGTCCCTGAGATAGGCCGAAAGTTTCCTCTCAAGCGCCTTGCTCATCTCATAGGTCTTGTAGCCGGCATTGTCTTGAGTGATGGTTTCTGTGGTGATCCTATATTTTTTGCCCCGCACAACTCGATAGGTGGTTCGATAGTGCCGTGTTGTGCGGAAATAGGTCGTAGTGATCTGATGGACGCCTAGATAGGCCCAACCGCCGACCACGCGTCCGACGCCTCCGGCAAACATCAGCGGACATGCGGAGTTGCACATGGCACCCCCGTCAGACGCAATGCCGAAATATGCTGCGCCCTTGCCGTCATTGGCCCGGCAATCTTTCATCCCGGGCCAACAATCGGAAAACTTGGTCGTACCGACGGCGATATCGAGCTTGTTTTTGCGGATTATTCGACCAAGCTGGAGCGCAGCATCGACATTGCCGCCCGGGGAATTGACGATGATCGGCAGTTTGCGGCGGCCGAGCGTCTTCAATATGCGCTTGAGCTGCGCTGGCGTGCCCGCTTCGATGGCGCCTTCTGCCGAAATCCATTCCGGACAGTTAGACTCGCAGCCGGTCGCGTTGCTGCGCACGACGACGAATCGCATCGGCGAGAGATCATCGGATAATAGCTTCGGATCGGTCCAAGTCGTCGGATCGGACCATTTCGGGAAGACATCCTCGGCCTTTGCGGCGAAGGCAGCCATCGCCATGGCAATAACCAGCAGCCCGCGCCACCACCTTGCCACGCTATCTAAACGGCGTCCCGAAACCACGCTTGGCAAAAGCCCCCTTGATGCAACCTATAATAGTTGCGGCAATGGTGGTTGCAATAGCTTTGAAACACCCGCGCAAGATTGTTCTGCCTCGAGTCAGTAAGCGAAAAAGGCGGCCCGAAGACCGCCCTTTCGCATCGACCGGCAATGCCGGCGCCGATCACTCTATAATGGTGACGACGACGCCAGCACCGATGGTGCGGCCGCCTTCACGGATGGCGAAGCGCAGCTTCTCGTCCATGGCGATCGGCACGATCAGCTCGCAGCTATCAAGCCCGCCTTACGATTTGACCGGCGTGCTGGCCTGAGCCTTGGCGCCCGAGGCTTCGCGGCAGTTCTCGGGCTGTGGCTCCGATCTGCAGATGCCGGGGCCTGTCAATTCGTCTGCCGATTGATGCCCGGTTGTCAGCCCGTATTTCAGCATCGTGTCGAGTTCGAGCTGCCGTTCGACTGAATTCAGCTGAATTGCGGTAAACAGACCGGGGCCGATGGCCATGTCCTCGAGATAGGCCTTGACCTTTTGCTCCTGCCCTACCGAATGCACGCTCAACTGTGCACGCGGGCCGACGAGGCGTTTGACACCGCCGGCGAGCATGATCGGACAGGCCGAGCCGCACGCGCCGCCGGCATCGACCGTCAGTCCGTTATAGACGCCGTCTTCGGCCGTGCAGTCGGCCTGCCGCGGTTCGCAGCCAATGAAATCCGTCCGCGCCACGGTGACGTCGAGCTTGCGTTCGCGGATCAGCCTTCCGGCCGCCAAAGCACCGAGCACATCACCACCCGGCGAGTTGATGACGATGGGCAGACGCCGGTCGCCGACGCCGTCCAGCAGTTGGCGCAGTTTTTCGGGCGTGTCGGCGGTAATTGTGCCTTCGGCCGAGATCCATTCCGGGCAGTTGGGATTGCAAAGCGGATTGCTGCCGCGGACCAGCACGAAGCGCATGTCTGCGGCCTCCTTCGGCCGCGTGGTTTCGTGCCCTGCGGGTGCAGGCCCGGCGTTCGCCACCACTTCGCCGGCCGGCTTCGCGATATTCGCCGGCGCCGGCAGCTCCCTGCAACTCCCCGGCAACGGATCGGATTTGCATAGGGTTGGCGCGGTCAGCAGGTCGACGGCATCCAAGCTGGTGACGAGATTCATTTGCAGCATGCCGTAGGGAACCAGTTGCTGGATGCTGCTGGCCGGCGTGCCTTTCATGGTCTCGAGCACGCCCAGGCCGACGCCCATCTCCTTCAGATAGGCCGCCAGCTTCCGCTCCAGCGGCTTGTTCATCTCGTAGGTCTTGTAGCTGCCGGCGTTCTTCCGGCTGACGACCTTGGTGTTGAGGATCTTCTTCTTACCCTTCACCACGCGGTAGGTGGTGCGGTACAGCAATTTCGTCCGGATATAGGTCGTGGTGATCTGATGGACGCCGAGAAAGGCCCATTCCCCGACCACGCGCCGGATGCCACCGGAAAACATCAACGGACAGGCGGAATTGCAGATGGCGCCGTCGGCATAGGCATCGCCGAAATAACGGGCGCCCTTGCCGTCGTTTTCCTTGCAGTTTTTCACATTTGGCAGACAGCCGACGAACCGGGTTTTGCCGACGGCGATATCGAGCTTGTTCTTGCGGATCAGGCGACCAAGTGTCAGCGCCGCTTCGACATTGCCGCCGGGGGAATCGACGACGATCGGCAGCTTTCGGCCGCCAAGCGCCTTCAGCGTGCGTTTGAACAGAGCCGGCGTGCCGGCTTCTATCGAGCCTTCCGCCGATATCCATTCCGGACAGGTCGGCTCGCAGCCCGGCGCGCTGCTGCGGACGACGACGAACCGCATCGTCGGGCCGAGATCCGGCGTGGATTTTTCCGGCGTGGATTTCTTGGCATCGGCTGCGAAGGCAGCGTGGCCCATGGCGAGCAACGACACCAGGCAGATCAGCCCTAACGACCACCATGCCTGACTATGCAAACGGCGCCATGGAACCATTCGGGCAGCCCCCTCGATGCAACCTATACTAGTTACGGCAGAGGCGCTTGCAACAGGATTTGAAGCAAGGCGGTTAATCTATTCGAATCAAAAAGGCGGCCCGAAGACCGCCCTTTCGCATTCGATCTCGACCGGCAACGCCGGCGTTGATTACTCTTTGATGGTGACGACGATGCCGGCACCGACGGTGCGGCCGCCTTCACGGATGGCGAAGCGCAGCTTCTCTTCCATGGCGATCGGCACGATCAGCTCGACATCGACGGTGATGTTATCGCCCGGCATCACCATCTCGGTGCCTTCCGGCAGCGACACGATGCCGGTCACGTCCGTCGTGCGGAAATAGAACTGCGGACGGTAGTTGGTGAAGAACGGCGTGTGACGGCCGCCCTCGTCCTTGGTCAGGATGTAGGCTTCGGCGACGAACTTCTTGTGCGGCTTGACGGTGCCGGGCTTGGCCAGAACCTGGCCGCGCTCGACGCCTTCACGGTCGACACCGCGCAACAGCGCGCCGATGTTGTCGCCGGCCTGGCCCTGGTCGAGCAGCTTGCGGAACATCTCGACGCCGGTGCAGGTCGTCTTGGTGGTC
>NZ_JAMYQV010000030.1:0-56637 GCF_040321065.1 Mesorhizobium sp. M0563
CGGCCGAGCCACGGCCATTCCTGCCGACGAAACCAACTGCATGGCTGTCGTCGACCATCACCATCGCATCGTATTTGTCGGCGAGGTCGCAGACGCCCTTCAGATTGGCGTTGGTGCCATCCATCGAGAACACGCCGTCGGTGGCGATCAGCCGGAACCGGCAGTCGCTCGCGTCTTTCAACCGCGCCTCCAGATCGGCCATGTCGTTGTTGGCGTAGCGGAAGCGCTTTGCCTTCGACAGCCGCACGCCGTCGATGATCGAGGCGTGGTTCAGCGCATCGGAGATGACCGCATCCTCCTCGCCGAGCAGCGTCTCGAACAGGCCGCCATTAGCGTCGAAGCAGGAGCCGTAGAGGATAGTGTCCTCCATGCCGAGGAAATCAGAAATGGTCGCCTCGAGCTGCTTGTGTTCTTCCTGCGTGCCGCAGATGAAGCGCACCGACGCCATGCCGTAGCCGTAACGGTCGAGCGCCTGCTTGGCTGCTTCCCGCAGTTCGGCGCTGTCGGCGAGGCCGAGATAATTATTGGCGCAGAAATTCAGCACCTTCTCGCCGCCCACCTCGATCTCGGCCGATTGGGTCGAGGTTATCACCCGCTCGGATTTGTAGAGACCTGCCGATTTCAGTCCTTCAAGCTCGCTGTCGATGTGGGAAAGGAATGCTTCGGTCATGATCAGGCCCTGTTGAGATCGATGAGGACTGTCGCGCCGCGCGGACGAAAAATCCATCGCAAAAGCGACCGCTTCGGTGGCGGCAATGGCACGGCAGAGGCCACGATGTTCAAATGCAGAGGCGCCGCGAAAGATTGCAATAGCCACTTTGCGGGTTTCCCGCCACGGTCGTCGCCGCCGGCCTGTTGCCATCCCAAAGCTGTTAACACTTTGAAGCCAAAGGTTGTCGCACAAGAATTCGTTGGCGAGAGGCCGCCTCAGAAAATGTCACACCAGCCGGTGCACGCCGTTTCGGGCAGGCTCATACTCCTGATCAAATCCGGCTACTGGCTGGCTCTGCTGATCATAGCCGCCATGGTCGTGGCCTCCTTCATCCTGCTGCAGCAGGTGATGGCGACCCAACGGCACAATCAGGCGCTGCTCGATATCGTCAGCACACAAAAAGCCCTGTCGCAGCGCATCGTCTTCCTTGCCGGCGCCACAGGCAGCGCCCCGCGCGATCAAGAGCGCGCCCTGGTTACCGCGCTCAAACAAGCGACGGTGGAGTTCGAGAAGAATTACGATCTGCTGCTCGAACGAACCGCCGCGGATCCGGTGTCGCCGGCAAGGTTCGATCCGAAATCGATCGAGAGCGTGCTTTTCGCCAAGCCGTACCATCTCGACTATTTCTCGGTCGGGCTTATCGCCAATGGCGAGCGCCTGATCTCTTCGTTCGAATCGCGGCTCAGCACGATCGGCAGCGGCGGTTACAAGGGCGGAGAGGAGCGCGTCAACCTGGACGCTTCCGTAGCCAACGCAACATTGTCGGGCTACGCAGCACTCGGCCAGCGCATCAGCGCCTACGCGGACCAGCGCTCCGAAAGGCTCCTCGATCTTCACCGCACATTGTTCTACTCGACCATCGGCGTCATCCTGCTGGTGGCACTTGTCATTTTCCGGCCGATGTCGAATGCCATCTTGCGCCGGACGCGCGAGTTGATCGATGCGCGCAATTCCATGGCCTTTATTGCCGTGCATGACGGGCTGACCGGCCTGCACAACCGTACCTTCCTGACCGACCATTTCGATACGTTCATCAGTGGTGCGCAGCGAAGGCGTGAGCGGGTCGCCGTGGTGCAGTTCGACCTCGACCGGTTCAAGCAGATCAACGACACGCTCGGCCACACCGCTGGCGATTATGTGCTGGTTGTGGCCGCGCAGCGTATGCGCGATTCCTGCCGGACGTCGGATCTCAACGTGCGTCTCGGAGGCGATGAATTCGTTGTGGTCCTCAACGACGCCGGCAGCACCGCGGATATCGATATCGTCGCCAGGCGCATGCTGGCCAAACTCAATGAGCCGGTCATATTCCGAGGCACGACGATCCATCCGGGCGTAAGTGCCGGGATTGCGGTCTACCCGATTGATGCCGACAATGCGCAGGACCTGCTCGTCCATGCCGATCTGGCGCTGTATTCAGCCAAGAAGCAGGGCGGCGGCAGTTTGTCGTTCTTCTCCGATGAGCTGAGGCGCGAACTCGATAATCGCAAGCAGCTCGAGCTCGACATCAGGACCGCCATCTCTGAGAAGGCGTTCGAAGTCTATTTCCAGCCGCAGGTATCGCTGTCGGATGGCGCTATCAGTGGCATCGAGGCTTTGGTTCGCTGGAGGCATGCCGAGCGCGGCATGATCGCGCCGGGCGAGTTCATTCCGATCGCAGAAAAATGTGGCTTGATGCCCGAGATCGGCCGCATCGTTATTGCCAAGGCGATCGACGAAGCAGCCGAATGGAACCGCGCAGGCATCGCCTTCGGACGGATCGCCGTTAATGTATCCGGTTCGGAGCTGCGCGAGACAGATTTCGAGGTCTTCCTGTTCGGGACGCTGGAGAGGGCTGGCCTGCCCGCGCACAAACTATCGCTGGAGATCGTCGAATCCGTCATTCTCGACGACGAGAAGACCGGTATCGCGGCAAAGCTGCGGCACATCCGTGCCGCCGGCATCCATCTTGAGCTCGATGATTTCGGTACCGGCTACGCATCGCTCAGCCATGTCAATCCAAACGAGATCGACCGGCTGAAGATCGATCGCCGTTTCGTCCAGAACATCAACGAGAACAGCGGCAACACCAAGATCGTGCGTGCCCTCACCGAGCTCGCCCGCGGTCTCGGCATCTCGATCGTCGCCGAGGGCGCCGAAACCGAAGCCGAGCTCGATTCGCTGATGGCGATCGGCTGCGACCAGGTGCAAGGCTATTCCATCGCGTTCCCGATGCCACCGGACAGCGTGCGCGAATGGCTGGTGGCCCGAGCGCCCAAGAAGGCCAGGCTGACGGTGCTGCAGGGCAGCCGGGCGTAGATCCGTCATGGTTCGGCCTTGCAAACCGACCTGATGAGCCGAGGCGGTAGGTCATCCTCATCACCGGGAAATGCTGCCAGGCAATTGTCCAAAGCTGGGCACACGCGCCAGTTTTTCGTAGTTCTGAAATGACAAAATGACCGCCTGCTTGCTGCCGCGGCGCGTGATGACCGCCGGTTCTCCCGCGACGACCTGATCGAGCAGCGCCGAGAGTATAGTCCTGGCATCCTTCAGCGAAATTTCGCGCATGGCGTTTCCTAGCCTAAATTTCTTAGCTCTCGACATTGGCCCGCAGCGCAGCCAGCACCTGTGCAAACTCCGCCAGCCTGTCGTCGGATAATCCCTTCCGCAGCCGCTTGTCGAAGGCTAACGCGGCGGTGCGCAATTTCAGGAACAGCGCTTCTCCGGCTTGGGTCAGCTCCACCTGGTGAACCCGGCGATTTTCGGGATCGCGGCGCCGTATCAGCAGGCCTTGCGTCTCCATGGCGTTGAGATGATGGGTCAGTGTTGCGCCCCGAATACCGATCATGCCGGCGAGCTCGCGTTGGTTGGCCAGCTCCCGCGACTTGACCGACAGCAAAGTCACCCAGACCGGCAGCGTGCCCCCCGCCTCGACCAGGGCAGCGTCGAAAGCCTGCGCGACCAGCTTGGCGGTGCGGGCGAGATTCATCCCGATCGGCGGGCGGTCAAAGGGCGTCATGATCCGACACTAGAACAAGGGCAAAGCCTATGGAACCGGCTCGAGCTTATGCGTTGACATCTAATCATTTGATATCTATCCATATGGTTAGCGGTGGGCAAGAGAGGAAATGCGGTCATGCAATATGTCTACATCATCGTCCTCGGCCTTCACGTCATGGCGGGTGTGTTCTGGGCCGGCACCACCATCGCGGTTGCCCGCGAACCGGAGATCCGGGCGGAACGTTTCTTCCGGCCGCAAATGGGCGCGGCCGGCGTGGTTTTCCTCACGGGTTTGCTGCTCTGGTATTTCTTCCACAACGGCTCCTTCGGCTCGATGGAGAAGGTCCTGGCGCTGGGCATCTTGACTGCCTTGATTGCCGCCGGGGTCCAGGGCGCACTGGTGGGTTCCGCCAGCAGGCAGTTGGCCGGCGCTGATGCGGCGACGCAAACCCAGTTGCGCGCGAAGATGACAAAAGGCGAACGCATCGCCGGCGGGCTGCTGGTCATCACCGTGTTCTGCATGGCTACCGCCAGGATGTTTTGAGCGGCCTGCCGCAATCGCAAGATCGTACGGTGTCCGGCCGCAAGCCGGCGGCGTGCGCGGCGCGCAGAACGAGCCGAAGTACCGTGGTGGCTCTCCGTACGGAGGTTCGGCTGCGCGCCACCAATCAATCCAAAATATTCCTCAGATTCGCAAGCCGAACCTGATGCCGTCATAGATGGCGGCGTGGATGTTGCGCGAGGCTACTGCATCGCCGATGCGGAAGAGCACGAAACCGGCGTGAGGATTGCGCACGGGAAAGATGTCGCCGCCATTGACCAGCTTTTCGTAGTCGATCGCGCCGGCGTTCTTCGACAGCGGCTTCAGCGCCAGATAGAGATCGTCGAGCGGCAGCGTGCCGTGCTCGACCACCACCTGGTCGACGCGGCGCTCTCCGCGCCAGCCATCAGCGAAGTCGGAGGCGAGCTCGGCGATCAGCTGGTTGCCCTCGCGCCGCACCGAACGCAGCCGTGTGTTGATGGTCACCGTGACACCCTTTTCCTGGAAGGCGCGCATGTAAGGCACATGGTTCATGCCGCCCATTTCCGGCGCGAAGAAGCGCTCTGGTGAAACCAGCTCCAGCCTGGCGCCGCTGTTGGCGATCAGTTCGGCAGCACCCATGCCCTGATGGCCGCCATTGTCGTCATAGAGCAGCACGTTCTCGGCCGGCTTGACGCTGCCGGCCATGATGTCCCAGCTCGAGGTGACGAGATCGTCGCCCGCAGTCAGAGGCGGGTTCTGCGGCAGGCCGCCGGTGGCGATCACCACCACGTCCGGCGACAGCGCCAGCACGTCGTCCTTCTCCGCCCAGGTGTCGTAGCGGATCTCGACGCCGAGCCGGTCCAGCTCGGCCAACCGCCAGTCGATGATGCCGATCAATTCCTTGCGGCGCGGGTTCTGCGTTGCCAGCCGCACTTGGCCGCCGGCCTGGCTCGATGCTTCCAGCACCGTTACCTGGTGCCCGCGCTCGGCGGCGACCCGCGCTGCCTCCAGCCCGCCGGCGCCGGCGCCGACCACGACCACCTTTCGCTTCGGTCCCTCGGTTTTCGGGATGATATGCGGGATATCAGCCTCGCGGCCCGTTGCCGCATTGTGGATGCACAGCGCCTCACCGCCCTCATAGATGCGGTCGAGGCAGTAGGTTGCACCGACGCAAGGACGTATCTCGTGCTCGCGGCCCTCCATCACTTTTTTGACGATGTGCGGGTCGGCGATATGGGCGCGCGTCATGCCGACCATGTCGAGCTTGCCGGTGGCGATGGCGTAACGCGCGGTGGCGACGTCGGAAATCCGCGCAGCATGGAAGGTCGGGAATTTCGTCGCCGCCCTCACCTCGCCGGCGAAGTCGAGATGCGGCGACGACCGCATGCCGGTCACCGGAATGACTTTTGTCAGCGCGGCATCAGTCTCGATCGAGCCACGGATGATGTTGAGGAAATCGACCTTGCCGGAGCCGGCCAGCCGCCTGGCGATTTCGACGCCTTCCTGTTTCGACAGGCCTTTCTCGAAATCCTCGTCGGCGACCATGCGGATGCCGACGACGAACTTTTCGCCGACCGCGGCACGCACCGCATCGAGCACCATTCCGGTGAAGCGCAGCCGGTTGTCGAGCGAGCCGCCGAAATCGTCGTCGCGCTGGTTGGTGGCCGGCGACCAGAAGCCGTCCATCAGGTGGCCGTAGGCCTCGAATTCGATGCCGTCGAGGCCGGCAGCCTGGCAGCGCTGGGCGGCCGCCGCGTAGTCGGCGACGATGCGCTCGATATCCCAGTCCTCGATAATCTTGGGAAAGGCGCGATGCGCCGGTTCGCGCACCGGCGAAGCCGACAGCACCGGCAGCCAGTCGGCCTTGTTCCAGCCGGTGCGGCGGCCGAGATGGGTGATCTGGATCATCACCTTGCAGTCATGCTCGTGGCAGGCATCGGTAAGCTCGGCGAGCCACGGCACGATGCGGTCGTCATAGACATGCAGATTGCCGAAGGCGGCCGGGCTGTCGCGCGAGACGATCGCCGAGCCGGCGGTCATGGTCAGCGCCATGCCGCCCTTGGCCTTTTCGGCATGGTAGAGCCGGTACCGCTCCTTTGGCATGCCGTCCTCAGAATAGGCCGGCTCATGGCTGGTCGACATCACCCGGTTCTTCAGCGTCAGATGCTTGAGCTGATAGGGCTGGAGGAGCGGGTCGTTGTTAGTCATCGTCTTCCTGCTGTTTCAAATTGTGCTAATGAGCGGCAAATTTTTGTTTTTACGCATGTCGCTATCCCAAAATCGCTGCGCAGTTTTGGGCGACATGCAGCAAGGAACCTGCTCATGACCGATACGAAAAACCTCACCCAGCTCGGCACCAACGTCGAGGCGCCACAGAGCCCTGAAGCGGCAGTCCTGGAAACCGTGCCATTTTCGCGCGGCGACGGCCCGCCGGCCATCGTTCGCTTCACCTGCCCGGAATTCACTTCGCTCTGCCCGGTCACCGGCCAGCCGGACTTCGCCCATATCGTCGTCGACTACGCACCCGATGCGCTGCTGGTGGAATCGAAGTCGCTCAAGCTGTTCATGACCTCGTTTCGCAACCATGGCGCGTTCCACGAAGAATGCACCGTCATGATCGGCCGCCGCATCATCGCCGCGACCAAGCCATTGTGGTTGCGCATCGGCGGCTACTGGTATCCGCGCGGCGGCATTCCGATCGACGTGTTCTGGCAGACGGGCGCCCCGCCGGAAGGTGTGTGGCTGCCCGACACCGGCGTCGCCCCCTATCGCGGGCGCGGGTGAGCCTGAGTTTCTGAGGAAAATACGTTGCATCAGTTGAGCGGGAGCCGCCGGTAGCGGCCGGGATTGTTCGGGTCGCTGAAATGGCCCATCGGCCCGTGTTCGGCGAAGTGGCCCGCCCAGCGTTTCATCGCAGCCGGATCGAGTTCGACGCCCAGCCCGTCACCCTCCGGCACGCGCACCGTATTGCCCGTCTGGCGGAAAGGACCGTCCTTGATGACATCGCCGATCTGCCAGCGAAACAGCGACTGCGATGCTTCGGTGATCCACGGTGTCGCCGCCACGACGTGCAGATAAGCCGATGTCATGATGCCGAGATCGTTCGAATAGCACCAGAACCCCTTGCCCATCGCCTCACAGGCGGCGATGAATTTCAGAGTTTTCGACAATCCGCCGAGTGCTGCGAAATTGCAGACGAAGTAATCCGGCGCACCGAGCGCGACTGCCCGTCTGAGATCCGGGATGTGCGTGGAGAACGGAATGCGCGAATGCTGGCGCAGCGCTGCCATCTCCTCGAAGGTCGCGACCGGATCCTCGTAATTGCGGATGTTGAACGGCTCGATCTCGCGCAGTACCCAGCGCGCTGTGGTCAGCGACCACTGCATGTTGGAATCGAGTTTGATCTGCGCCTTATCGCCAAGCGCCTCGCGCAGCATGCGCACTGTCCTGATCTCGAGCTCGGGATCGCCCATGATCAGCTTGCCCTCGAAGATCGTCGAGCCGTGCTGTTCTCGCATGCCGAGACAATAGTCGACGATCGCTTCGGCGGTCATCTCGCCGCCGGCTCCGCCTTGAGCGGGGCGAAAGGCGAAATATTCCGAAAACGGAATGTCCTTGCGCACCGCGCCGCCGAGCAGCTTATAGAGCGGCATGCCGAAGACCTTGCCTCTTATATCCCAGAGCGCCAGTTCGATGGCGCCGAACGCCACCGTGGCTGCGTTCTCGCCGGTGTTGGCGGTGATCTGCCAGGGCGGCACACAGCGCGCCTCGCAGTCGGCGATGTCGAGCGGATCGGCGCCAATCAGCGCCGGCGCGATCTCGGCCTTGATCACCTCGCCGAAATGCCACCATGGCGCCTCGCCCAGTCCGACCACGCCTTCGTCCGTCTCGACCTCGATGATCGATTTCGAGGCGCCGCCGTAGAGACCAGCCGTCCACCAGAACGGAGCATCGAGCGGGACGTTGACGTGGGTGACGCGGATGTTGCTGATCTTCATCGGTTCCGTTCTCACTCACACTGGTATTGGCTGAGCGCCCATTCGCCTGTCACCGAGAGCAGGTCCGATATCTTCCAGTCGCCGTCGACCTTTTTGAGCTTCCATTCCAGCCGGTGCGGATTGCCGGAGGCGACGAAAGCGACAACGACCTTGGCCTGGTCGCCCTTGACCGCTTCGATGGTCTTCAGGCTCTTGTCGATCTCCGCCTCGTCGTATTCGGCATTGTCGAGCGCCATGTTGGGATCGAGGCACTCGCCCTGCCCCGACTTCCGCAGCGCGTCGCTCTTGTCCAGCACCGACTTTGCCGGATCGGTGAAATGGCCCCGCTGAGCCGGATCGACCTCGAGCCTGGCATGCTCGTAGAACGGCTTCACCACCGCCGTCGGCGAGCCCGGCTGCACGGGTGCGGCCGGTGCGTTTTCTGCCGGCGACTCTGCCGGCGGAGGTGCCGCGTTGTCGGCCGGCGCGTCTGCGGGCGGCGCGCCCAACAGGCCCTGAGCGGCGGCGCTGCTCAATCCGGCCAGCAGGCACGCAGTCGCCAGAACCCAGGGACGGCAGCGGAGCACGGCATCACTCCGGGGTCTGCCCGGCCAGACATTCGAGCGCACTCAGCGTCCAGCCGCTGGTCTTCGAGGTGATGTCGGCGACCTTCCACTGGCCATCGATCTTCCTGAGTGACCAGACCATTTCGCGTTTGGAATCATCGCCTTCCGGGAAAAGGCTGAACGTCGCCGTCACCTCGGCGCTGTCGCCATCCAGCGTTTCGGCCAGCGTCAGCGTCTTGGCCACGGTCTTCTCGTCATAGTCCTGCGCATCGAGACCAGGGGCGAAGTCGATGCAGGGAACTTCATCCGGATGGTTCTTTGCCGCGTTGTCGTTCAGTTCGAACAGTTTCGTCACCGGCGCGGTGAAGCGGTCGCGATATTGCGCATCGGCCTCGAATTTGACCGACGGGACATAGAAGAACTTCACGGCGTTGGCAGCAGGGCCGGCAAACGCGGCCGCCGGCAAGGCCATCGAAAGCGCGGCAACAAAAAGTGGCAGTTTCATGCGTGTCCCCGATTGTTCACTGACGGAAGCTATCAGTACCACGCATCTTGCCTGTCGGCTTTCTTGCGGTCCATGAAATCCTGCAACGCGTCCTCTGCTGGCAACTCAGGCGTTCAGCCAGACGTTCTGGAGATCCATCTCGAAGGTTTGGTGGACAGCGTAGTTCTTCACCTTCTCGTTCATGTGGCTGAACAGCTTCTGCCAAAACGGCTGAATGATGACGCCCGAATCCTGGAGGATCTGCTCGATGTCCTTCATGACCTCGCGGCGCTTTTCCACGTCGATGAGCGAGAGAGCCTGCTTGAGCTTGGCGTCGAAATCAGGATTCGAGTAGCCGGTTTCATTCCAGGCCTCGCCGGTGCGATAGCCCAGCGCCAACACCTGGACGCCAAGCGGGCGCATGTACCAAATGGTCATGGAATAAGGATATTTGGTCCAGTCGTTCCAGAAAGTCGAACCCGGCAGCACGGTGCGCTTCACCTTGATCCCGGCGTCGCGCAACTGGCCGGCAATAGCGTCGCCGGTATTCTTTTGCCAATCGTCCTCGACGGTGATCAGTTCATGCTCGAAGTCGGCCTGCTTGGCCTCGGCCATCAGCTTCTTGGCGCCCGCGGCGTCACGTGTCTTCTTGGGCAGCGCGAAGTATTCCGGATGAATCGGGCTGACGTGATGGTTTTCACCAACAGTCCCTCGCCCGGCATAGCCAAGTTCGAGCACCGCCTGGTTGTCGACGGCCATTTGCAGGGCGTTGCGGACGCGCTTGTCGTCGTAGGGCTTGTGCGTGACGTTGGTCCGGGCAACGAGCGTGGTCGCTGTCGCGACCTCCGATTTTACCAGCCCCATCTTGTCGAGGATGTCTATGAAGTCGGCGGGCGTCTCGAAGTTGAGATCGATTTCGCCGGAGTCGAATGCATTTATCGACGCGTTGAAATCGGTTCCGTAGTCGATGAATTCGACGCCGTCGAGAAGCGCTTCACCGCCCCACCATTTGCCAGTCTCCCGACGCTTGACGACCGCTTTCTGGCCGACCGAATAGGACACCAGTTCGAACGGCCCGGTGCCGATCGGCTTCTCGATCGGATTGGCGCCGTCGGCGTCGAAGTTGCGATGGACCACGAGCGCTGGATAATCGGTGAAGTTCGGGATCAGCGAGATGTCCGGTTCGTTCAGCTTCAGCTTGACCGTGTTGTCGTCGACCTTGGTGATCGCGCCATCCCTGGCCTTGCCGGTTTTTGCGTCGATCAGCGCACCGACGCGCGCGGCCATGGAATTGCCGGCGGCAGCCTTTTCGCACCAGCGCGTCAGATTGTAGGCCACATCATCGGCGCCGAAAGCATCACCATTGGTCCAGGTGATGCCCTTGCGCACATGCAGCACATATTCGGTGGCGTCGTCATTGACCTCCCAGCTTTCGAGCAAAACCGGCTCGAATGTGAACTGGCGGGTGTAGCGGACAAGCGGCTCCAGCCAGCAGCGTGAAATGTTCGCAAGTTCCACCCAGTCGTAGGTGCGCGGGTCCTTTTGTGCCTTCACCGACATCGAAACATGCAGCGTTCCGCCTTTCTTCGGCTCTTCAGCCAAAGCCTGTTCCGGCACAGCAAGACCGATCATGCCGTAAGCAAGAGCTGTCGATGCGCCGAAAGCGCTTGCCAGAGCCAGAAACTCGCGCCGATCCACATGACCTGCACGCGCTTCGCTGGCCATCGCTTCGATGGCGCTCGGCACGCGATCACCATTGCTTCTGAAGAGTGTCATTTTTTCCTCCGTTATGGTTCCCATCGGGTCTTCGCCCGTTATCAACTAACGCTGTCCGGTAGTTTCTCCTCGCGCCGCGCAATCAAATCTTTGAGACCATCGGCGATGCCCTCATCGAGCTTCGGCTCCTCATAATCGGCGAGCATGTTGCGCGCTTTCTCGCGGCCGCGGGTGTCGTGGTCCTTTGCTCCTTCCGCCTTCCACTGTTCGAACGAATTGAAGTCCATGATGCTCGGTATGAAGAAGGCGGACTCGAAATGCTGGAGCGTGTGTTGGGTGCCGAGGAAATGGCCCTGCGGTCCGACCTCGCGGATAGCCGCCATAGCCTCCTTGAAATCGTCGAATGGCAGCCCGCCAGCATATTTGTACCAGCCGACAAGCTGCTCGCAGTCGGTGGCAAATTTCGAATAGCCGCAGGTCAGGCCGGCCTCGAGCCAACCGGCGGAGTGCCAGATGTAGTTGGCGCCGGCAAGGATGGCGGCATGCATCAGCATGTTCGCCTCGTAGCCCGCCTGGGCGTCGTTCAGCTTCGAACCGACATGGAAACCGGACGTGCGCCACGGCAGCCGATACTTCCGCGCCAGCGCGCCCATGAGATACATCATCTGGGCCGCCTCCGGCGTGCCGCCCATGGGAGCGCCGGTCTTCATGTCGACCGTCACCATGAACTGTCCGTAGATCTGCGGCGAACCCGGACGCAAGAGCTGTGTGAACGCGACGCCCGCCAGCGCTTCGGCATTGACCTGCGCGACCGCACCGACTGCAGAGGCCGAAGTCGAGGCGCCGCAAAGGGCGAAGGGCGCGAGGATCAGCGGCTGGTTGTGGCGCGCATAGACTTTCATCGCGTCCAGCATGGTGGCATCCCAGACCAGCGGCGAATTGCAGTTGGTGATCGCCACCAGGACCGGGTTGTCGCGGACATAGTCCTCGCCGAACACGATGCCTGCCATCGCCATCGTGTCTTCGGCTCGATCTTTGGAGGTCACGATGCCCATGAACGGCTTGTCGGAGTGCTTCAGCGCTGAATGGATGATGTGGAGGTGACGCTTCGGCACCGCGATTTCCATCGGCTCGCAGATGATCGAGCTCGACGAATGCAGCGCCGGCGCCATGTAGGCGAGCTTGTGGAAATTGTTGAGGTCGGCGAGTGTGCCGTAGCGCCTGTTGTTGTCGAGGTCGCGCACATAAGGCGCCCCGTACATCGGCACGAAGATGGAGTTGTTGCCACCCACACGTACGGAACGCTGGGGATTCCTCGCATTGAGCGTGAACTCCGACGGGACCTTCGAGACGAGGTCCATCAGCAGGGCGCGGTCGATCCGGACCCTTGTCTCGGAGACATCGGCGCCCGCCGCCTTCCACATTGCGATAGCCTCGTCGTCGCGGAACTCGCATCCCACCTCTTCGAGGATGCTGAGCGACTCCTGGTGGATGAGCTCCACCGCCTCGTCCGGGACCATCTGATACACCGGAATCTTGCGAACCAGGGTCGGAAATGACGCTACGGGAGCTCCCCGCAGCGCCTTGCGCCCCAGGCGGCCACCCGCGCGACGATTGGTATGTTCGCTCACTTCAACGGCCGGTGCGTTCATGGAGGCTCCATCTTCCTGTCTCGATCAATCTAGCCAGACAAAATGCAGCTGTGACGCTGGAAAATCCTGATCTCTTGTATAAGCTCAGCTTATGCGAAGCTTGCGCCATCTGCTGCCCTCGGCCGGCAGCCTGATCGTTTTCGAGGCCGCCGGCCGGCTGTCGAGCTTTACCGCCGCCGGGCGGGAGCTCGGCATGACGCAGGCTGCCGTCTCCTATGCGATCCGTGGGCTCGAGGAGCAGCTCGGCGCCAAACTCTTCCAGCGCCGCCACCGGCAAGTCAGCCTTACCGAGGCCGGCGATCGCTTTCACGCCGACGTCTCGCTCGGCCTGTCGCACATCCGCAAGTCGGCGGAAGATCTGCGCCAGATCGCCGTCGGCGCTCACGTGACGCTCGCCGCCTCGACCGCATTCGCCTCGTTCTGGATGATGCCGCGCCTGCAGCAGTTTCGCGACGAACTGCCGGGCATCGACCTGCGCATCCAGACCGCGGACCGCGATCTCGACATCATCGCCGAAGACATTCCGCTCGGCGTCCGCGGCGGCGAGCCCAAGGAATGGCCGGATTATCATTCGCTGCCGCTGGCCGATGAAGTGATATTCCCCGTCGCCGGCGTTAGTTATGTGGCCCGGTTCGGGCTGCCGGCGAACGTGAAGGACCTTCCATCGCATCGTCTCATTCATCTCGAAGAGCCGTTTCGCGAGGCCGCCAGCTGGGACGAATGGTTCGCCTCGGCCGGTGTCGACATCGCCGATGCCGGGCGTGGCTTGCGCATCAACGACTATGCGCTGGTGATCCAGGCAGTCATGGAAGGGCAAGGCATCGCGCTCGGCTGGGGTCATCTCGCCGAGCGGCTGCTGGCATCAGGGCTGCTGGTGCGCGTGACCGGCCACACAATGACGACCGGCAAGGGCTTTCATGTCATCTGGTCGAGGAACCGCGAGCTCAGCGACAACGCCCGCAAGGTGCGGGACTGGCTGGCGGCGCAAGCGTGAGGCTATCCCACAATGCCCGGTCAAACCGTCACGACGATCTTGCCGAATTGTTCGTTCGACTCGAGATAACGATGCGCCTCGACGATCTGATCAAACGGAAAGGTTCTAGCGATTGCGGGCTTCAGCGAACCCGATTTCAGTCCATCAAGGATGAATGTCTTGGCGGCCTGTAGCCGGGCCGGATCGCGCACGATCTCGTGGACGAGATAGCCGCGCAGCGTCAGCGTCTTGCCTAGCACTGCAGGTAACGGAAAAGGTGTCGGGTCGGGGCTCAAGCCGCCATATTCGATGAGAATGCCACCCAGTGCCATCGCTGCCGTCAGAGGCTCGAAGATCGGCCCGCCGACCGCGTCGAACACCACGCGCACGCCGTCCGGGCCGGCGATTTCCTTCAACCTAGCTTCCAGATCCACCTCTGCCGAGGCGATGACGTGGGCCGCGCCGAACTCAAGCAGAGTCCGCTTCTTGGCGGACGTCCGTGTGACGGCGATCGGGGTCGCGCCAACCAGGTTGGCAATCTGGATCGCCGCCAGTCCGACGCTGCTCGATGCCGCAGTGATGACGACAAAGTCCTTCCTGCCGAGTTTGGCAATGTCGATCAGCGCACCGTAGGCGGTGAGATATTGCATCCACGCAGCGGCGGCCTCTTCCCAGCTCAGCGATGGTGGATGCTTGACGACGAGCTCGGCGGGATATGTGGCAATCTCACCATAGGCAGGCCAGCGGGCCATCGACACTGGCGGCACGATGCTGACGGCATCGCCCGGCGCAAACCCATCCACGCCTTCGCCGACCGTTTCGACGAGGCCAGCGGCCTCAAGCCCAAGACCGGAAGGCAACGGCGCGGTTTGGATATATCTGCCTGAACGCAGCAACGCCTCGGCCCGGTTCAGACCCAACGCCTTGACACGGATCTGGATCTCGCCTCGTCCCGGCGCAGGCATGTCGACATTCTCGATGCGCAGAACCTCGGGACCACCCAGCTCAAAACGAACGACACGCGCCATCGGTCACAACTCCAAAATATTTGCACTGAATGTGCTATGCCAGCGGCAATCAGGCGGATAAATAGCCGCTTGAGTAGATCAGTGGAAACTGTGGGTTTTGAATATGGATCGCCTTACCAGCATGGCCGTGTTCGTCAAAGCCGTCGACCTGGGCTCGTTCGCGGCCGCGGCGGCGGCGGCTGATCTGTCCGGGCCGATGGTCGGCAAGCATGTCCGGTTTCTCGAGGAGCGCCTGGGCGTGCGCCTCATCAACCGGACCACGCGCCGCCAAAGCCTGACGGATTTCGGGCGCGCCTATTATGAACGCTGCCGGCTGGTGCTTGCCGAAGCGGAGGCCGCGGATGCACTCGCCGCCGACCAGCTTGCCGAACCGCGCGGAAAGCTGCGCGTCCTCATGCCGGTGCATTTCGGCCGGCGCTGCGTTGCCCCGATCCTGTTCGGGCTTGCGCAGCAATATCCGGCGCTGGAACTTGACCTGTCGTTCAGCGACGCCCTCGCCGACCTCGCCGAGGACGGCTGCGACCTTGCCATCCGAACGGGCGATCTGGAGGACCAGGCCGGGGTGATGGCGCGGCGCGTCGCGCGCCAGCACATGGTCGTCTGCGCGTCGCCATCCTATCTCGACAGGCACGGCCAGCCGCAGGCGATAGATGACCTCGGCAGCCATCACGCGATCATCTACCGCCGTTCCGGGCGTGCCGTTCAGCCGTGGCTGTTTCCACGCAATGGCCAGCCTGCGACGGAGGTCAGGCTCGCCGGCAGATTGCGGCTCGACGATCTCGATGCCATCGCCGATGCCGCGGCCGCCGGCATGGGGCTCGTCTGGCTGCCATACTGGCTGGTTCGCCAGCGCATTCAGGCGGGCGTACTTGTCCCGCTATTGCCGGAACAGCCGAGGTTTCTCTATGACGCCCATGCGCTGTGGCTGCAGACGCCACATCTGCCGATGAAAGTCCGCCTTGCCGTCGATGCACTGGCGGCAGCGCTGCCCAAACTCATGACTTGAAGTGCACGGTCGCGGTCAGCTGCGTGGATTTCCTCGAGAACGACCCGACGATTGAACAATAATCTATATGGTAAGATTTCGAATATACAGGAGGTAAACCAGAACAACTGTTAGCGATATCGAAATAATCGTCCAAATAGTGAACAAAATTACTCTTGCAATACGACTCTTTCGACGCTGTATCCATCGAGCGAAGTTTACCATTAAGTAATCTAGGATGACGTCCAAATGTCGCCTCCAACGGCCATTCGCTTCAGATTTTGGCCTTCGCCCGACTAAATCCACTAAGTCAATTGGGGGCCAAGCCCATTCACTTCAACAATATTCCTATCTCTGCATCGTGGCGGGACAGCACCCCCTCTGGCCTGCCGGCCATCTCCCCCGCAAGGGGGGAGATTGGCGGTTCATGCGTCCCGCCAACCTTTGAGACATTGGAGACTGGCGGAGGCCGAGGCGACATCCGATCTCCCCCCTTGCGGGGGAGATGGCCGGCAGGCCAGAGGGGGGTGGGACGGAGCGCAACGGAGCAGTCTCCCTGCCTTGCAACAATCAACGCTATTCTCCCCCTCCCGCATCGGCCACGAATCCGCCTATAGTGCTGCCATGCCCATTCGCCAGCTTTCCGAAACGATGATCAACCAGATCGCCGCCGGCGAAGTCATCGAGCGTCCGGCAAGCGTGGTCAAGGAACTGGTCGAGAATGCACTCGATGCCGGCGCGACGCGCGTCGAGATCGTCACCGCCGGCGGCGGGCTGAACCTGATCCGTGTCAGCGACGACGGCTCGGGCATTCCGGAAAAGGAACTGGCGCTGGCGATCGCGCGCCATTGCACCTCGAAGCTCGCCGACAACATTCACGACATCCGCTCGCTCGGCTTCCGCGGCGAGGCCTTGCCGTCGATCGGCTCGGTGGCGCGGCTGTCGATCCGCTCGCGCACAGCGTCCAGCGAAAACGCCGCCGAGATCGGCATCGACGGCGGCCGCGTCTCCGCCGTCAGGCCGGCCGCCGCCAATCGAGGCACGACGGTCGAGGTGCGCGACTTGTTCTTCGCCACGCCGGCGCGGCTCAAATTCATGAAGGGTGAGCGCGCAGAAAGCTCGGCCATCGGCGACGTGGTCAAGCGCATCGCCATCGCCTTCCCCGCCGTGCGCTTCACGCTCGCCGGCCCGGACCGCTCGACGCTGGAGCTGCCGGCGACCGAGGACAGCCCGGAAGGCCGGCTGCGCCGGGTGGCACAGGTGATGGGCGCCGACTTTCCCGACAATGCGATCGCCATCGACGCGGTGCGGGACGGCGTGCACCTCGCTGGCCATGTCTCGGTGCCCTCCTTCACCCGCGCCAACGCCCTGCAGCAATATGCCTATGTCAACGGCCGCCCGGTGCGTGACAAATTGAACGCCGGCGCCATTCGCGGCGCCTTCGCCGACGTGCTGCCGCGCGACCGCCATGCCGTCACCGTGCTGTTCCTGACGCTCGATCCGGCGATCGTCGACGTCAACGTCCATCCGGCCAAGGCCGACGTGCGCTTCCGCGATCCGGGGCTGGTGCGCGGCCTGATCGTCGGCGCCATTCGCGAAGCACTGTCCAATGCCGGGATCCGCGCCGCCACCACCGGTGCCGCCGGCATGATGGCAGCGTTCCGGCCGGGCGCGGCATCCTATGCGCATGGCGGGCCGGCCAACGGTCACCGCAGCTACGAGGCCGCCTATCGGGCATCGGGCTTTGCCGGGTTCGACCCTGCCCGTTCGCCGCAGCGGCCGCTCGATATGGTCTCTGCAAATGGCGGCTTCGGCGAGGACGAGCAGGCGGCCTTCGACGCCGGCCCGCTGCACAGCGCCGATGCGCGCGCCGGGCAAAACGAAGCAGCGGAGACGCTGCTCGGCACGGCGCTGGGCGCGGCGCGCGCGCAAGTGCACGAGAACTATATCGTTGCCCAGACCAGGGATTCGCTTGTCATCGTCGACCAGCATGCGGCGCATGAGCGGCTGGTCTACGAGGCCTTGAAGAACGCCCTCCACTCACGCGCGGTGCCGTCGCAGATGTTGCTGCTGCCCGAGATTGTCGATCTGCCGGAGGAAGACGCCGAACGGCTTGCCATGCATTCCGAGACGCTCGCCCGCTTCGGCCTCGGTATCGAGCGCTTCGGCCCAGGCGCCGTTGCGGTGCGCGAGACGCCGTCGATGCTCGGCGAGACCAACGTCCAGCAGCTGGTGCGCGACCTCGCCGACGAAATCGCCGACAATGACACGGTCGACACGCTGAAGGAGCGGCTGGACAGGATAGCCGCGACCATGGCCTGCCATGGCTCGGTACGTTCCGGCCGGCTGCTCAAACCGGAAGAGATGAACGCGCTGCTGCGGCAGATGGAGGCGACGCCCGGCTCCGGCACCTGCAACCACGGCCGCCCGACCTACATCGAACTCAAGCTGGCGGATATCGAGAGGCTGTTCGGGCGACGGTAAGCATTACCTGGGCAACCCCAAGCGAGGCACCCGCTCAATTCGCCAATTGATGATACTTCTTAGTTTTAAGAGAGAAAACATAGTCCATTGTATAGCCAGCGCCGCCGCCACGAAAGTTTACTGAAATGATCTCGGCGATTTTTTTCGTCTGTTTTTGAACATTCATGTAGATTGGCGTCATCAGCATTCCCGCGTCGCAATTGTCGTCATCGAACTCGATCTCTTGATAGACTTTCTTGCTTCGCTTGCCGATGACTTGCAATTTTCGCATGCAAATTCCGGCTTCGGTTTTCGCGTAGATGCCTGAAAACCTGTCGGTAGCGGTCTGCGCCCAGAACGGGATCTCAACGGTTCCGTCAATCTTCCCGTCGCCGGTATCGTCCAGGCTAGCAACTTTCTTGAGCGTGACGGGATGTTTGTCCGCACCCTTGCTCCAGGTTCCTGTTGCGCCGCTTTCACCAATGTCGAGAGAAAATGGGCATCCACTGGTGTCGACGGGCGTTTTCGAACCCATGACCAGCACCTGGTCGAATTCCTTGTCGTCCGCAATCTCGCAAAGGGATACGCTGGTGCCGTTGATCTTGCCGTACACTGCTATCGGGCTTTGCTTCGCGTCGTAGAAATAGCTCCCCTCGACCGTAATCCCGCTGCCGAAACTGTCATTCCTCTGCAGCGACAGATGGACTGGGTAGGCCCAATGAAACCTTCGAAGTTTTCGATCTGATACCAACCCGCGACGGCATTTTGGCTGAACAGCAACAAGAAAAAAATTGCGGAGATAAACTGCATTCCCATGTCGACCCCTCGCCACGCTTCGCAAACGCAATCAACATAGACGCCGGCCTGGCTCATGTCTGCATCGCAATGGTCGTCAGTAACGGCTCATGGTTTGAGTCGGGAAAAAGCTTCAATTATCTGAATCACCTCCTCAAATTCACCACGATGACGCCGCCCAGCGCCAGCGCCCCGCCGATTATGCCGAGCAGCGTCGGCACCTCGCCCAGCCAGAAGAAGCCGATCAGCGTCGCCACCGGGGACACCAGATAGAGGAAGTTCGATGCGCGCGCCGCCGGCAGCCGGGAAAGTGCTGTTGCCCAGGCAGCGTAGGCGATGAGACTGGGCACGATGCCGAGAAAGATGACGGCGCCGAGCCCGGCGGTGTTGGCGGTAGCCGCTTGCGCCAGGCCGCTCGGCAGGAACGGCGACAGGCAGAGCGCGCCGAGCACCATGTTCGAGGCCGAGATGGTCAGCGGGTGGTGGCGACCAAACAGCGGCTTCTGGACGATGGTGTTGACGGCCGAGCACAATGCCGAGCCGAGGACAAGCAGCGCACCATCGTTGAAATGCAAGCCTTGCCCCTCGCCCATGGCGATGATGCCGATACCGGCGAAGGACAGGAATGTGCCGGCCCAGGCCAAGCCTGAGAAGCGTTCGCCGAGCAGCGCCATGGCCATGATGGCGGTGAAGATCGGGCTGACATTGATGATGAAGCCCGCCGCACCTGCCGAAACGGTCAGCTCGCCGAAATTGAGCATCACCGTGTAGAGCGCGACGAAGACGGCACCACCGAAGACAAAGCGCCAGAGTTCGTCGAGCCTGGGCAGAGCCGGCCGCTTGACCGCGAGAAAGATCGCCGCCGGAACGGCGGCGATGGCAAAGCGCAACGCGCCAAGTTCCAGCGGCCCGAAGGCGGCAAGGCCGGCGCGGATCGCCGGAAAGGCCGAAGCCCAGCCGACCACCGTCAGCGCCACCGCGATGGCAGCGGTGGTGTCCATCCGCTGTGTCGGATTCAACGTTCCGGAATAGACGCTCATCTCGGTGTCCTCGCGATCCAATGCCATGAAGTAGAGAAACGCTATTGCGCGTCGATTGACAAACGAACAAATCGAGTATCACCTGTGACTATGGATCACAGCTCAGACTCGATGCTGCCGCTTGAAACCCTGCGCGCCTTCGATGCCGCGGCGCGGGCAGGCAGCTTTTCGGCGGCGGCCGAGAAGCTCAACATCACCCATGGCGCCGTCAGCCGGCAGATCGCCAAGCTCGAGAACTGGCTCGGGCTGAAAGTCTTCGATCGCGGCGCGCGCGGCGTCTCGCTGACCGTCGAGGGCAATCGCCTGCATCTGCGCACCACTGAAGCCTTCGCCCTGATCGCCAGCAATTCGGATCGCTGGGTAGAGCCGCGCGGCACGGCGGTGGTGCGGCTGACCTCGATCCCCTCGGTCAGCGGGCTGTGGTTGATGCCGCGCATGGCGGCGCTGGAGAACCAACCGTCCAAGCTGCGCATCGTGCTCGACGTCGACATCCGCCAGGGCGATCTTGCCGACGAGGGCATCGACCTGTCGATCCGCTGCGGGCGCGGCCGCATTCCGGGCCGGATCTCGGTGCAGCTTTTCGAGGAATATGTGTTCCCGGTCGCCTCGCCGGAATTAGCCAGGGAGATCGGCCGCGGCGATCCGGCCCGGCTGCTCGAATTTCCGGTGATCAACGATTCCGACGCTTCGGCGTGGCGGGCCTGGTTTGCGGCGCAGGAGATGGACTATCGGCCGCGGCCGCACGACCGCCGTTTCGAGGATTACAACCTCGTGCTCGACGCCGCCGCGCACGGGCTCGGCATTGCGCTGGCGCGTCCGCCATTGACGGTGGACCAATTGAAATCGGGCCGCATCGTCGCCGTAGACGAGCGCGGTGCCCTCAGCCCGATATCCTACTGGCTCGACCGGCCGCTGGGGCGGCCGCGCGCCGCGGCAGCCGAACTTGCTCGTCGCATCGCAGTCCAGGCCGGGCTGCCAGCGGAGAGGATCGAAGAGTTTATCATCGCCGAAGAATGAGATGCCTGAAGCGCGTCGCGTTCGACCGGCCTCATGCGACGCGCTTCAGGTTCTTGTGTTTATGCATGTCGTTATCGCAAAACCGCTGCACACTTTTGCGCGACATGCATTGGCATCCGCTTTGCCGGCTTGTTCGAGCAAGTGTCACCAGAAACAGAGGCAGGCAAAGCCAACCAAGCTTGACCTCGCCGCAATTTGTGGCGATGACATCGTCATGAATTTCGGCTCCACCCCATGATGAACCGTTTCGAAGGCCCCGGCGGCAAGGAAGCCCGCATCCGCTATCTCGACGGCGACTTCCAGGTGACTAGCCCCGGCGCCTTCGTTCGCTGTGCGGTGACCGGCGAGAGCATCCCGCTCGACGAGCTCAAATATTGGAGTGTCGCCAGGCAGGAACCCTATCTGAATGCCGCTGCATCATTGCGCCGCGAGATCGAAGCGCATCCGGAACTGCGCCGCCGACGGTAGTCTGACGCAAATGCAAGTCGCCCCGTTGCGATCCTTCGCGCGCCGTCTCCTGCCGCGACGTCAAGCCAGCGACACCGAAACCTTAGAAGTTATCTTGAAATAAAAAACCCGCCTCGGGGCTCGAGGGCGGGTCGTCGGCGAATCATCACCATATACAAATTAGTAGCATAGCTGCCGGCACAAAGCAAGAACAAAATACGCTCGACCGGCGGAAAAATTCCGGTCCCCGCATTGCCTCGGTGCCCAAGCTGCTGGTCAGCCTCTAAGCCTGCGCTGCCGCCAGGCATCCAGCGTCTCGTCGATGATGCGTTGCGGCACATGGTCGAGCTCGAAGACGGTGTCGATCTCCAGCACATCGAGCCGGTCGAGGAATTCCGGCGGCGCTGCGCCGTGACGCAGGCGGGCAGCATCCTTGGCAGTGGTAATGAGGCCAAGCCCGGCTTTACGTGCCGTCGCCGCCAATTCGGCAAGCTCGTCCGCGCTGTAGAAATGATGGTCAGGAAACGGTCGGGTCAGCGCAAGCTCGCCGCCGGCCTCGGCTACGGTGTCGAAAAACTTGTCGGGATGGCCGATGCCGGCGAACGCCAGGAACCGCCTCCCGGCCAGCATCACCGTGCTGCTCGGGGCGGTGTGCGCCTCGAAGATCGGCCTGCCGGCGCGCGCTGCCTGACGCACGACCGTGTCGGCCGCGGTGCCCTCGCCCATCTTCAGCAAGGCGCTGGTGAAGACCAACTGGTCGACGATGTTCGCCCGCAGCGGTCCGCCGGGGATGACGCGGCCATTGCCGATGCCATGGCGCGCGTCGACGACGACCAGCGCATAATCGATGTGGATGCGCGCGCTCTGAAAACCGTCATCCATGATCAGGAAATCGCAGCCGAGCTTCTCCAGCAGAAGCCTGGCGCCGGCGGCCCGGTTCGGCGTCACCGCGACCGGCGCATGTTCGGCCAGAAGCAGCGGCTCGTCGCCGACATGCTTGGCGGCGTCATGGTGCGGATCGACGATATGTGGCTGCGCGAAGGAGCCGCCATGGCCGCGCGACAGGAAACCCGGATTGAGCTGCATGCGCCGGGCCTGCTCGGCCAATGCGATCGCCACTGGCGTCTTGCCGGTGCCGCCGACCGTGAAGTTGCCGATGCAGAGCACCGGCGCCTCGACTTTTTCGCGCGGCGCGTGCCGCATGCGGCGACCGGCGATAAGCGCATAGATGGCGGAAAGCGGTGACAGCGCCATGACCCGCCAGTCCGGCTCTTCCCACCAAAAAGGCGGCGCTTCCGAGGTCACGTCAGCGCCCGTTCGCGCCCTTCAGGCGCGACTTGACGACCAGCGGCTGGATATAGGGCTCGAGCGACCTGAGCGTGTGCGCCAGCGCACCGCGCATCTCGTCGACCGTCGCCGCACCCGCCGCCATCATTTCGTGACGAGCCACCTCGTTGGTCAAAAGGAAATTCACGGCGCCGGCCAGCATATCGCGGTCGCGCACCAGCTTGGCGCCGCCACTGTCGAGCAGGCGCTGATAGGCCTCGCGAAAATTCTGGACGTTGCGGCCGGCAAGCACCGCTGTCTCCAGCATGGCCGGTTCCAGCGGGTTCTGGCCGCCCTCGGAAGTCAGCGAACGGCCGACAAAGGCAATTTCCGTCAGCCTCAGATAAAGCCCCATCTCGCCGATCGTGTCGCCGAGCAGAATATCGGTATCGGCGGTGATCCTGTCGCCCTTGCTGCGCTGCGCCAGCTTCAGGCCCATGCCGGAAATCTGGGCGGCCAGCTGCCCGGCGCGTTCGGGATGGCGCGGCACGATGATCGTCAAAAGCCCGTGGTGCCGCTTGTGCAGCATGGCGTGAACTTCGGCCGCGACCGCCTCTTCGCCGTCATGGGTCGAGATCGCCGCCCAGGTCGGGCGAGCGCCGATCTGGCGTTTCAGCGCCGCCAATGCCCGTTCGTCGGCCGGCGGCGGCGCGGTGTCGACCTTGAGATTGCCGGACACGGTGACCGGCCGGGCGCCGAGCGAAAGGAAGCGCTCGCCATCGAGATCCGACTGGGCGACGACATGGGCGAGATTTTCGAACAATGCTTCGGCGATGTTGGCGCGCTTCTTCCAGGATTTGAAGGAGCGGTCGGACAGCCTGCCATTGACCAGAACCTGCGGCACGCGGCGGGCGCCGAGTTCCAGGATGGTCATCGGCCAGATCTCCGATTCGGCGATGATCGCCAGGTCCGGTTGCCAATGATCGAGGAAGCGGCTGACCGCCGGCTTGAGGTCGAGCGGCACATATTGGTGGATGATGCGGCCGCCCAGCCGTTCTTCGGCGACCTGCGCCGAGGTGACGGTGCCCGTCGTCAGCACGATGTTGACGCCGTAGTCGAGAATGCTCTCGACCAGCGGCACGACGGCGATGGTCTCGCCGACGCTGGCTGCATGGATCCAGATCACCGGGCCTTCGGGGCGCTCGCGTCCGGCGACGCCGTAGCGCTCGCGCCGGCGAATGCGATCCTCCTTGCCTCTGGATGTGCGCCAGGCGACATAAGGTCCGACCAGCGGGTAGGCGGCGGCCCCGGCGAAGCGGTATGCCGTCAGGAAGGCGCGCGCCCAGCGCATACTCATTTCGAACCGTCCACAAGGCGATAGGCCTCGGCGGTCGCGGCATTGAGCGAGGCCGTGACCTCCTGGCGCTTGCGTTCCATTTCCGCGGCGTCTGCGTTGGCCGGCACGAAGACAGGCGTGCCGACGACAATCGAGGAGCGGCCGAAGGGCAAGTTGATCGTCGTCTTGTCCCAGCTGCCCTCGATCACCTTGCGGCGGCTGGTGGCAATCGCGGCAGGCAGGATCGGCCGGCCGGACAGCCGCGCCAGGAGGACGACGCCGAGCCCCGCATCGCGCGGCGTGCCGTGGGGAATATCAGCAATCATGGCGACATTCTTGCCGGTGGCGAGCGACTTTTTGAGGGCGATGAGCGCCTTGGCGCCGCCCTTGTCGAGATGCCTTGCGCTTTCGCGCCCGCCAGAGCCGCGCACCGCCTCGATGCCGAATTTCTCGACCATCAGCGCGTTGAGCTCGGCATCGGCGCTGCGCGACACCATGGCAACCAGTGGCCGTCCCTTGGGATAATAGGCCGGCGTCAGCAGATGCTGGCCGTGCCAGAGCGCGATGATGCCAGGCTCGAGCTGCGCATAGGCGCCGCCAGAAAACTTCGCCGATCCGTCGACCATGCGGTTGGTCAGGCGGACAAGGCGGACGAAATACGCAAACAGCGCGGCAAGCGCATTCTTGACGAATCGCGACTGCGCCAGCGGTTCGCGGATCTTGCGCCAGAACGTCTTCGGCTTGCGACGTCTGACCGCCGACCGCGGGGCTGATCGCTTGACCGCTTCATGGTTCATCGATGTCAACCGGCAGCCTTGTTTTCGGGGTCGAGCAGGCGGTGCAGGTGAACGACGAAATAACGCATATGGGCATTGTCGACGCTGGCTTGCGCCTTGGCCTTCCAGACGGCGTGCGCCGATTGATAGTCGGGATAGATGCCGACTACGTCGAGCGCGTCGAGGTCGCGGAATTCGGTGCCGCCCAGCTTCTTGAGTTCGCCGCCGAACACCAGGTGCAAAAGCTGTTTCTTTCCGTCTTCAGCGGCCATGTCGATCCTTCACATATCGTGAGTTTGGGACAGGTCTAGACCAAAGCCGCCGACTTTGGAACTATTGATGATGGTCAATTGTCCAGCCCGGCGATGACGCCGGCGAGCACAGCGAGGAGTTCGCCGCTGCCGGCGGCAAGCGCGCCGTGGCGGATCACTTCGCCGGCATAGAGCGGCGCGCGGCCGTGCCGATCGAGCACGGCGCCGCCTGCCTCGCGCAGGATGAGGTCGGCCGCGGCGATGTCCCAGTCATGCGCGTTGGCCTTGACGAAGGTGGCATCGAGCTGGCCGCCGGCGATCATCGCCAACCTGTAGGCGAGCGAAGGAATATAGGGCACGCGCTTCAGCCGTTTGTGCCATTTCGCCGGCATCAGGTCGATCATCGCCTTCGGTCCGGCGATTTCGGCCGTTTCCGACGGCGGACGCACGCCGATGCGCTTGCCATTCAGGAATGCGCCCTCGCCCGGCAGCGCCCAATAGATTTCGCCCTTCGCCGGGCAGTCGAGCACGCCGGCAAGCGTGCGGCCGTTCTCGACCACCGCGACGCTGACGCACCATGTGGGCAGGCCTTCGAGGAAGCCGCGCGTGCCGTCGATCGGATCGACGACGAAGGTGCGGCGCGCGACAAGCCTTACCGGGTCGTCGACGGTTTCCTCCGACAACCAGCCATAGTCCGGCCGGGCCGCCAGCAAGGTCTCGCGCAGATATTTGTCGGCGGCGTGATCAGCTTCGCTGACCGGCGAGGTGCCGCCCTTCATCCACACTTGCGGATTGTTGTTGAAGTACTGCATGGCGATGAGCCCCGCCTCGCGGGCAGCGTCGCGCAGCAGCTGCAGGTCTTCAGTAGCGCCGGCCGAGACGGCCGGATCAAGCTCCGGCAAGGGTCATCCCTTCGATCAAAAGCGTGGGCGCGGCAGTGCCGAAATTGCGGTCGAGATCGCTCGCCGGAACCATGTTGAGGAACATCGTCTTCAAATTGGAGGCGATGGTCACCTCGGCAACGGGATAGGCCAGCTCGCCATTCTCGATCCAGAAGCCGGAAGCGCCGCGGCTATATTCGCCCGTCACCATGTCGACCCCCTGGCCGAACACTTCGGTGACGTAGAAGCCGGTCTCGAGCGACTTGATCAGCTCTTCCGGCGTGTTTTCCCCGGGCTCGATGGCGAGATTGGTCGACGATGGCGAGACCGACGAGCCGCTGCGCGAGCCGCGCCCATTGGTGACGAGGCCGAGTTCCCGCGCCGCCGAGGTCGACAGGAACCAGTGGTTGAGCACGCCCTTGTCGACCATGAACAATTTCTCGCCCTCGACGCCTTCGCCGTCGAAGGGGCGCGAGGCCTGGCCGCGGCGCCGGAGCGGCTCGTCGGTGACGGTGATTGCGGCCGAAGCCACCTTCTTGCCCATCATGTCGCGCAGAAAGCTGGTCTTGCGCGCCACCGCGGCGCCATTGATGGCACCGGCGAGATGGCCGGCAATGCCGCGCGCGACGCGCGGATCGAACACCACGTCGACCGGCCCGGTCGCCGCCTTGCGCGCGCCAATGCGGCGTACGGCGCGCTCACCGGCCTTGCGGCCGATGTCTTCCGGCGCGTCGAGATCGGAAAAATGCTGGCGCGAGGAGAATTCGTAATCGCGCTCCATGCCGGTGCCCTCGCCGGCGATCACGCTGGTCGAGCGCGAAAAGCGCGACGTGACATAATGGCCGACAAACCCATGCGAAGTGGCGAGCACAAGGCCGCCGAGCCCGGCGCTGGCGCCGCTGCCGGCCGAATTGGTGACGCCCTTGACGGCAAGCGCCGCCGCCTCGGCGGCAAGGGCTGCTTCCTTCAACTGGTCCGCCGATACCTCGGTGGCGTCGAACAGATCGAGATCGCGCGGCTTTTTGACCAGCAAGGCCGGATCGGCGAGACCCTGATAGGGATCTTCGGGCGACACTTTGGCCATGGCGACGGCGCGCTCAGCCAGCATATTGGGGTCGGATGCCGCCGTTGCCGAAACGCTCGCCACCCGTCTGCCGACGAAGACGCGCAACGAGACGTCCTCGCTCTCGGACGCCTCTGTGCCTTCGACCTTGCCAAGCCGCACCGACACACCGGTTGAGCGGCCGCGTACTGCAACCGCATCGGCGGCATCGGCGCCGGCCCGTTTGGCAGCCTCGACCAGGGCCGCGACGCGGTCGGTCAGTTTCGCTGCGTCGAGCGTATCGGTCATGCGCATAATCCTGTTATTTCCGGCCGGCTGAAGGGCAGCCGCTGCTGCACCATCTATTGTCCCGATGCAGCTTCTGCAATGGGAGAAGGCGCAAAGCGGGGGCATCAAGCGCCTGAACAGGGCTGCCAGTGTCAGGCAGGTGAGCGGCAATGGCGAGATCGACAATCCCTCAGGAAGCGGCCACCGGCGTCCAGATCACGTCGTCGATCCTGAGCGCGCCGGTGGCGAGCATCACCAGCCGGTCGAAGCCGAGCGCCGCGCCGCTCGCTTGCGGCGTGATGGCGAGGGCGGCGAGGAAATCCTCGTCGATCGGATAGCGTTCGCCATAGACACGCTGCTTTTCGTCCATTTCGGCGGCAAAGCGCCGGCGCTGCTCGGCCGGATCGATCAACTCGCCAAAGGCGTTGGCAAGCTCGACGCCGCAGCAATAAAGCTCAAAACGCTCGGCGGTGCGTGGATCGTCGGCGCTCGGCCTGGCCAATGCCGCCTCCGAGATCGGATATCCGAAAAGAATGGTGGCGCGCCCCTGCCCCAGCGCCGGTTCGATTTTTTCGACCATCACCCGGCTGAACAGGTCGGCCCAATTGTCGTCGGGCGCGGTCCGCAATCCGGCCTGGACCAGGGCGGCATGCAACCCCGCGCGGTCGGTGCTGCCATCGGCTGCCACAGTCGCCAGCAGATCGATGCCGGCATGGCGCATGAAGGCTTCGGCGACGCTCAACCGTTCCGGCTCGGCGAACGGGTCGGCCTCGCGGCCGCGGAAGCTAAAACGCTTTGCGCCCGCCCGTTCGGCCGCCAGCGCGACGAGCTCGGCGCAATCGCGCATCAGGCTCTCATAGGCCTCGCCGACGCGGTACCATTCGAGCATGGTGAACTCCGGATGGTGCAAGGGGCCGCGCTCACGGTTGCGCCACACAGCAGCGAGGCTGAAGATGCGCTCCTCGCCGGCGGCAAGCAGCTTCTTGCAGGCGAATTCCGGCGAAGTGTGGAGGTAGAGCGGCTGGCGCTGCCCGTCCGGCCCGATCGCCTCGGTGGCAAAGGCCGACAGATGCGCTTCATTGCCGGGCGAGATCTGCAGGGCCGATGTCTCCACCTCCACGAAGTCACGGCGGGCGAACCAGTCGCGCATGCCGGCGGCAATGGCGTTGCGCAGGATCAGCCGCGGCCGGCGGTCGGCATGGACATGCGGCGTCCACCATGGCGAAGCGGCGGTCATCGGCTTCAGGCGAATTGCACAGAGGGCTGGCGATTGCGGCCAAGATGCGCTAGGCCGCACCCAACGGCCTCTCCAGCCGATTTGCGCCAACAAATTTTATCAGGATGGAAACCCGTGAAGGTCATCGCCAGCTCCTTACGCAAAGGCAACGTCGTCGAAAAGGACGGCAAGCTTTATGTGATCCTCTTTGCCGAAAACATTCATCCTGGCAAGGGTACGCCGGTCACCCAGCTCGACATGCGGCGTATCTCCGACGGGGTTAAAGTTTCCGAGCGTTACCGCACCACCGAGCAGGTCGAGCGCGCCTATGTCGAGGAGCGCGAGCACACTTTCCTCTACCAGGACGGCGAAGGCTTTCATTTCATGAACCCGGAGAGCTACGACCAGGTGGCGGTGCCGGAGAGCGTGGTCGGCGACATGGCGCCCTACCTGGTGGAAGGCATGCCGGTGCAGATCTCGCAATACAACAGCATCGCCATCTCGCTGGTACTGCCGCAGCGCGCCACTTTCGAGGTGGTCGAGACCGAGCCGGTGACCAAGGGCCAGACGGCGTCCTCGTCCTACAAGCCGGCAACGCTGTCCAACGGCGTGCGTACCCTGGTGCCACCACACATCAGCGCCGGCACCCGCGTGGTGGTGATGACGGCGGATGGCGCGTATGTCGAGCGCGCGAAGGATTGAGGCGCGAAGCCTGAAACGCCTCGCCCTAGCGCGCCGAGGCGGCCGGTCATCGTCGACCGCTTTGTGCCAGGGGGCTTTCGAGCATTGGGACGCGGCACGCAGACCGCAGCGTCAACGCCCGGCCAGTTCTTTCCTATTGCACGACGCCAGCGGGCAATCTTTGAGCCTCGAGCAACGCCGACCGTCCCTTTCGCCAGGTGCCAGGTGGAATGCCGACGAACTTTTTGAAGGCGCGATTGAAGGCGGCTTCCGACTCGTAGCCGACGTCGGCACCCGCTTGCGCGATGCTCATTTCGGGCCGTTCGAGCAAACGTCCCGCCAGTTGCAGACGCCAGCGAGCAAGATAGTGCATCGGCGAGACCTCGACATAGTGGGTAAAGCGGCTCGCAAACGCCGTGCGCGAGAGCCCTACTTCGCGGGCGAGCCGGTCCAATGTCCATTCCTCCCTGGGGCGAGCGTGGATGAGCCGGAGCGCCTCGCCGACATGTGGATCCCGTAGGCCTGACAGCCAGCCGCGCGAATCGCCGGGGAGGGTCTCAAGATGGCGGCGGATGATCTCGACAAACATCAGCTCGCTCAGCTTGGCGAGGATCGTTTCACCGCCCGCCCGCCCACTGCCACCTTCGGCCAGCGCCAGCCGAAACAGGTCGATAACCCAGCTGCTTCCATCGGCGGGCTTGCGGGCACACAGGATGGCCGGCAATGCAGCGAGGAGAGGATTGAAGGGACGTGCATCGCAGCCAAGATACCCGCAAATGAACCGGGTCCGCTCGTCTCCCCCGCCACCATGGATCACCGCGAACGGCAGGCTCTCGTCAATCGGCCGATAATACATCGCCATATTGGGTTCGCCCCGCGCTCCGGGCGAAGAGCTCAAGACGTTCGGAACTCCACCGGGGAAGACAACGACATCACCGGCGTTCACGAGCACCGGGGGCACCGAATCGTCTGCCAGCGCGGCCCAGCACGAGCCCGACATCACGGCATGAAAAGAAATGATGTGCTCTGCCTCCGGCATGATGGCGGCGGCAATGTCGGCCGTGCCCGGCGACTCGCCGACCCAGGGAGAGCTGGCGTCGACGTCGAAATAGATCGCACCGGTGAGGCGAACGGCTCGGAGCACATCGGAAAGGACATCCATGCACTACACCTCCGGAAACGATCGGCTACTCCCTTTGACAACGAGTTTTTCGGCCAGGCATCTCGAACTATCCGGCAATACAGCCGCCCGAGCAACTACCCATCCGGTCTAATCCTACTCTGAACGATCGGGCAACAGAAATGGACGATGTGACATTTGCGGGAACAGCGGACGGGATTAGCGTTTCATCGACCGGCCGACAGGTCCAATAACAGGGAGGAATGTCATGCACGATGAAGACATCACCAAATTCGCAGCAAGCCTGCGGGGCGAAGTCATCCGGACCGGCGACGCCCGCTATGATGAGGCCCGCAAGCTCTACAACGGCATGATCGACAAGCGGCCGCTGATCATCGCCCGCTGTGTGGACGTGGCCGACGTGATCACAGCGGTGAATTTCGGCCGCGACAACAATTTGCTGGTTGCGGTACGTGGCGGCGGCCATAACGGACCAGGATTGGGGAGTTGCGACGACGGTCTGGTGATCGACCTGTCGGCGATGAACGGCGTGCGTGTCGATCCGGATGCCCGTACGGCGCGGGTGGGTCCGGGCTGCACTCAGGGCGACCTCGACCACGCAACCCATGCCTTTGGCCTGGCCGTACCGGCGGGCATCATCTCGACCACCGGGGTCGCCGGACTGACGCTGAGCGGCGGCCATGGCTATCTGACGCGCAAATATGGCCTGACCATCGACAATCTGGTCGAGGCCGATGTCGTGCTTGCCGACGGCAGCTTCGTCACCGCCAGCAAGGAGCGGAACCCTAGCCTGTTCTGGGCGCTTCGCGGCGGCGGCGGCAATTTCGGCGTCGTCACCAGCTTTGTGTTCAAGCTCCACCAGGTCAGCATGGTCTTTGCGGGGCCGATCGCATGGGATCAGCGCCAGGCCCGCACCATCATGCAGCATTATCGCGAGTTCCTGCCGCGCGCGCCCGAGGAACTCGGGATCTTCCTCGGGCTCAAGACGATCCTGTCGAGCGCACCGTTCCCGGAAGAGTTTTGGGGAGAGCGGATGTGTCTGCTGATGTGTTGCTACAACGGCCCGGAGGAAAAGGGCAGAGAGGCGCTGGCTCCGCTACTCGATGCGCTCCCCGCGCCCTGGTTCAATTGGATGGGAATGATGCCCTATCCCGCGGTGCAGAGCATGTTCGATGGGCTCTACCCGAAGGGGATGCAGTGGTATTGGCGGGGCGATTTTGTCAAGACGCTGTCCGACGAGGCGATCGACGCTCATCTCGAGCAGGCGGCGAAAACACCGAGCGAGCTATCGCTCATGCATCTCTATCCGATCGACGGCGCGGTCCATCGCGTCGGCAAAGACGAGACACCCTGGAATTACCGTGATGCGACCTGGTCGATGGTCATCGCCGGGATCGATCCGGACCCACAGAAAGCGGGGCCGGTGACGCGCTGGACCAAGGCCTACTGGGAGGCCGTGCATCCGTTCGATCTGGGTGGCGCCTATCTGAACTTCATGATGGATGACGAGGGCGAGGGAAGGCTCAAGGCGGCTTATGGCGATAACTACGAGCGCCTGGCCTCGCTAAAGAAGAAATACGACCCGAACAACCTCTTCCGGGTGAACCAAAACATCCGGCCGGCCGCTTGACGGCCGCCCTCGTCTGGCCAGCAAGTGTTGTATCGTACCGGCCGGACCAGCTAAGGCCCGGCCGGTACGATAGGTTCCGGCCAGGACGCTCGGCGGCCTACAAGCGCGATACTCGGCCGGGCTCGGCGACCATGTTCCATGAGCCATGTCTGACATGCGTCGAAGCGGTCGGCCCGCACGCTCAGGTCACCCGTAGTGCTGCTTCAACAGGCAAGTCCGGGAGCAGGCAATGCGGTCAACGGGTTATGCCTCAGCGACTGCTTCTCGCCAGGCCGATCGCGCCGGCAGCCTACCGATAATTTCACGCTTCGATGCGGACGTCCGACGTCACCACGACACCCTTCAGTCCTCCTCGAGGATCGGTATCCCCTTCAGAACTAACTAAATTAGCAGTTTCTTAATTGCCTTTGGAACTTTGTAGCTTGCGTTCCATTTTCAACCGCATGCGAGAGTCTGTGGTCCAAGGCCCGGGAATAACGGTGAACAGGTCACCGCCGCGCTACTCGCTGGTCCTGCCCGTATACAATGAAGAACAGGTGCTGCCTCGGCTGATCGAGCGGATCAGTTCGCTTATCGGCCGGCTGGACGGCGAAACGGAGGCCATCTTCGTCGATGACGGAAGCCGCGATGGAAGCGTCGAATACCTTCAAAAAGTGGTCGCCGCCGAGCCGCGCTTTCGGCTGATCGAATTTTCCCGCAATTTCGGCCACCAGGTGGCGATTACCGCCGGCATGGACGCCGCTGCGGGCGATGCCGTCATCGTCATGGATGCGGACCTGCAGGATCCGCCGGAAGTCGTTCTCGATCTGGTGGCTAAGTGGAAGGAAGGTTTCGAGATCGTCTACGCCCGCCGGGTCAAGCGCGAGGGCGAATCCTGGTTCAAGCGCTTTACGGCAAGTCTTTTCTATCGCCTGCTGGAGAAAATGACGTCGGTCGATATTCCGCGCGACGTCGGCGACTTCCGCCTAGTCGGCCGCAAGGCGCTGGAAACCTTCAAGCGTATGCCCGAACATGACCGCTTCGTCAGGGGCATGTTCGGCTGGATGGGGTTCAAGCAGACGGCCGTGCCATTTGAGCGCCACGCACGAACCCTGGGCCAGACCAAATACCCGTTCTGGAAGATGATGCACCTTGCGGTTCACGGCATCGTCAGTTTCTCCGAGAAGCCGTTGCGCCTGGCGCTCTGGGGCGGGTTGGTCATTTCCGCGCTTGCGGGGGTCTTTGGCGCCTACGCCATCTTTGCCTGGTTTTTTGAAACCGGGATCATTGCCGGGTGGACATCCACGGTGGTGATCGTGTCGCTCCTGTGCGGGATCAACCTTTTCATGACCGGCGTGGTCGGACTCTACGTCGGCAGCATCCACGCCGAGGTGAAACGCCGCCCGCTTTATGTCATCGATCGGCTCACCGGCTTCGACGAGTCGATGCGTGCCGCCTCCGGTGAGCGCCGCCGATCGTTTCACAAACCCAGGAGTGGAGTCCCCGCCAATGGCCGAACTCTTCGACAGCTATAAATCCAACTATGGCGAGGCGGTCGAAGGGTCCATCCGGTTTTCCGGACTCAGCCACGACTTCTTCCTTGTCGCCAAGGCGGATCTGCTGCGGCGTCTGGTCTTCGAGCGAAAGCTTCGGCAGGGTGGGTCGGCTGTAAGGGCGCTGGATGTCGGCTGCGGCGTCGGTTCGCTCCACCCCTACCTCGACGGTGCTTTCGACAGCGTCGATGGTTGCGATGTCTCGCAAGAATCGATTTTGCACGCCAGCCAACACAATCCGCGTGTGGCCTACAGGACCTGCAGCACTCAGGGGCTGCCTTACGAGGACGGCACGTTCGATCTGGCTTTCGCTAGTTGCGTCGTCCATCACGTTCCGCCCTCCTCCTGGCTCGATTTCTTCCTGGAAATGCGGCGCGTCGTACGGCCGGGCGGCGTCGCCTGCATTATCGAGCACAATCCCTACAATCCACTGACGCGCCTTGCTGTGTTCCGGTGTCCGTTCGATCACGACGCGGTTCTGCTCAACGCCGCCAAAGCGAGGTCCGTTTTTCAGGAAACAGGCTTCCGGGACATCCGCTCCGAGCATTTCCTGCTGCTGCCATCGGCAAGGCCCTTGGCCAGAAGGGTCGAGCGGGTATTCGCGCCTTTGCCGCTTGGAGCGCAGTATGCGTGTAGTGCGCGTGTCTGAGCGCCGTTCAACCGGCGACGCCGGGCTGAGGGTGCTGGCGCGCTTCGGGTCGGTCGGCATCGCCGCAACGATCCTTTATGCAGTGATGGCCACCGCTTTGGTAAAATGGCAACGGTTCGGCCTCTCGCCGGTCGGTGCCTCGCTCGCGGCTTACACCGCAGCCGCCCTGTTTTCTTATCTCGCGCATAAGTTCGTGACTTTCGCGTCGAGCGGATCGCATCGATCGGAAGCTCCGCGTTTTTTCTTGCTGACGGCGACAGGCTTCGCCGTTGCCTGCGCGGCGCCGGCGGTTTTGACGGCCAAACTCGGCCTGCCGCCGATCATCGCCATTCTGGTTACATGCTTGCTTGTTCCAGCGGTCAATCTTCTCATGCTCGACCGGTGGGTTTTTGCGCAGCGAAGACCCGGCCAGCAACGTGATCGCCCGCCCTAACCCGGCTCAACAGGATCGAGCCGGAACGACAACAATTTGATGGCGCGCTTGTAGATGTTGCTGGCGGCCGAACTTGGCGGAATGCCGTCGAGGTAGTCGAAGGCGACATCGAGTATCCTGGCCTCGGCGAGGGCCGCCGTTGGAATGACGAACGAGACCGTTCGCGGCTCTTTGCCGGACAGCGTCACCGCATGCACCCGAACGCCATTCACCGAAATAATAATCCGCTGCGTGACCTGCGGCGGGCGAATGGCGGCGGCCATTTGCAGCGTGGCCGTCACACTGTCGTGGAGCGGCGGTATCTTCAGCCGAAGCCGCGAGGTCTCGCCTAGGGAATGGGTGCCGTCGGCAACGGGTCCCGACCAGCCGCAGACCCTCATGCCGGCTGCCTTTTTGGCTCCGTCGGACCGGAACGACACCGTCTCGCCTAGGGTATAGCTGCCGACCGCATCGCGATTGAGGCAGGTCGTCGTCCGGTCAATGTAATAGGCGCGATAATTGGCGTTGACATTCGGATTGAGAGCAAGCGCAAGAATGACGATTTCCGTTCCCGCCAGAACCGCCGCCAGCGCGTAGCTGGCAAGCCTGGCCCCGCGCAGATACCGGCCCGAAATGTCAGACCAGGGCAAGATAGCCTCCGATCCATGCCACGGTCATGAAATAACAGGCGCCCAGGAAGAGAGCCAGAGCCGCAAGAAAAGTCAGCTTCGACGCCGACGACAGCATGGCCAGCAATATTGTCAGAGGTGCAAGCCCAACGACGTATCTGACCATCGAGGCCAGGTTCGTGATCAGCGGCAGGATGATGCAGCAGGCGCAGAACAACGCGGCGCCATATTGCCTGCGAACCGCCAGAACCGCCGATAGCGCCAGTCCGATGAGTGCGGCGAGCGCGCTCCATTGCGGCGCCGTGGGCAGCCATCCAGTTGTCGGAACGGCCGAAAACCCGTCCCATATAAAGGCGAGCGGATTGCCCGGCACCCGTCCAAACGCGCGCTGCACGTGCAGGAAGGCAAAGCCGTCGCCGATGGTCAGATAGAGAAACAGGATGTAGGCGAATAGGCCGGCTGGCGAGATGAAGATGGCGACGAGCAGATCCGGTCGGCCAAGCAGCCAACGCGGGAACGACAGCGTCGATCCGCCCTTTGCGCGGTAATCCGTGAACATCTGAATGACGGTCGCGAATACAACGAGCACCCCGACGAGCCTGGTTGCCGACAGGAGAGCCGATGACAGTCCCGCAGCCAGATAGCTGGAGCGTTTGAGCGCCAGAAAAACGCACGAAGTCAGGAGTACGAAAAGAGGTTCGGTCAGGAAAGTCGTGAAGTGATAGGAGAACGGGCCGCTGAGCAGGAAGGCGCAATACAGAACATAAGCGCGCATGTTCTTCTCGAGCAGTGGCCACGCCACCAGACAGGCGGCATAGCTGCACGCAATCGATGTGATCGACGCGACGAGTATCGTCGGAAAGCGGAAAACAGACCGGATTGCCGCCACCAGCATCGGATAGAGCGGGAAAAAGCCCCAGCGTCCGACATTGCTCTGGCCTGGAATGGGAAAGCGCTCATAGCCGTGTTCGGAAATGCCGACATACCACGCGCAATCCCAGCGGCAGAGCGCCTGGGCATAGGCCGCGAAGCCGGGTTCTGCCGAAACCGAAGCAAATGCGGCATAGCGAATGGCCAGCCCACTGACGACGAAAGCCAACGGCACCGCGACGACGGCTACCGCAACAAAGCGGCCACCGGCGTTCGGACGCGCGACAGCTTCGAGCGCCAAAATCTGCCTCCACCCGTTCAAATGGCAGGCGCCACTCAAAGCTAGATGACGCGCGCCCCGGCGAATTCAAGGCGTTCACGCGGCTCAAATTGGCGATACCGCTATCCGGCGCTTCTGAGCCAGACCAGCATCTCGCCGGGGTCGCGGTTGTGCCAGGCGAAATGCGGCACGGCGCCGACTTTCACTTCCTCGACCGCCGGCGGTTCGGTGCGGTAGAGCCCCTTTCCAGTTTTCGAAAGTCTCCTTTTGGCAATCGCCGAAAGCGTGACGCCGCCGCCCAGACGGTTCGCTGCTTGTGTGCCTCGATCTCAGCCGTTCGCGGCAGAGCGATGCGGTGCCGTGGCTGGAATTCGACGCGCAAAAGTCCGCCGCGTATTTTGTGCGATTCCGTCAAGCTGTTGTACACGACAGTTTGAACCCTGATGCCGCGCCCGCGTACTCGGCCCTTGAGAATCCTCCAGCCTTCGGCAACATGGCGGCAAAGCTGAGAGTGTGAGGATGAGCAAGGTCATTTCCGCCGCATCGCGGCGTCAGTCGGCGCCGCGCAAGTCACCGATGGCGCTGACCGAGGCGCTGGTCGCCCGCACCTTGCGGGCGGTCGAGGACGCCGGGCCGACGCCGGGCATGGTCTACATGACCGATGCCGATTACGCGCGCATTCGCGACGAGGTGCTGGCCGGCGCGCCGGCCGGGCCGGTGAAGCTGTTCGCCTATGGTTCGCTGCTATGGAAGCCGGCCGGCGAGGTCAGGGGTGGCGAACGGGCCGTAGCGACGGGCTGGCACCGTTCGTTCTGTTTTACGGTGCAGCGCTTCAGGGGCACGGTGGAGCAGCCCGGCCTGATGATGGCGCTCGACCGCGGCGGCCAATGCCAGGGGATGGTGTTCGAGATCGCCGAGCCAGTGGCGGCTAATCTCGAAGCGCTGCTGCGCCGCGAGATGACCATCCTGCCGGCCGTCAACGTGCCGCGCTGGCTGCAGGTCAGGACGGGCGACGGCATGGGCCAAGCGCTTGGTTTCGTTGTCGATCCCGCCAATCCGCGCTATGCCGGCAAGCTCGAAAAGCGAGCGATAGCGGCGACCCTGGCCATGGCCGTCGGCCATTGGGGTTCGGGCGCCGAATATCTGTTCGAGACCATTCGCCATCTCGACGCCTGCGGCATCCGCGACCGCAATCTCTGGCAGCTGCAGGAACTTGTGGCCGAGGAGATCGGCCGGGCGCCGCCGTCGGGCTTTATTCGTCCCTGAGCCAGACCAGCATCTCGCCGGGATCGCGGTTGTCCCAGGCGAAGTACGGCACGGCGGTGACTTTCGCTTCCTCGACCGCCGGCGGTTCGGTGCGGTAGAGCCCCTCTTCCCAGTTTTCGAAAGCCTCCTTCTTGGCAATAGCCGAAAGTGTCACGACGCCGCCCAGAAGGTTCGGCTGCTTGTGTGTCTCGATGTCGGCCGTTCGCGGTAGAGCGATGCGGTGCAGCTGGCTGGAATTGTCGGTCTCTTCGATGCAATAGATCAGCGGTCCGCGCGCCAGTGCGACGCGGCCGATATCCTGCCGCACCTGCGGGTTGGCGTAGAGGCGGTCGACGGCCATTTCGAGATCGAGCTCGACGCGGTCGCCCTTGCGCCATTCGCGGCGGATCGCGGCATAGCCGTCACTGGTGACAGCATCCAGATCGATATCGGCGCCGTTGACCTTGAGCGTTGCCTTGCGGCACCAGGCCGGCAGCCGCAGGTGCAAGGTGAACTCGGTCGGCGCTTCCGGTTCGACGGAGATCGAGACCGCGCCGTCCCAGGGATAATTGCTGGTCTGGGTGAGCTCTATCTGCGCCCCGGCGATATCGAAACGAGCCGTGCCGTTTCCATAGAGGTGGACGGCAAGTGCTGTGTCCGACAGGCCATAGAAATAGCTGCCGATCGAGGCGACCATGCGCCCGACATTGGGCGGGCAGCACGGGCAGCGGTGCCATTTCCAGCGGTGGTGGGCGCCGCGGCTTTCGAGCGGATTTTCGTAGAAGAACAGCGAGCCGTCGAGCGACAGGCCCGAGATCGAGCCGTTGTAGAGCGCCCGCTCCATGATGTCGGCGTAGCGCGCATTTGGGCCCATGCCGAGCATGCGGCTTGCCCAGAACACCAGGCCGACCGAAGCACAGGTCTCGGCATAGGCGGTGTCGTTGGGCAGGTCGTAATCGGCGGTAAAACCCTCGTTGTGCGACGATGGCCCGAGACCGCCAGTCACGTAAAGGTTCTTGGTCATGAGATCGTCCCACAGCCGGTCGAGCGCCACCCGCAGCGTGTCGTCGCCATATTCGGTGGCGATGTCGGCCATGCCCGAATAGAGGTACATCGCCCGCACCGCATGGCCGACGACCTTGTCCTGCTCGCGAACGGGCTTGTGCGACTGGTTGTATTCGTAGGTCTTGAAGTGATAGGCCTTCGGGTCGGCGCCGCGGGCGCGCGCCTCCTCGTCGAAATAATGCGGCTGCTGGCCGCGCTGATCGATGAAGTATTTGGCAAGCTCCATGTATTTGCGCTCGCCCGTCACCCGCGCCAGCTTGACCAGCGCCAGCTCGATCTCCTCGTGGCCGCAATAGCCCTTCTTCTTGCCGGGCTCGGGACCGAATGTTTCTGCGATATGGTCGGCGTAGCGGCACATGATATCGAGCAGCTTGCGTTTGCCTGTGGCCTGGTAATAGGCGACCGCGCCTTCGATCAAATGGCCAGCGCAATAGAGCTCGTGGCAATCGCGCAGATTGGTCCAGCGCAGGCCGGGCTGGATGCGCTGGTACCAGCTCGACAGATAGCCGTCGGACTGCTGCAGCCTGCCGTACATGTCGATGACGGCGTCGATCTTCTTCTCCAGCTCGTCGTTGCGGCGGCGGTAGAGCGAATAGGCGGCGGTCTCGATGGTCTTGCCCCAGTCGCTGTCCCAGAACATCTGGGTGGTCACCGTCGATCCGGTGAACTCGTTGCCGGCGGTGGCCGCCTCGTCCGGCGAGGGTGAGTGGAACGGAATGACGACGCCGGGCGACGGCCGGTCCGGGTCGATCTGCTCGAGCATGCGCGCCTCGACGCAGCGGTCGTAGAGGATGCCGGCGGTTTTGCTGGCGACGGCATCGACGCGGTCGCCCCAGAAGCCGCGCACGTCGACCTGCGGCACCGGCAGCGGACGGAAGGCGAGTTTTGGCTTGGCGCCCTGACTGGCGGATGGCGATGCGGTCATCAATTTACTCCGGTTCGGTTCGATTGGTCACTTGACGGCCCCTGCCATCAGGCCGCGGATGTAGAAGCGCTGCAGCAGCAGGAAGAGCACCAGGCACGGCACCATCATCACGGTGACGCCGGCCTGCACGGCGCCCCAGTCGATGGCGCCGAAGCGGCCGGACTGCAGTGCGGTCATCATGATCGGCAGCGTGAATTTGGACTGGTCGGTCATCAGCACGAGGGCCGCCAGAAACTCGTTCCAGGCGCCAAGGAAGGCAAACAGCGCGATGGTGACGATGCCCGGCCAGACCAGCGGCAGCATGACCCTAAGCAGCATGGTGACATTGTTGGCGCCGTCCATGCGCGCGGCCTCCTCGATCTCGCGCGGCACCGCGTCGAAGGCGTTGCGCATCATGAAGATTGAGAACGGCAGCTGCAGCGTGACGTAGACGCAGACCAGCCCGGTCAGCGTGTTGTGCAGGCCGATTTTTGTCAGCACCAGGAAGATCGGCGTCAGGATCGACTGGAACGGGATCATGATCGTCGACAGGATGACGACGAAGAGCAGGTTCTTCAGCGGAAAGCGGAAGCGCGAGAAACCGTAGCCGGCGAGCACGCTGACGATCACCGACAGCACCACCGTCATGACCGAGACATAGATGCTGTTTTGCGCCGGCAGCCAGAGGCCATCGCCGAAGGTGTTGAGCGTGGCGTAATTCTCTAGCGAAAAGCCCGTCGTCGGCCAGGGCGGCAGCGGCGGCTGGCGCGCCTCGTGCGCCGGCTTGAAGGCCGAAAGCACCGTCCAGGCGATCGGCGCCAGGAACAGAATGGATGCGATGATGCCGGTCGCGTGCTCGGCGATCTGCATGCCGATGCGGCGTTTGCGGCTCCTTGCCTGCGCCATCAGTCGACCCCCTCGGGCTGGCGCAGCAGCCGCAGCTGGATGAGGCTGAGCGCGACCAGGATGACCAGCAGCACCATCGATAGGGCGGCGCCATAGCCAAGCTTGAACGACACGAAGGACTGGTTGAAGATCCAATAGACGGCGGTCAGCGTCTGGTTGCGTGGCCCACCGCGCAGGATGATGTAGAACTGGTCGAAGGCGAGGATCGAGCCGGCCACCGACAGGATCAGCGCCAGCGCCAGCGTGCGGCGCATCAGCGGCAAGGTGATGGCGCGGAACCGCGCGAATGGCCCTGCCCCGTCGATCATCGCCGCTTCCTGCAGGTCCGGCGGGATCGATTGCAGGCCGGTCATCAGGATGATCATGGTGAACCCCGCCACCTTCCAGACCACCATGGCGATGATCGACCAGAAGGCCGGCTGGAAAGTCGCCAGCAGGTTGAATTTCTTCTCGGTCAGGCCAAGCTCGAAGGCGGCTGGGCTGAACAGGCCGGAATCGACGTTGAGCAGCCATGACCACAAAAGGCTGGCCGAGGCAAAACCGATGACCGCCGGCATGAAGAAGGACGTGCGGTAAAGGCCGGTCAGCTGCCGCGGCCTTTCGATGAACAGCGCCAGCGGAAAGGCGACGGCGAAAATCGCGATCGTCACCACCACTGTGTAATAACCGGTGAACTTCAGCGCGTTCCAGAAGCGGGTGTCGCGCAGGATCGCCCAGTAATTGTCGAGCCCGACAAAGCTGTGCGCGCCCATCAATGGCCAGTTGTGCAGCGACATCCAGGCGGTCATGCAAAGCGGCACGATGAAGAAGACCACGACCAGGGCAACGGCCGGCGCGACATAGAGCAGGCCGATCAACTGCCGGCGGCCGGCGCCGACCAGTTTGTATGCGCGTGCGGGTGCGGCGGTGGTTGCTGCGATGGTGGTCATGCGCGGTTCTTGCGGTTGAATGGTTGCAAATCTTCGGTCTCCCGCCCCAAGTCAATCGCGTCTGGTTTGCGCTGCCCCTCATCGCCCTGCCGGGCACTTCTCCCCGTATAGTGACGGGGAGAAGGGTGCCTTCGCAAAGGATTTCGCCAACATCCAGCGTTGCAGAAAGGGTGCCAGGGTCGCGGCCAGCCCCTTCTCCCCGTCACTATACGGGGAGAAGGTGCCGGCAGGCGGATGAGGGGCGGTGCCGACATTAACAATCGGTCCTTCCAAGGTGAGTTACGGACGGTCTTCCGATGCAATGTCCGGCCACCCGCCCAGGGAGATAGGCGGGCGGCCGGAGCGCCGGCGCTTTACTTCTGCGGCGCCGAATCGATGATCGACTGCATGGTCTCCTGCGCGTTGGCGATGGCGCCGTCGACGTCTTCACCGAAGAAGACCTCGTTCATCATCTGGTTCCACGGACCGTTGGCCGAGTTGATCAGATCGTTGAACACCACCGAATAGGGCGTGCGGCCCTTGGCCATGGCTTCGGCGGCGACCTTGTAGCGCGGGTCGAGGTCTTTCAGCGCCTCATTGGCGATGTCGCCGCGCACCGGCAGGCTGCCGTATTTCGCCAGGATGGTCTGGCCTTCGAGCGAATAGGCGAAATCGAGGAACTCCTTCACCACCGCGACCTTGGTGGTGCCCTTGGTGACGACGAAATTATCGCCGCCGGCAAACGACGACCAGGCGCCATCCTTGCCGGGCAGGAAGGTGATGCCGTAGTCGATGTCGGGATATTGCGTGTTGAGCGCGCCGATGGCGAAGGCGCCGGACGGCGAGATGCCGATATTGCCGGTGGCGAAGGCGGCAAAGAAGTTGGAGCCGGTGTCGGTCTGCGCGCCTGAAGGCACCAGGTCCTTCTTGACCATCGAACGGTAGAGGTCGATGGCGCCGCGCATCTGCGGCGTGTCCAGCGTCGCCTTGGAGCCGTCCTCCGTCAGGATGTCGCCGCCCGAGGCCCAGATCAGCGGCGTGAAGGTGAAGATGTTGCAGCCGCCGCAATTGCCGGAGAAGTAGAAGCCCTTGATGTCGCCGCCGAGCGCGTTGACCTTTTCGGCGTCGGCTTCGATCTCGGCCCAGTTGGTCGGGCCCTTTTCCGGATCGAGGCCGGCCTGCTTGAACAGCTTCTTGTTCCAGATCAGCACCGAGGAATCGGCCGAGAACGGCAGCCCGTAGATGCGGCCCTTATAGGTGCCCGTCTTGACATGCGCCGGCGACAGGCTGGCGAAATAGGGCAGCGATTTCGCCCAGTCGGTGATGTCCTCCAGTTGGCCGGCGGCGGCGAAGGACGGCGTGTAGATCAGGTCGAGCGACAGCGCATCAGGCGCCGTGCCGCCGGCGGCGGCAGCGCCGTATTTCGGGATGATTTCGGCGTTGGGGATGATGTCCAGCTTGATCTGGTTCTGATGCCCCTTGTTGAAGGCATCGACGATGCGCGGCATGAAGTTCGAGCCGTCGGCGCGAACCCAGATGTTGGCGGTATCGGCGGCGGCCGAGCCGACCGTCGCAAGCGTGCCGAAAATGCTCGCGGCGATGGCGAGCCCGGTAATGGTGGTTCTCATGCTTCTCCTCCACATGGTTTAATTTAGCGTCTTAATTTAGCCGCGCCCCCAAGCGGGTGACTATCGACACGGCCCGTTTCGTTCAGCCGTCCGGCGGACGGCCGCATGACTGACGCACCACCAACCGGCACGGCAGTTTTCTAATGCCCGGCAGAGCGGGTTCGCCGCCGACGAGCGAAAGCAAGGCAAGGCCGGCCTCGCGGCCAAGTGCTGCGAGATTCATGTCGACCGAGGTCAGCGGCGGGCGGGTTGCCTCGGCGACGATCTGCCAATTGTCGAAACCGATGACGCCGACCTCGTCCGGCACGCCGATACCGCGCTCGCGCAAAGCGTCGATGACGCCGCGCGCGATCTGGTCGTTGCCGCAGAACACCGCATCGGGCTTTTCGCGCGTACCGTCGAAACCCTCGCCGTCGAACAGTCTTCTGACCGCCTCGTGGCCCCAGGCTTCCGACCATGGGCCGAGCAGCGGCTCCAAGACCGGCAGGCCGTTCTCGGCCAGCACCTCGCGATAGGCTTCGGCCCGGGCATGCACCACGGCAAAGCTCGCGGGACCGCTGACATGGGCGATGCGCCGTCGTCCGAGCCGGCAAAAATGCTCGACCGCCAGCCGCGCCCCGCCGGCATCGTCCGACACAAACGCGATGGCGTTGGGATCGGGCTCGGTGAAGGCGTAGATCGCCGGAATGCCGAGATTGGCGAGGTCGACCGGAAGATGGCGATCGATGCGCTTGCCGGTGGCGATGATGCCGTCGACGCGCTTGTCGAGCATGGCATCGACATGCAGCTGGGCAAGGCGTGGGTCGTCCTCGACATTGCACAGGAACACCGAGACGCCGGCATCGACCAGCGCATCGGAAACGCCGGCCATCAGCGGCAGCGAAAAGCGGCCATAGGTGTCGTTGGTCAACAGCCCGACGGTAAAAGAGCGCCGCCTGAGCAGGCTCTGCGCCAGGCTGTTCGGGCGAAAGCCAAGCCGCTGCGCCGTCTCACGAATCCGGCTCCGCGTCTCGGCCGTCATCCGCCCCTGCCCGTTCAGCGCTTTTGACGCCGTGGCAACGCTGACGCCGGCAATGGCCGCCACCTCACGAAGCGTGACGGGCTGCTTGGCGGGCGTTGGCTGGACGTCGGACGCCATGATTTGGAATCGATCCTCCCGGTTGAGAAAAGCTTTTCTCTTATGGTCCGGCGGCTTGCTGGTTGATGAGGTCAGCGGGCGCGAGGCGGATTGGGAAAAGGTTTTCTCAGGGGGAGATTAGGACGAAGGATGTCGGGATGGCAAGGGGAGAATGGTCGCTCAGCGAGCACCGCGATCGAATAATCGCGGTGCCGCAGTCTACCCGTACGGCTAGCAGCTCTCAGTCTGCGGATCGCACGCCTTGTTTTTCTGCTTCTGTGGCTTGGCCGCCTGTTCCGGCTCGGCTTGCTGCTGCTCGGCGGGCTGCTCCTTGGCCTTCTGCTTTTCAGGCTTGGCCGCCTGCTCGGGCTCGGCCTGCTGCTGCTCGGCGGCTGGCTGCTTCCTGGTCTTCGGTTTCTCAGGCTTGGCCGCCTGCTCGGGCTCGGCCTGCTGCTCGGCGGCGGGCTGCTTCTTGGTCTTCGGCTTCTCAGGCTTGGCCGCCTGCTCCGGCTCGGCCTGCTGCTGTTCCGCGGCGGGCTGCTTCTTGGTCTTCTGCTTCTCAGGCTTGGCCGTCTGTTCCGGCTCGGCCTGCTGCTGTTCCGCGGCGGGCTGCTTCTTGGTCTTCTGCTTCTCAGGCTTGGCCGTCTGTTCGGGCTCAGCCTGCTGCTGTTCCGTGGCGGGTTGCTCCTTGGCCTTCGACTTCTCAGGCTTGGCTGCCTGCTCGGGTTCGGCCTGCTGCTGCCCGGCGGCGGGCTGCTCCTCGGTCGTCGGCTTCTCAGGCTTGGCGGTCTTTTCCGGTTCGGCCTGTTCGGTCGTTGCTGCGCCTTCGGTCGGCTTCGATTTGCGGCCAGCCTGAACCTGCTTCACCTCCTCGATGTCTTTGAGCTTAGCCGGTTTGGCATCGGCATCGGCTTTCACCTCACCTTCAAAGACCGTGACCGTATCGTTTTCCAATTTGCCGGCCTGTTCGGGCGCGTCGGTCTTGCTGACCTTGACGGCAGTCACCTCCTGGTTCGTCTCCTTCTCGATCACATCGACATCGATGACTTTGTTGATCACCACATTGTTCTGGATCGTCACGTCGCCGGCCGGCTCGGCCGCCTCGACGATGCGCACAAACTCGGGCTCATCACGGATAACGACGGTGGAAATGTCCGCAGCAAGGAATTCGCGGGTGGGGACCACAACCCAGTAATAATCCGGCGTCGTGTCGAAGGTCACCTCGATTGAAATCAGATCCGGATCGCGGCGCGGCGGCAGCGGAGCCCAAATCATGTGCTCCCTGTCACGACGCCAACTGACCCATGCCGGCGCCCAACGGGTGCCCGGAACCCAGTACCAGCCGATATCGTCGGCATAGCCCCACCGGCCGTAATGGTACGTCGCCCAGCCGAATGGCTCGTCGGATACCCACAGCCAGCCATACTGCTCGGTATAGGCCCAGTGTCCAACGGTATAGGGACGTCAATCGTCAGGCACATCAACCGGCACGAAAACGGTCGCTCCGTGATACGAGACCCAATCACCATAGGAAGACAGGTCTTCGTAGAATGTGCTGATCGAAACGGTGGTGGCAGCCCTTGCCTCGGACACGAGCGACAATGGCGCAATCGGGTTGGGAATCTCGACGACCGTCAGCAGACAGGCGCCGCCGAGCATCAGTCGTACCGCATGGTGGGCAAGGACGCGTTTCATCGCAATCTTCCTCCGAAACAGATCGCCCTTCATCCTACAAACCCGCCGGCTGCCGGATTGTTCCACTTTGCTGACGTTGCCGATCCCCTCCCGCAACGGCTTGGCATCGCACGATGATATTTGGGATCAGAGTTGCTTCATGAGGGCGGTGACCGTCACAAATGCGCGCCGAAGGCGCGGCGATAAGTGGTTGGTCAGCAGGCCCGACGGTAAAGGAGCCGCCGCAACAGGCTCTGCGCCAGGTGGGGATGGCAAGAGGGGATGGAGGTGTTATTCGAGAGCACCAAGCTTTCATCTCAGAGGTTGCCCCCTGCGATCCCTTTGGGACCAGAAGCCGAATTTAGATGTCGAAAAACTCCTAGGCTCACAACAATCGAGTTCTCTCATAGTACCTAGTGCATTAACAGTTACCGTGATGGTAGGCCCACACTTGGCAAAGTCTGCCGAAGGGCTTGATCGGTGGGGGAAGACGCTGTCAGATATCAGATACCCAAATACGTCTATCGATCGCGTCACCACCCACGTGCCAACGTGGCTTGAGGCTGACACTGGAGATGTAGGTGTCTGGAGCATTGGTTATCCTGCGGCAGCAAGCAGGTGGCAACGCGGAGACGCCATGGCACTCATGGATCGAGCTTCCAATCTGCTGCCTCGCCTCGCCAACGAACGCAAGCTCCAGAGTGGCAACATAGTGCTGGTGGGCCACAGCCTAGGGGGCCTGGTCATCAAGGCGCTGCTACGAAAGGCAGAAGCCGAGATGCCTTTCAAGGCAAATGTCGCTTCGTTTGTCAGACGCGTTCGGCAGGTGGTGTTCATAGCGACGCCTCATCAAGGATCAGATCAAGCTACGCTGGCAAATGCCTTAAGGCTCCTCTCACGCCCTCGCGAAACGTTGGCCGGGCTTAGCCGCAACAATCCGGAGCTGCGAGGCTTGAACGAGTGGTATCGCGCATACAGCAGCAAGAACAATCTTGCCAATCTTGTCTTTCAGGAGCGTCAGCCATTTGGCTGGCTGCGCGTAATTGTTAAGCCTGACAGCGCCGATCCCGGTCTCGGTCCTTCCACGAGCATCGTTCCGCTGGACGAGGATCACGTTTCCATCATCAAACTACGCAGCCGTGAAGATGACTTGTACAAGGAACTCGCACACTTCATTCGCACCGGCCCGACCGGCCCCCACGCTGACACCCTCCTCGCCGACCGTCTGGCCAGCCTTGAATCGACGGTTTCCGCTTCGATTGTGCCGTCTCGGGTCGCTGGTGGCCTCTCGCTTCTCGACGAGCCGCTGAAGGATCGTCTCTGGCGACTTCGGCGCGGTCGGCACCTTGCCGAATTTAAACTCGAGGCAGAAACTCGCCGCCTTACAGAAGATCTCTTAAGCGGCGAGTTGAGCCAGGCATCGCCTGACGCCAAATGCGCTGCACTCGCCTGGTGCGCCCGCATTCTTTCAACCCTTGGTTCGGTCGAAGAGACCGAAGAACTCTTGAACAAATCGCGGCGCCTAGGAAATCGGCCTGAGGTAGTCATTGCAGAAGCTTTTTTATTACTCGCTAAGGGTAACCGAAGTGAGGCTTTGGCTCATATCAAAGATCTGAATTCACCGATGAGCCGCTCCGCATCCTTTGTTATCGCTACACGGGACCAGGATGCTGAAACCGCGCTTTCCCGGTTTGACGCCTCTGGCCTTTCCACAAATGAGTTGGACGCCGACGGGAAACTACTAGTTCTGCTTCGACTGCTTGAAACCGGGCGTTGGCAACCTGCTCTGCAATTAAGCGACTCGCTAGATGCCCATGACTTCGAAGCATCGCCCGCCTTGCTCCGCCCAGCAGCGATGACAAATGTTATTCATACCCTGCCCGAAGAGTCGAAAGCACCATTCCTCCACTACTCCCCCCTCTTTTCAAATAGCTATTTCATGGCTGGCGAGCCAGCGTCCCTCGAACGCCGCCGAGCGGCGCAGAATCTCTTAGAGCGGATGGCGACCGAGGCTGAACTCTTCGAGTGCCCTGCTATTCAGCTGGATGCCGGCGACACTGCCTTGTGGCTAGAACTCAACGATCCCGACCATCGAGATCAAGCCCGGGAGCGAGTGAAAGCAAAGCTCGCGTCCCCTGCGGACTCGCTCCACTATGTCGCGATCGCAGGACGGTTGGGAATTGAGCTCAATCGAGCAGCGGTTCAACGCCAGATCGAAAGAGAGAAAGCGCTATCAGGCCAAGACTCTTCTGATGCCATACTGGCAGGCCTAGCCCTCGCTCAACTGACGGAAGATCCAGAGCAGATTGCAGCCCATATTGATGCAAATCGCGACGACTTGATTAAAGTCATAGTACCGGCAGCGCTTGACCAACTTCACATAAAGGCTCTGGCCCACTCGGACCAGGTTGGCCGCGCCGAACGCATTTTGGAGACGCTGGTTGCCGATGGGATATCCGCTCAGCTGCGGGAGGAATTGCAAAGCATCATCGATGAAGGAAAAGGCGCGGATCGCATAACAAGCCGAGAAGAGCTGCTCCAATCGAACCCAACCCTAGAGAACCTTACTAGCTTGGTGGGGGCCTTGGAACAAAGCGGCAATTGGACTCGCCTCAAGCCCTATGCGCAGCAACTGTTTGAAAAAACAAAAGCAGCTGAAGCGGCCCAGGTTTACCTGCGCTCACTCGCTGAAACCTATGCCGACAAAGAACTCGTAGCTTTTGTTGAGAGCAACCAAGGTATTTTTGGTAATTCCATAAACGCCCTCTATGCTCTGGCGTGGGCGCATTTTCGGCTTGGCAACCTGCCAGCGGCCCAGACTAACCTGGCTACTCTTCGCTCTCTACGAGATGACCCCAATGACCGATTGCTGCTTATTCAGACTGCAATCATATCGGGCGAATGGGAAACTCTTCTGCCTTTCATTGAAGATGAGTGGAACAAGCGCGAACAACGATCGCCTGGTGAACTGCTACGAGCCGGGCAACTGGCTTCGCAACTCAAGTCGCCGCGCTCACGAGACCTTGTGAAAGCCGCCGCTCACAAGGCGGCATCCGATCCAGCAATTCTAATCGGCTGTTATAACGCAGCGGTAAAGGGCGATTGGGAAGACGATGCAGTTGTCGGCGAATGGTTGCAAACGGCGATAGAAAAGTCCGGCGATGACGGGCCGATCCGAAGGGTAAGTCTGGGAGATATACTCGACCAGCAACCTCAATGGGAGATCAAGCAAAGCAAGACCTGGGGATTGTATACGGCGGGGGATGTTCCGACGTTCGTCGTGGCAGAGGCTATGAATAGAACGACCGTCGACCTTACGCTCGTGCCTATGCTGGCCAATAGACAAGAGCCCGATTTGCGCCGGCGCTCGGTGCTTTTTGCGTTCAGTGGCAAACGCGGAAAGGCGAAGTGGGAGGCAAAGAGAATTGGTATCGAACCTAACGCGCTGCTCACTTTGAGCTTTGTTGACCTCTTGCCCAAAGCCCTGGACCAATTTGAGCACGTGGTGATCCCGCACAGCACTATGGCGTGGTTATTCAACGAAGTGCAGCACGTTGAATTTCATCAGCCAAGCCGTGTCACGCGTGCGAAGAAAATTCGAGAGCTGATCGAGAACGGTCAGCTCAAGCGCTTTGCTTCGGCTCTTAAAGTCAATTTCTCAGCCGCACAGGAGGTCGGGGAACATTTGGCAGCGTTGCTTACTGCAGCATCGGCTCAACAGGAAGGAAGCGAGCGTCAGCATTTAGTGATTCGTCCATATCCCGTTCACAAGGTTGGCTCATTGATGAAAGAAATCACTGATCTGCCTGCCTACTCCTCCATACTTTGCAACTGCGCATCGGTCGTATCGGCTCTGCGGCAAAGAGGCCGGATAACGGCTGCCGACGAGCGCCGCGCGCTGCAGCATCTGTCACTTCACGAAGGAACCTGGCCGACTACGATCGAAATCAAAGACAAGGCAGTTCTGTATCTGGATGAGCTAGCTGTGACGTACCTTGACCAAGTTGGAATGCTGGGTCATCTCAAGAATGCTGGGTTTGTGGCATTCGTGGATGCCAGCGAGGCGGATGAAATATCTGCGCTCCTCTCCCATCAATCGCTTGCTGCAGATGTGCTAGACGTGCTCGATCGGCTGCGACAGCAAATGGCGGCCGCGATCAAAACTGGCAAAGTCCAATTGGCTGAGAGCGTTGACGCGAGCGACGATCTGAAGAACCACCCTACTGCCAATGTCTTGCGCCTGACCTCCGAAGTTGACGCCGTTCTCATCGACGATCGGTTCGTAAATCAACACGCAAATCTCGATCACGACGGAAAGCGCGTGCCTATCGCTACCACGGTCGACCTGATCGATTTTCTTTGCGACAGCAAGGTGATCACTAACGATGAGCGAACAGAGCTTCGCACTCGCCTTCGCCAGGCCTCCTTGTGCTTGATACCCATCGCCGGTGATGAACTCCTTGATGCATTGAAGGCATCAGAATTTCGCGCAGGTCGTGTCATCGAGAATGCCGAACTTCGCGCCATGTCAGAGAGCATCCGACGCTTACAGATGAGCGACGTCTTGCAGGCCCCCAAAGAGCAGCAGTGGCTAAGCGGCACGTTCGAAGCGATCGCCCAATGCATGAGAAATGTCTGGCTCGAGGACATAGCAGAAGAGACCATCATCGCAAGAAGCAATTGGCTCGTGGAACTCTACGACATACGCCCGTGGATGCACCGGCTCCCCGATCCGCAAAACGCGGATTTGAACAAAAAACGATACCGTCTCCAACTGTTGGCATTGATCGGTGTCGTTCCAAATCGCCTTCCGACTGATCGACGCCGCCGCTACTGCGCGTGGCTAGACGATCAGATCCTTGCCGACGTCCAATCAAAGGATCAAGCCACATTTCAATGGCTCGTGGCCCACGCGAAGAGCGTGGTCGATGACCTCAAGAAAAAATTAGCGGCGATGGAGGGGGATGAACATGAATCCTGACATCGACATGCAAATATCTATCATCCTGGAGGCGTATAGGACGTTCCCGACATCAATCGCAGACGCCGTGTTCGGTACCCCGGAATTCGGAGAAGCTTTGTCTCACGTCAGGCGAACGACTGTCTCTCTCGGCAACCCAAGCATAACCTTCGACCGAAAGCGTCTCCACGATACCATTTCTGGGGCGTTAGATTCGAGTGAAGAGCAGACGATAGATGCGGAAGACGGTTCAAAATGGCAAATCGGCATGACAATCATTGGAGATCAAAAGCGAGTTTTTCTGTACCAGCAAGGTGGCAAGAAAAGCCTTCTCCCTGATTATTGGTATCTCTCGCCTGTAGATTCGGACCGACTTTCGGGTCTGGACGGAACATTGGGGCACATAGATGGCGACGAACATATCCAAAACTGGCGGGCTAAGATCTCGTCATCTCGCCTGAACGATGAAGACGTGTCGTTGTTCGAAAAAGAGTTGATGCTGCTTCCAGAAATTGTCTTCGAGAATATTCAAGCTGGTGTTTCAAGAGGCGAAACGCCGACCTCGACGCTAGCGCCAACGGAGTTTCGATATTATGAGCGCCTTGTTGGCAAGCGAACAACTGAAGCGGCAACTATAGACTACCTTCAGGGAGGCGCATCAGCCCATGCTGCGCAACAGTACAAGCAGAAAGGCCTAGAGGGCCTGAAAAACGCCCTTCTTCTTTCGTCTCATCCGAAAATGGCTGACGTCTTACACTCGCTACAGCCATCCAATGAAGATGTGCGGGCTCTGTTTAAGTGGCTCGCTGAAAGCGGTGATCGTTTCTCTCAGGTCGGCGGGTTTGAATGGGGTGTGCGGATGCTGGAACATCTGCCCGAGTTGGAAAGGCCCCTGATATCCATCGCCGAGCAGATAAAGGCTGATGATCCGCGATCTCCTAACGGAAGGCTGAAGCAGCTCGCAACGCTCGTCTCCTTTATAGATGGAGGCCTCGCTCACGCCGGAACATCGCGGGATGCTCCGCCATTCTGGAGAAGGATGGGTGTAATTGCGCAAGCATCACTCATCGAGCGCGCGTTCATCGCCTCGGGTCTTGAAACGAATGCCACTCGAGAATGGAAAGGTAGCGGTCGAGGTCAGTACTTCTACATTCAAACCTTGGTGGATTTACGGACGGAGCCTCGATGGCTTCCTGATTTTCTAGAGCCCGAGCAACTGAAGGCAGAGTTTTCCGGACGGTTGGTCGGTGCGGCCGCCGCGAATGCGAACAAAATCAAAAGCTCCAAACTCCGCGAACTCTTGATTGAGGAGAACGAGAGCGGCCTGAAAGCCGATGTAAGGTTCCCGTTTGCTTTCTTGCCCGGGCCTCTCGAAGGAGCGACTGAAGCGCAGACTGAGCCCCCGACTGATTTGGTGGAAACGGTAAGAAGCCAGTTAAAGAGTGCGTCGGACGATCCGCACGCCTTTACTGCGCTCGTAAACACGTCACTGGTGTTCAAAGTCGCTCCTGGGATGGCTTCCTTGGCTGCTGAAGCCATTCGACAAGCCAAATATCTTGTCAGAGCAAGCGACGATGATGATCAGGCGTTCGCTCTACTAGCCGGTTTGGCTGTGGTTGCAGGCGTCACTCGCAGTACCGAACTGGCTAACGAACTGCGCACTCTCGCGCGGGTAGTCCGCAGGCGATCCAAGGCAGCGATAACGCCGGCTGGATATTTTCGCATCGGTATGTTTGCGGCAGCAGCGTTCGCTGACATAGCAGCTTGGCGCAATTTCGTGGGTGACTGGATGACCGAGCTTTCTTTTTCGGACATGGTCGAACAGGAAGCGCGTGTATTGGCTGGCCATCTCGATACTCTTTTAGATATTGACGCCGACTTATGGGGTGTCTGTGGAAAAGCGCATACAGCGCTGCGCGCCGCACTTGAGGTTGCTCGGATGTCACCTGATGTCGAAGCTAAGGGCTCGCTTGGTATTCTGGCATATGGATCACTTATCAACGATCCAGGAGCGGAGATCAGCGCGGCTACAACTAAAAAACTATCCACGGACGTCGCGACACCATTCCCCGTCGAGTTTGCGCGGTCGAGTAGCTCACGAAAGAATGCCCCAACCCTAGTCCCTGTCGACAATGGAGAGTTTGTTAAAGCGATAATATTCGTTTTGGCGGATAAGGTTACGGTTTCAGAGGCGCGCGACATGCTCTGGCGGCGGGAAACACGCAATGCGACCGGTACTTATAGGCCGCCAGCCAATCCGACGAACAATTCCGTCCTCGTGAAAGAGCTCGATCTATTCCACGGGATCGGCCAGGTACTTTACACGTCCATCGCGGCCAATATCGAAACCTTGACCGCAGAGCATTTGGCCGATCTCGCGATTGAAAGCGCACAGGCCGTATCGAATGGCGGACTCGTAGCAGGTCGAGACGGCATCACTTACCTGCGCGACGCCCTTTCTGCCGGAATTAAGACGCGCCTGTCAGACGACTATCTTCGATCGGTTCTCAAAAAATCAGGGTGTTCGGATTTGGACACAGCGATTGAGAAACTCACTGCGTCATCCCAAAACTAAGCAATCTCTGTGACAACGTCCCTCACCCGCCCTCTACTCCTTCGCACCTTGCCTCGCCTCCGCTACGCTCCCCACTTCCCGCGTTATCTCGTCCTTGATCTCCGCCGGCTCACTCGCCCCGACTTCCATAAAATCGAGCATCGAGTATTTTCGAACGCCGAGCGGGTGTCGGACCGGCATCGGCGATGATCGACTGCAATTGGCGCCGGGCATCGGAGTGGGCGAAGGTCGACATGTCTGACATTGACCAAAAAAACAACAAAGCGCCGCGCTAGCTTTCACGGAGCGGCTCGCAGTTCGCCGCGCGGTCCAACAGAAAGGAGCCGCCATGAGAAAACTCATCGTCACCGAATTCATCAGCGTCGATGGCACCGCCGAGGTCGAGAAGCTGCCGGGCGTGGCCTGGAACGATGAGATGCAAAAAATTCAAGGACGACGAGCTTGCCGACAGCGGCGCCATGCTTTTAGGGCGCACGACCGATGAGAATTTGCCGGCTCGTGGCCCAAGGAAACCGGACACTTCGCCGACCGGTTCAACGCGCTGCTGAAATATATCGCCTCGACGAGCTTGACGCCGCGCGGATCCCTCCCGCGATTGACGCGATCGAGTTCGCAGCCCCCTGGCGGAAGGCGGGGGGTTCTGATCCGCCCTTTCTTGCTGCTGTGTAGAAGACGTCTTGATTCAGCCACAAGCCCAAATTGCTGGATTTGGCAGCCCAGGAAGGATAGGCTTGGTTTTTGGTTCAAGCGATGGAACAGAGACTAGCCGCAATTCTGGCTGCCGATATGGCGGGCTACAGCCGGCTAATGGAGGCCGACGAATCCGGCACGCTCGCACGCCTTCGGACCCATCGCATAGAACTGGTCGATCCCGCCATCGCGAAGAACAAGGGCCGGATCATCAAGACCACCGGAGACGGCATGCTCGTTGAGTTCCAGAGCGTGACCGATGCCGTGAAATGCGCCGTGGAAATCCAACAGCGCATGAAACGGCGCAATTCGGATGTGCCGCAAGAACGGCGTATCGAATTCAGGATCGGCATAAATCTCGGCGACATCATTTTCGACGATGAGGACATTTTCGGCGACGGCGTCAATATTGCCTCGCGCATCGAGCAACTCGCCGACGTCGGCGGTATCTGCGTGACCGCAGCGGTGGCGACCCAAATTGCCGACCGTCTCGAAATTGCCATGGAGGACCTGGGCGAGAAGACGTTAAAGAACATCAGCCGCCCGGTTCGCCTTTATCGCGTTGGGTTTGATAGTTCTGTCCTGCCGGAAGTCGAGGCGAAGCGATCCATCTCGAAACCTTCGATAGTGGTGCTGCCATTCACCAACATGAGCGGCGACCCCGAGCAGGAATTTTTCGCGGACGGACTGACCGAGGACATCATCACCGAACTGTCCCGCCACCATGAGTTGTTCGTCATCTCACGCAATTCCGCCTTCGTCTACAAGAACCGCGCCGTGAATGTGCGCGAGGTGGCCGAAAAACTCGACGTCCAATATTTGGTGGAGGGAAGCGTCCGCAAGATCGGCGACAGGGTGCGCGTGACGGTTCAGCTCATCGACACGGCGAATGACGCACATATTTGGGCAGACAAATATGACCGGAAGCTGGTCGACATATTCGCGATTCAGGATGAGGTGACCGCGGCGATCGCAGCCACGCTGCCCGGTCGTGTCGAGGCGGCTCAGCGGGACCAGCTCGCGCGCGCGAAACCTGCAAACATGGCCGCGTATGAATGTGTGCTTGCTGCCAAGGTGCTGCATCACCGAAGCACGATTGCGGATAATGAACGCGCGCAAACCTTGATAGAAAGGGCCGTCACCCTCGACCCCGATTATGCCCATGCCCATGCCTGGCGGGCCTGCATTCTTGGCCAGGCCTGGGTCCATAACTGGTGCGAAGACAGGGATGCCGTCTGGAACAACGTTATGGCAGCGCTGGACAGGGCGCTGGCGCTGGACAACAACGATGCCGATGTCCACCGCATCCTCGCGGCAGTGAACGTGAACAACAATGAGCTGACCACAGCGCGCTACCATCAAGAGCGGGCGCTGGCCCTCAATCCCAATTACGACCTCGTGGTGGTGCAGCAAGGCGAGTTATTGACATGGCTGGGGAGGCCGGAAGAGGGAATCGAATGGATCCGCAAGGCAATGCAGTTGAACCCGCACCACCCGGAGAGATTCTGGAGCCATCTGGGAAAGGCGCATTTCGCCGCGCGCCAGTATGGCGAGGCGATCGAAGCTTTCATGCATCTGTCAACCATGGACTCGGTTCAGCACGCTTTCGCCGCTGCCTGCTACGGCTGGCTCGGTGACGAAATCGCGGCTGCGGCGCATCTGGGCAAGATCAGAACGCTCGATCCCCAATTCGACCTCGATCCATTTATCGCCACCCTGCACTTTGCCCAGGAGTCTGACGTGCAGCACGTCCGCGAAGGACTGCTGAAAGCCGGTATTGCCAACTTGTAGGCAGCCCGTAACTACTAACCAGACCCGATAGGGGCCCGACGCGGACCTTGTGGCATGACCGAACGACGGGCAGGTCGGAGACGCTTTTCCCACGGTGTCGGTCTTTGGAAGCGAATGGGGAAAGCCCCTCCCCCTGACAACGCGCGGCGCTAGTTGACGGCGCAGTTCGCATAAGGCCCGCACGGCCGCCCCAACAGAAGGGAACCCGCCATGAGAAAACTCATCATCACCGAATTCATCAGCGTCGATGGCATTGCCGAGGTTGAAAAGCTGCCGAGCGTGGCCTGGAACGATGAAATGCAAAAATTCAAGGACGACGAGCTTGCCGACAGCGGCGCCATGCTTTTGGGGCGCACGACTTATCAGATCTTTGCCGGCTCGTGGCCCAAGGAGACCGGAGATTTCGCCGACCGGTTCAATGCGCTGCCGAAATATGTCGCGTCGACCAGTTTGACGGCGCTGGACTGGCAGCCGGCCGAGCTGCTGACTGGCGCGTTGCCGGACGCGGTCAGAGGGCTGAAGCAAGGCAGCGGCGGCAACATCTATGTGCATGGCAGCCTCAGCGTCGCGCAGGAACTGCTGCGCCACGGCCTTGTCGACCGCATCCGGCTGCTCAGCTACCCCGGTGCTGTCGGCCAGGGCAAGCTGCTGTTCCCGCCCGGCGCGCAATTGCCGCTCGAGCTGGTGTTTGCCAGGCAATTCAGCAACGGCGTGGTGGCGCTGGAGTATGCGGCGGGGAAGGCGTGATGAGCCAATCTCCCCCCTTGAGGGGGAGATGCCCGGCAGGGCAGAGGGGGGCGCGAAAGAACGCCGGCCTTCGTTTCAACGTGTGATGAGCTGGAACTTGCGCGGGTAGGGACTGTCGGGAATTCTGTGCGCGAGGCCATGATGATGGAAAGGAGAGAATCATCGCATGGCTATTGAGAAGGAACTTCTGGAC
>NZ_JAMYQV010000031.1:0-49673 GCF_040321065.1 Mesorhizobium sp. M0563
ACCGCCTAACGTCGGTCGGCCGCGCATGATGTTAAAAAGCCCCGGGCCTCCCGGGGTGGGGGGGGGCCATGGTGGGTTTGGCCACCCCCTTTTTAACGGGGGCCCCGTATTCTGGCGCGGGCCCCCCTTTTGCTTTGAGGCCTTTGGTTACTTCACCACCGCCTCGACCCACACGACAATCCGCTGCGCCAGGAAAGCCGTGGTCGATGGCGACAGCGCGTCACCCGCAATGACGTGGTTGTCGGGGTCGCCGGTATCGTCGACCGGCACCAATTCATGTGCGGCGCCCCAGCGAGCCGCGATTTCGCGGGTGCGATCTGGTCGTACCACCTTGTCCGAATCCGAAAAAATGAACAGGGCAGGGATGGACGTCTTCTCCACCGGCGCGCCGTAGGCAAGCTCTGTCAGCGCCGCCATCGGCAATGTCGCGGCGATCGGGTAGCGGTAGGTCCAGAACCTTTCATGCAGCGCGTTGCGTGGCACGAAGCTACGCTCCTTGCCGGCGACGAGCTCGACGATCTGTCTGCCCCACGGTAGGGTCAGCAATTCGGCGCCGGAAGCCTTGACGCCGAAATTCGGCGAGATGAATGCGATCGCCGCGACGCTGTTCGATGCGCTTGGCTGCGTCGCGGCCCACGCCGCCAGCGAGCCGCCGGTCGAGGTGGCTATGACGATCACCTTGTCGCCGATCGCTCGGCCGATAGCGAGCGCTTCCTCGTAGTCGTTGATCCAGGCACCGACGCTGCCTTGCGTCATCGCGGCGCCATCCTGTCCATGTCCCCTCAGGCGCGTGTAGAAAAGATTGGCGTCAAGCTGGTCGGCCACCTCATCGGGCAGTGGACGAACCTCGCCCTTCGACGCAGAAAAACCGTGGATGTAAACGATCGCGAATGGCGTCTTGGCATGGACCATCGGGTCGGCCCAGATGATTTCCTTGTCCAGCCCGTCGCGGATGCCGGGCACGGCCGCCTCCCGGCGCGCCAGATAGGCCTGCGGATCGTCGCCGATTACTGAGGGATCGAAACGGATTGTGGTTTCGACGAGGACGCGTGGACCAAGCGCCAAGGCCAGGACAAGGATGAGGACAAGACCCAGCACCGCAAACATGATCCGTCGCCCCATCACGGATCCTATTCGACCGGTGGCTTGCGGTCGAAATTCAACGGCCGCGCATTCCAGCGGGTGACGGTGCTGATCACCCATCGGCAGAACGGCCTCGGTAGTATCCTGAGCAGCTTCAGTGTCCAGCTCAGGCGGCGTGGGAAAGTGACTTCGAAGCCACCGCATTCGATGCCTCGCGCGATGCGGCGCGAGGCCAGATTGACCGGCATCAAGCCCGGCATCGGCAGGAAGTTCTTCTCGGTCAGCCGCGTGTCGACAAAGCCTGGATTCATCACCTGGATGCGGACGTTCATCTTGTCGAAATCGTATTTCAGCGACTCGGCCAAGATATTGACTGCCGCCTTGGTGCCGCCATAGGCGGCGGTGGTGGGCCAGCCGAAATAGGCGGTGACCGAACCGATCAGCACGACATGGCCGCGCGAGCGCACGCGCATGCGTTCGATGACCGGCAGCAGGCCATTGATGATGCCGAAATAATTGACTTCGAAAGACCGACGGAAATTGCGCGCGACAAGATCCTCGCCCGGCGTTGCGATATAGCTTCCCGCGTTGAACACTGCCAACACGATCGGACCGAGATCTTTCTCGATCGCTGCAACCGTCTTTGCCATGCGTTTTTCGTCGGTCACGTCGCAGGGAAAGGCTACGACACGGCCCGCCATCTGCGCCGTTTCGACGATGAGCGTATCGATCGGATGGTCATCGGGCGCAGTTACTGCGACGACATAGCCCTGAGCCGCAAGATCCTTGGCCAGCGAACGGCCGATACCGCTGCTGCCGCCCGTAATCCAGGCGACGCCATGCTTCGGATTGGCCCGATAGAGTGTCATGCTGCGCCCCGCCGGCTCTTCTTAGCCTGTGCTCTAGCGGTGAAGAAATCGAATGAAAAGAGTGCTTTTCGGTACATGGTTGAAATGAATGCCGGCCGGGCGCTCCTGGCTGCAGCAATTGCAGTGTGCGAAATGCGACTGGACCAGGCAAATTCTTGCCTTGAAACCGAAGCGTCGGGTTTCTAGGGTTTCGCCGCACCCACAAAGGAATCTCCATGCCCCGTTCTGTGATCGACGTGATCGGCAACACGCCCCTGATCCGCCTCAACAAGGCCTCGGAAGCAACCGGCTGCGAGATCCTGGGCAAGGCCGAATTCATGAATCCCGGGCAGTCGGTCAAGGACCGCGCCGGCCTGTTCATAATCCGCGATGCGGAACAGCGCGGGCTGCTGCGGCCCGGCGGCGTCATCGTCGAAGGGACGGCCGGAAATACCGGCATCGGATTGACACTGGTTGCCAAGGCGCTCGGCTACCGCACGGTGATCGTCATTCCCGATACCCAGAGCCAGGAGAAGAAGGATACGATCAAACTGCTCGGCGCCGAGCTGATCGAAGTGCCAGCCGTGCCCTACAAGAACCCGAACAACTACGTGAAGCTGTCGGGCCGGCTGGCCGAGCAAATGGCGAAGACCGAGCCGAACGGCGCGATCTGGGCCAACCAGTTCGACAATGTCGCCAACCGCGACGGCCATATCCGCACCACAGCCGAAGAAATCTGGAACCAGACCGGCGGCAAGGTGGATGGTTTCGTGTCGGCGGTCGGTTCCGGCGGCACGCTGGCAGGCGTTGGCTTCGGGCTGAAGGCCAAGAACAGCCAGGTCAAGATCGCACTGGCCGATCCGCTGGGGGCTGCGCTCTATTCCTTCTACACCAGCGGCGAGTTGAAATCCGAGGGCAGTTCGATCACCGAAGGCATCGGGCAGGGGCGGATCACCGCCAACCTCCAAGGCTTTACACCCGATTTTGCCTTCCAGATCCCCGACGAGGACGCACTGCCGATCGTATTCGACCTGATCCAGGAGGAGGGACTTTGCGTTGGCGGTTCGACCGGTATCAACATTGCCGGCGCCATTCGCCTGGCGCGCGAGCTAGGCCCCGGCCAAACCATCGTGACCATGCTTTGCGACTACGGCACGCGCTATCAGTCGAAGCTGTTCAATCCTGAATTCCTGCGCGAAAAGAAGCTGCCGGTGCCGGGCTGGATGGAGCAACGGAGCACGATTTCGGTGCCGTTCGAAAGGGTCGCGTGATGGCGCACAAGACCGAAGCGCTGTTTCGTGACGACGCCTATCTGGGGACGGCCGACGCCACCGTCGTCGCAGTCAACGATCGCGGCGGCATCATTCTGGACCGGACCGTGTTTTACGCCACATCGGGCGGGCAGCCGGGCGACACTGGCAGCCTCGAACGCACCGACGGCACCGGCATTGCGATTGCCGCTACGATCACCGGCGAAACCAAGGACGAGATCATCCATGTGCCGGCGCCGGAGCAGGCGGTTCCACGGTTGGGCGAGCGGATGAGGCTCGCCATCGACTGGCCGCGGCGGCAGCTGCTGATGCGGATGCACTCGGCCTGCCATCTGCTTACCGTCGTCTGTCCGTTCCCGATCACCGGTGCCGCGGTTTCCGAGGACGACAGCCGTATCGATTTCGACATCCCGGATGCCGGCTTCACCAAGGAAGACGTGACGGCCAGGCTGATGGAACTGGTGCGGGCCGACCACCCGATCTTCACCCGGCTGATCTCCGACGAGGAGCTGGCATCCAATCCAAGCCTGGTGAAATCCAAGAATGTGCGGCCGCCGGCCGGCACGGGAAAGATCAGGCTGGTCTGCATCGGCGAGAATGCTTCGGTCGACAGCCAGCCTTGCGGCGGTACCCATGTGAGGAGCACCGGCGAAATCGGCGAGATCCATATCGGCAAGATCGAGAAGAAGGGCCGCGAGAACCGGCGCTTCCGCATTCGCTTTGGCCCGATGCCGCCAGCCTGATATAGGACTGGGACAGGCGGGACAGGAGAGAAAAGATGGCCGACGACAGTCCTTTCACCATCGATGCCGATTGGTTGCAGAAGCGGCTCGGCGAGCCTGGGCTGACGATCGTCGACGCGTCCTGGTATCTGCCGGCGCAAAAGCGCGACGCGCGCGCCGAGTATGACGCAGCGCATATTCCAGGCGCCCGCTTCCTAGACCAGGATGCGGTTTCGGACCCCGACGCGGCTCTGCCTCACACGCTGCCGTCGCCGCAGCATTTTGCCCAATATGTCGGCGCGATGGGCATTTCGGCCGACGACACGATTGTTGTCTATGACGGGCCAGGGTTCTTTTCTGCACCGCGCGCCTGGTGGTTGTTTCGCGTTATGGGCGTGTTCCAGGTCTATATACTCGACGGCGGTTTCGATCGTTGGAAAGCCGCCGGACGGCCGGTGACGGCGGAGCCGACGAAGATCGCGCCTTGCGTGTTTTATGCCAACTTCGATGCCGCCCGCGTCGCCAGCCTTGCCGACATGCGCCGGATCGTCGAGACGGGGGAGAGCCAGATCGCCGACGCACGCTCGCCTGGCCGTTTTGCCGGCACCGAGCCGGAGCCGCGCCCCGGCATCCGCTCCGGCCACATGCCGGGCGCGCACAACGTGCCGTTTTCGGCGCTTTCGGAAAACGGCGAATTGCTGCCCAAGGACAGGCTGCGCAAAGTGATCGAGGAGGCCGGCATCGATCTGTCGAAGCCGGTCGTCACCTCCTGCGGTTCGGGGGTCACCGCGGCAGCCATCACGCTGGCCCTGGAGACGCTTGGCCATGCCGAAAACAGGCTTTACGACGGGTCATGGACGGAATGGGGTGGGCTTTCCGACACGCCCGTCGTGACGGGCAAGGACCGACGGTGATGAAAAACGGAGCGCTGGAAGACATCGACGTCACCGTGACATTTCTCGAAATGCATGTGCCGCCTGCCTATTCGCCGCCGCTGCCGTACAACCGCCAGATCGCGCTGCTCAAGACCAAAGACATTCCGCTGCATTTCTACCGCTATTTGATGGATCGGGTCGGCCGCAAATGGCACTGGGTCAACGTGCTGAGACTGAATGACGAGGAGCTTGCGGCGGGCATCCATCGCGAGGACCGCGACATCAGGGTGCTTTATCTCGACGGCGCGCCGGCCGGCTTCTTCGACCTCAAGCCGCATCTGCCGGAGGAAGTGGAACTCGCTTATTTCGGCATGATGGAGCACGCGACCGGGCAAGGCATTGGCCGCTGGTTCCTCGGTGCGGCAATCGCCGCAGCCTGGGCGCACGGACCCAAGCGGGTGACGGTGCAGACCTGCACCCTTGATCACCCAGCAGCCTTGCCGCTTTATCAAAAACTCGGCTTCACGCCGGTGGCGCAAAAAAAGGAGGTCGTACATCCGATGCCTTTTGCCGAGCGCGCGGCCAGCGTCATGCGGCCCTGATTTTCAGGCTCGTTCATCCAAGCTTCAGCTAGTCTTTGCCATCTTGTCGGCATCACAATGCGGCCGAGGGCCGAAGGAGAAAAGACATGCTGACCCGACGCACATTTGCCGCCGTGCTGGTTGCGGCACTCGCCATGCCGACCCTTGCCGTTGCCCAGGCGACCACGCCTTCGGCCGCGCAATACGCCAAGATCGAAAACATCGCCGATGCACTTCAGCGCATTCTGCGGCGCGATCCGGGTGCCCGCGTGCTGATCGAAGGCCATACCGATGCTGTGGGCTCCTTCCAGTCGAATCAGATTTTGTCCGAACAACGTGCCGCCTCGCTGAAGCGCACCTTGCTGCGTGAATTCGGTGTGCCGGGCTATGCGCTCGAAACCGTCGGCTACGGCGAGGAGTTCCTGCTCGTGCAGACGCAGAATGAGAACTGGCGAAATCGCCGGGTGACGCTGCGCCGCTTCGACGACTTCATCCGTTAAAATGATCTAGCCGTTCAGGGTCTGGATCAATATTCAAAGGCGAGCCCGACTTGAATGAGCCGGGCTCTTTCCATATCGCTGTCGTCTAAAAACCGATGGTGATGGAGGATCGCACGATGGCAATTCGCGTGGTAATGGCCGGCGCGACCGGTTGGGTCGGCAAGGCGCTGGTTCCGGCGATCGGGGCGCAAGGTGACATGGCGCTGGCCGGGGCTGTGTCACGTAGCGGCGCGGGGCAGGATTCCGGCCTGCTGGTTGGCATGCCGGCTAATGGTATCTCCGTTTCGGCCTCGCTGGCCGAGGCGCTGGAGGCGCCGTCGGACGTACTGGTCGACTTCACCAAGCCACATGTCGTGAAAGACCATGTGCTGCTCGCCATCGACAAGGGACGGCACGCTGTGATCGGCACATCGGGACTGGGTGCTGCCGACTATGCCGACATCGACGCCGCGGCGCGCGCCCACGGCGTCGGCGTCGTTGCCGCCGGCAACTTTTCCATCACCGCTACGCTGATGAAGCGGTTTGCACTTATGGCGGCAAAATACGTGCCGGATGTCGAGGTCATCGATTATGCCAGTGCAAAGAAGCCCGACGCGCCCTCCGGTACCGCGCGGGAACTTGCTGAAGCGCTGGCCGACATCCGCAAGGCTTCGACGGCAAAGCCGGTCTCCGAGGTCTCCGGCGTGCCGGCTACACGCGGTGCTGCGGTCGGCGCGGGCGAGGGGGTGCAAGTGCACGCGCTTCGCCTGCCGTCCTACATCCTGTCCTGCGAGGCGTTGTTCGGCCTGCCAGACGAGCGGCTGACCATCCGCCACGATGCCGGCTCGTCCGCGGCGCCTTACGTGGCGGGCACGCTGCTCGCCATCAGGCGGGTACAGCAGATCAAAGGCCTGGTGCGTGGTCTCGACGCGTTGATGGACTGATTCATTTGGCAGGAATCGGGTGGGAAGCTCTGTCTTGCGAGCATAATTTCCGGTCAACGACACCGGAGATTTAGCCATGACGCTAAAATTCAAAGCCTTGCCAACCGATGCGGTTCGCGCGCTTCAGCGCGGCGGACCTGATGCTTATGACCTGAAGCCAGAGCGGCAGATTTCGGACGGCGACGACGTGCCTTGCCGCCACTGCCTGAAGAATGTTGCTGTGGGAGAAGCCTATCTTGTTCTGGCCTATCGGCCTTTTCCTGAGCTGCAGCCTTATGCCGAAACCGGGCCGATCTTTCTGCATGCGGAAGAATGCGAACGCGCCGCCGAGGGGGAAACGCTTCCCGATATACTCGAAAGCAGCGATTACATCGTGCGCGGCTACGGCAAGGACGACCGCATCGTCTATGGCAGCGGCGGCGTCATTCCGACCGATGCCATCGCGGCACGGGCGGAGACGTTGTTCGAGCGCGACGACATTGCTTACGTCCACATCCGCTCTGCACGCAACAATTGCTATCAGTGTCGGATCGACCGCGTGTAATCGGATCGGCTGCACCGGCTTGAGGCTGTCGTACTCCCGCAGAAAGCGACTGTCGATCGATTTGCCGACCGCGGATGAACCGGCGGGAATTCTCGACAACCGAGGAAGCGGGGCTTTGGCTCCGCTTTTTTGTGCCTGCATCGTCCGCAAAGAAAAAACCCGCCGGGATTAACCGGCGGGCTCGAACGATTTGCCTGGAGGGCCTTAGTTGAATTTATACTTCGCACCGATGCGGACGGTATGGAAAGAAGGAGTGGTGGTGAGGACATCGCCCGGCCCTCCAAACTCCTCCAGAATATCCTTCTCGGCAAACTGCGAATAGCGATATTCGAGACCGACAGTTACGTTGTTGGTCACGGCCGCTTCCAAACCACCACCGACCGAGAAGCCGCTAGAGCCCCAATCGATGATGTCGCCGATGGGTGAAGATGCGTTCAGATCGAAATGCTGCCAGCTGTAGCCGCCAAGCACATAGGCGAGGGTCGATTCGTTGACTTTCAAACCGACCCGGCCCAGCACATCGAAGCCATAGTCTGTGTCCAGATTGATGGATCCGCCGGGCACTTCCAGCTCCGTAGTCATGCCGGAGTAGCGAGCATCCACCATGACTCCCACAACCCAGCTGCCGAAATCATGGTCGTAGCCCGCGTTCAATTCGCCAAATACGCCTTCGCCGCCGATACCGTTGAATTCCAGGTCGCCAAGCGGCGGCACATTGATCTGATGCACCGACGCACCCGCGCCGCCCGCACCACCGATATAGAAGCCGGTCCAGTTGTAGGCAGGCGCTTCAAAAGACGCAACGCCGCCATTCTGGGCGCCAAAGCGATAGTTGGCGGCAACCTGGAACGTATGCCGCGATGTGTCGAGGTTGAGTGCGCCATCTGGTGCGCCGAACTCGGAGAGGAGATCATCGTTGGTGCTGAATTGGGTATAACGATATTCGGTTTTGATGGTCCAGTTGCTGTTAATGGCCGTCTCAACGCCGGCTCCGACGAAATAGCCGTTCTGGTCCCAGTCGAAATCAAAGCCTGCGTTCGTGTCGAATTTGTATTTCTGCCAGGAATAGCCACCAAGCACGTAACCCAAAGTGTTTGGCGTGAAGAGGTAGCCTGCCCGCAAGCCAGCGTCGAAACCATAGGTTTCTTTGACCGACGCATCGAATCCAGCAACGTCGAGCGAGGTTTCGATGTTGCCGGCATGAGCGTCTAGAAGTCCTCCGATCAGGAAGCGCGGCGCCACCATATAGTCGTACCCAACGGTGAGTTCACCGTACACGCCTTCGCCACCAATGCCGTTGAACGACACCCCAGGAATGAAATCGCTGCTCAACTCGTGGACGTTCGCCCCGGCGCCAACGCCAAAGCCGACGTAGAGTCCACTCCAGTTAAAACCCGCCGTCTCAACCACCGGTTCGACCACGTCGGCGGCGTGAGCAACCGACCCAAGCGCCAGAATGGAAACTGCGCCAAGAAGAAGAGATTTAGCGGATTTTCTGCTGATCATTTGCCCTACCCCTAATAAACCCAGCATCTTCTTAGCATCGGGTCATTAGGGCGGCTGTAACAAAAAAGCCACAGAAAGAGCACATTGCATCAAACGGGCACCAGATGCGGGAAAAATCCGCTGTAGACCGTGAAAATTGCCTGTGAACAAGCAAGCCGCCGACGGCATCGGCGACTCATCCGGAAAAAACGGTTGGAAATCAGGCCGCGAGAACGGCCTTTGATTCGACCAGCTCGTAACCGAGTGCTTCGGCCACTGCGCGATTCGTGATCTTGCCCTTGTGGACGTTCAGCCCGTTGCGCAGATGGTGGTCGTCTACCAGCGCCTTGAGGCCCTTGTCGGCGAGTTGCAGGCCATAGTGCAGCGTCGCATTGTTGAGCGCGTGGGCCGATGTGACCGGCACCGCACCCGGCATGTTGGCGACGCAATAGTGGATGACGCCGTCGACCTCATAGGTCGGCTCGGCATGGGTGGTGGCGTGCGAGGTCTCGAAGCAGCCGCCCTGGTCGATGGCGACGTCGACCAGCACGGCGCCTTTCTTCATGCCCGAGAGCATTTCGCGCGTCACCAGCTTGGGCGCGGCTGCCCCCGGGATCAGCACGGCGCCGACGACGATGTCAGCCGAAAAACATTCTTCCTCCAGCGCCTCGACGGTCGAGTAGCGGGTGTGGACGCGGCCTCCAAAGATATCGTCGAGCTGACGCAGGCGCGGGATCGAGCGGTCGATGATGGTGACGTCGGCGCCAAGCCCGGCAGCCATCCGTGCAGCATGCAGGCCGACGACGCCGCCACCGAGCACAGTGACCTTGCCGGGCAGCACGCCGGGCACGCCGCCAAGCAGCACACCGCGGCCGCCATTGGCCTTTTGCAGCGCCGTGGCCCCCGCCTGGATCGACAGGCGGCCGGCAACTTCCGACATCGGTGCCAAGAGCGGCAGGCCGCCGCGCTCGTCGGTGACGGTCTCGTAAGCTATTGCGGTGACGCCGGAGGCCAGCAGGCCCTTGGTCTGCTCCGGATCCGGGGCGAGATGCAGATAGGTGTAGAGGATCTGGCCGTCGCGGAGCTGAACCCATTCGTTGGGCTGCGGCTCCTTGACCTTCACGATCATGTCCGACTTGGCAAACACGTCGGCCGCCGTCTTGGCGATCGTGGCGCCGGCGGCGCGGTACGCGTTGTCGTCGGCTCCGATGCCGGCGCCGGCGCCGGTCTCGATCAGCACTTCATGGCCATGCGCGACATATTCGCGGACCGAGCCCGGTGTCAGGCCGACGCGGTATTCATGGTTCTTGATTTCCCGGGGGCAACCGACGCGCATCTTTTTTCTCCTGATCCGGCCCTTTTAGGGCCTGTTCCCTGTCTAGAGATAGTGAACCACGAATCGTTCGGGAAGTGTTTGCGAATGCGCTTGCCGAAGAGACTACTGTTCGATAATCGTTGCGCGAAACAGTAGAATTATCGCAGGAACCCGCAAAAATGCCGCTCGACAGGATTGATATCGCCATTCTCGAGACATTGCAGAAGGATGGGCGGATACCCAATGCAGCGCTCGCCGAAAAGGTCGGCCTGTCGCAGTCGGCCTGTTCGCGGCGGCTGGACAATCTGGAGAAATCCGGAACCATCCGCGGCTATCACGCCCGGCTGTCCAACGCCGCACTTGGGCACCAGATGACGGCGATCGTGCATATATCGCTGTCCGGGCAGTTCGAGAAAACGTTGTCGGATTTCGAAGCGGCGATAAAGCGCTGCCCGAACGTCCTGTCCTGCCATCTGATGTCGGGCGAGTATGATTACATCTTGCGCATCGCGGCGAAGGATCTCGTCGACTACGAACGCATCCACAAGGAGTGGCTTTCGGCAATGCCGCATGTGACGAAGATCAATTCGTCCTTTGCCTTGCGCGAAATCGTCGATCGCACGGCCGTTGGAATGAAGCCTGAGCTAGCCTAGGCCCCGAACTCGCCTAGGCCCCAAACTCGCCTAAACGTTGAATGACTCGGTCACCACACGGTCCATCGGAATATCGTGCGGCTGCGGGTAGATGGTCACGATGCGCTGCAACTCGTAGCCGACGCCGATGACCAGCGGCTTGAACGGCATCGCGGCAAGCGTGCGATCGAAGAAGCCGCCGCCATAGCCCAGGCGAAACTGTCCGGGATCGATGCCGACGATCGGCGAAATGACGATGTCGGGCAGCACCGGATCACCCTCGGCAGGTATCGGGATATTCCAGACGCCCTTCTCCAGCCGGTCTCCGTGGGTATAGGCGCGAAAGACCAGCGGCCGGTCTTTCTCCACAACAACGGGCAGCGCCGTGCGGCCACCCCGCGCGTTAACGGTTTCCATCCACGAGCGCAGGTCCGGCTCGCCGCGAAACGGCCAGTAGAGGCTGACCATGCGCCCGGCGATGTCGCCGATCACCGCATCGAGACCATCGGCAATGCGCTGCGACATGGCTGTGCGCATGTCGGCGGAAACGGCAAGGCGGGATGCGATCAACCGCTCGCGCTCGGCCTTGCGCCAGCGCCTGACATCGGTCCATTCGGACAGCGGCGCTTGGAACTCCGGATCGAGCTCGTGCATAAAACAAGGCGGCGAGGCGTACTGCCCCGAGCCTTCATCTTCATCCTTAGCCATGATTCACCTGCAATATACTGTTCCGACCAAGCCATATCTGGGACGTAGGCTATATCCGGGAATGAGTCTGCAGCATGCGTATTCACGACATCAGGCGACGAGTCCCAGGCAGGTGCAGCGCAGGCATTGCTGCACTGCACAAGGATACTTACATCAGCCTTGGCGAGAGGGATGAGTGAGATGAACACAGCCAACCATCACGTCGTCGTCGTAGGCGCCGGATTCGGCGGCCTCGAATTCACCCGCGCACTTACTGGCGCGCCGGTGCGCATCACCATGATCGATAGGCGCAATCATCACCTCTTTCAGCCGCTACTCTACCAAGTGGCGACGACGGCGCTGGCAACCTCCGAAGTCGCCTGGCCGATCCGCCATCTCCTGCGCAAACGCAAGGACGTGACGACGCTGCTTGCGACCGTGACTGGCATCGACCGCACCGGCAAGCGCGTGCTGCTGCAGGATGGCGGAGCGGTCGCCTACGACACGTTGCTGTTGGCCACCGGTGCGCGGCACGCCTATTTCGGCCATGACGAATGGGAGCCGTTCGCGCCGGGCCTGAAGACGCTGGAGGACGCCACCACCATCCGACGGCGTATTCTTTTGGCTTTCGAGCAGGCCGAGCGGGAAACCGATCCCGCCAAGCGCCAGGCACTGCTGACGCTGGCGATCGTCGGCGGCGGGCCGACCGGCGTGGAATTGGCCGGCACGATTGCCGAACTGGCGCATGACACGCTGCGCGGCGAGTTCCGCAACATCGACACGCGCGAGACGCGTGTGGTGCTGATTGAGGCCGGCGACCGCGTTCTTGCCAATTTCGCGCCGGAGCTCTCCGTTTATGCAATGAAGGCGCTCGAACGACTCGGCGTGACCGTCGAACTCGGCCGGGCGGTTACACGCTGCGATGCTGAGGGTGTCGTCTTCGGCGACAGGCATTTGCCGGCCAGGACAATTCTTTGGGCGGCGGGCGTCGCCGCTTCGCCGGCCGCCGAATGGCTCGGCACGGCAGCGGACCGCGCGGGCAGGGTGCTTGTCGAGCCCGACCTCACTGTGCCGGGAAACCCGGAGATTTTCGTCATCGGTGACGCAGCACACGTCCTGCGGCCGGATGGCCGGCTGGTGCCGGGCGTCGCGCCCGCCGCCAAGCAGCAGGGACGGCACGTCGCCGCGACGATCAAGGCCAGGCTCGCCGGCGAAACAACGGTACGTCCGTTCCGCTACAGGCATGACGGCGATTTGGCGACGATCGGCAAGCGCGCCGCGGCCATCGATTTCGGCTGGATCAAGCTCACCGGCCGGCTTGCCTGGTGGCTGTGGGGCTTGGCGCATATCTACTTCCTGATCGGCTTCCGTAACCGGCTTGCGGTTTCCCTGAGCTGGCTATGGATCTACTTCACCGGTCAGCGCAGCGCTCGGCTGATCACCCAGGGCGACGACGACAAGGGCTGATTGTTCGCTGCCGGACGTTCATCAGCGCGTCACCTCCTCTTGATGGAATCGACTTCTGGACTCGGCTGGATTTCGGCGCGAAGCTTTGCTTCGGGCAGGACTTGTCACGTCGTGGAAGAAAGAGAAACGAATGTCCCAATTGCGCCACCTCGTCTCACGCCGCGATTTCCTCGCCGGCGTCGCCACCGGCGGAGCGCTGATCATGCTGCACCCGTTCTCCGCCCGGGCTCAAGCCAATCAGGCGCATCTGAGGATTATGGAGACGACCGACATCCACGTGAACGTGCTTCCTTACGATTACTACGCCGACAAACCTAACGACACGATGGGGCTGTCGCGAACGGCATCATTGATTGAAGCCGTGCGCAAGGAAGCAACCAACGCGATGCTGATCGATAATGGCGACATTCTGCAAGGCAACCCGATGGGCGACTACTTCGCCTACGAGAGGGGCATGAAGGACGGCGATCTGCATCCGGTCATGAAGGGCATGAACCTGCTCGGCTACGAATGCTCGACGCTCGGCAATCACGAATTCAATTACGGCCTGTCGTTCATGGACAAGGTGCTGGCCGGAGCCAATTTCCCGTTCGTCTGCGCGAATTTGATCCGCGGCACGGAGCTTGCCGCGAACCCGCGCGAAGACAAGCTTTATCTCAAACCTTACGTCATCCTCGACAGGAAGATCAAAGACGGGTCGGGCGCCGAGCAGCCGATCAGGATCGGCATCATCGGCTTCGTGCCGCCGCAGATCATGGTCTGGGATCTGAAAAATCTCGAGGGCAGCGTCAAGACGCGCGACATCGTCGAGGCGGCCAAGGCGTGGGTGCCGCAGATGAAGGAAGAAGGCGCCGACATCATCATTGCGCTCTCCCATTCTGGCATCGACGTGAAGCAAGGCGACATGATGGAGAATGCCTCCTTCTTCGTTGCCGGCGTCGAAGGTATCGATGCGGTGTTCACGGGCCACCAGCATCTGGTCTTCCCTGGTAAGAAGGACTTTCAGTCGCTGGAGGCCGTCGATACGGCGAAAGGCACGTTGCAAGGCAAGCCCGCCGTCATGGCCGGCTTCTGGGGCTCGCATATGGGGCTGATCGATCTGTTGCTGGAGCGCGACGGATCGACATGGAAAATCGTCTCGGCGACCTCTGAGGCCAGGCCTATCTTTGAGCGGGCCGACAAGACGAACAAGCCGACCGTCGCTGACGACCAGCGCATCGTCGACGCGCTCAAACAGGACCACGAGGCGACGCTTGCCTATGTGCGTCGGCCGGTCGGCAAAACCTCGGCGCCGCTTTATTCCTATTTTGCGCTGGTCGCCGACGATCCATCGGTGCAGATCGTGAGCCAGGCGCAGACCTGGTACTTGAAGGACATCCTGAAGAACACCGAATGGAAGGATATGCCGCTGCTGTCGGCGGCGGCACCGTTCAAGGCGGGCGGGCGCAACGGCGCCGACTATTACACCGACGTGCCGGTAGGCGATATCGCCATAAAGAACGTCGCCGACCTCTATCTCTATCCAAACACGGTGCGCGCCGTCGAAATCACGGGGGCAGAGGTGAAGGAATGGCTGGAAATGTCGGCCGGCATCTTCAACCGGATCGAGCCGGGCAAAGCTGACCAGGCGCTCATCAACACCGACTTCCCGTCTTATAATTTCGACGTGATCGACGGCGTCACCTACCGGATCGACCTGTCGCAGCCACCGAAATATGATTCGAAGGGCGGGCTGGTGAACGCCGGCTCGAACCGCATCATTGACTTGATGTTCGACGGCAAACCAATTGATCCCATGCGGAAATTCGTCGTCGCAACCAACAACTACCGGGCCGGCGGCGGCGGCAATTTCCCGGAGATCAATGCCTCGAAGATCATCTACGAAGCGCCCGACACCAACCGCGACGTGATCGTGCGCTATATCGTCAGCAAAGGCACCATCAACCCGTCGGCGGATGCCAACTGGTCGTTTGTGCCGCTGCCGGAAACCAGCGTCGTGTTCCAGACCGGCGCCAAGGCGAGAGAGTTTATTGCGCAAGTGAAGTCGCTGAAGATCGAGCCGGCGGGCGAGGGCGAAGCGGGGTTTTCCAAGTACCGCATCACTCTTTGAGGCGAGGATTTGAGCGTCGGCTCGAAACTGTCTCAGCGTTAAGATACTGTCCCGATACGGCCGATCCGTTTGAGGCAGGCAGCCTCTTCAGGCAGGTGGTGCGAAACGCCGCTTGACGGCAGGCATGACAAGATCCAGCGCATCCGTCGAAATCCCACCGGAATAATCGTCCGGCAGTTGGTCGATCGAGGCGGGGTCGTCGAGGCCTTGTGAAAAGCCGCCGCCGGAATAGGGACCGAGCAGGTAGACGCGGCTGCCGACGCTGTCCATACGGTCGAGAAAACGGGCGGGCCAGCCCCACATCCACTTTGCGACATTGACGGGGATGAGCAAGGTGCCCTGGCGGCAGGCATCCGGAACGTAGCCACTCCAGCCGAGCGCAGCATAGCGAAGAATGCAGCGCGTCAGGGATGCGCGGCTCAGCGTATGCATGTCCGGCAACGCTGCCTTCACTGCTTCTATAGGCCTGTCGCCGCCATAGACCGTCAGATTGGCGCGCTCGGCCGGCGTCAATATGGCGAGCCAGGCGGCCAGCATCTCGCCTTCCTTGGGATCGTTGCTTTTGATGTTGATATTGAAACGCCGGTTCGGGAAGCGCTGCAAGACTTCATCCAGCGACGGCATGATGCCGACACCCTTGCCGCGAAACGGAAAGGTCTTGCCGCCATCGGCAGTGTAGCCATAACCGATATCGAGCGTCTTCAATTCGGACATCGCATGGCGGCGCGTTTCTCCCTTGCCGTTGGTGCGACAATCCAGCGTCCAATCGTGGAAGACGGCGAACTTGCCGTCCGTAGTGGGATGGACATCGAGTTCGAGCGCGTCCGCACCGAGCGCGAAGGCGGCTTCCATCGAGGGTATCGTGTTTTCGAGGAAGGAATGGCGCGGCGTCAGCATGCGATCGGCCGTGCATGTTTCCGATCCGAGGTTCGTACGGTCGAAATCCTGAGCCAGGCCGCGATGGGCAAGCACCGAAGGGGTGACGGCCGGCCGGCTCGACAGCAGCGAAGTGTTGTTGAGCCAGATGCCGCCTGCAGCGACAAGAACTGCAATGAGGGAGATCGTCCGTTTTCGCATGGTATGATTCCTGAAGCGGTCGTCGAAGCCGAGCGGGGTTATCTTTCCAAGCCGCCTGCAGCGGTAGCGCCAGTTTGGCCAGCAAGCATCGCAGCAGACAGGCCAAAGACCGTTAAAATTCGGGGAGGGTCCCAGCAGGGCCGGAATCACTATGGTTGCAACCACCCATATGCGCTAGTTTTAGCCATGCGTTATGTCATCATCATCACGACCGTCACCTTCTTCCTGATCTGGGACGGCATTTACAACCAAGGCCGCTACCTCGACAGGACCATCAGGGAGGTGACCCGCGTCGTGCACTATGTAACCAGTATGGTGTAGTTTCTCTTCTTCGCCACGGTTCGCCGACGCGACATCCTGCCGATTGACGGCACGCTCCCGCTGACACAAAAGAACGCCGGTCCAACGGTCGAGGAGGCTGGGTTGATCCGGCATATCGTTTTCTTCAGCGCGCGTCGTAAAGTGGACGTCGAGGCAGTGCGTACGGGTCTGCTGGCGCTCGGCAAGATACCCCACTCGCGCCGTTTCGAGGTGACGCTCAACACCAAGGTCGACCCGCTCTCGGATGAAATCGATGTGGTCGTCTACGCCGAGTTCGAAGACGAGGCAGCGCTCGCCGCCTACAAGGCGCATCCGCTCTATGCAGAGACCACCAGCCGGGTAAAACCGCTGCGCGAATTGCGTTATTCGGCCGATATAGTGGCAAGTTGACCGCCCTAAGGCAGATTTCACGTCGCGGAGCGGGGCCGCGCCGCAGCCCGATTCATTCCGTCTGAGCCGCGGAGGTCTCGGTCGGATCGACGCCCGGCCGCTTTGGCGCGTTCCAGATCAGCACGGCGATAACTGCTATCGCAATAACGGCCAGGGCAATGAAAAGGTCTCTTCCCCTGGCAATGAGCTAGGATGATTTTTGACGGCGGCAAGTCGGCTCCTCGCGGCCGGGCACTGCGATCGCCGCCGAGGTGCCGGCTAAGCCCTTGAACCATTTTCAGGAATGAGGCACACCGCGCGGGACATGACCGAGAACACCCCCGCAAGCCCTCATCCGCTCGATCACCTGGTGTTGCCGACCGCGAGCCTCGATGTTGCGCGGGCGCGCTTGACCTTGCTCGGCTTTACCGTTGCGCCGACGGGTATCCATCCCTTCGGAACGGAAAACTGTTGTGTCTTCCTCACCGACGGTACCTATCTCGAGCCGCTCGCGGTCGCCGACCGACAGGCCGTGGCAACGGCGATCGCGAACCGCAATGTCTTTGTCGCGCGGGATCACACCTACCGCGAAAGAAACGGTGATGAAGGATTTTCTGCCGTGGTGCTGGGCACCGAAAGCGCCGCCGCGGACCACGCGCGCTTCATCGAAGCCGGACTGTCGGCGGGAGACATGCTCAGCTTTTCGCGCGCCTTCGCTGATGCGACAGGAAAGAGCGACACCGCATCATTCAAGCTTGCCTTCGCGGCTCTAGGCAAGGCAACGGACGCTTTTCTCTTCGCCTGCGAACGGATCAATGCGCCGAAGGTCGACCGCACCGCTTTGCAGGCCCACGCTAATGGCGCAACCGGCATTGTCGAAGTCGTGGCAGTCAGCCGCGAACCTTCCGAACAAGGCCATGTGATTTCGATCGCAGCCGGGATGGAGGCGCAGAGCGGCACTGTCTATAAGCTGCCGAATGCCGCTGTGACCGTTCTGGATCCTGCAGCCTTTGCGGCACGCTTCGGCATTCCCGCCGGGGCGCCGTCTGAACTCCGCTTTGCTGGGATCGTCTTTTCGATTAGGCACTGCGACACCGTCGCAAAGCTGCTTGCAGCCAATTCCGTCGAACACGACATACGCGGCGGTGATATCATCGTGTCGCCGGCGCCAGGGCAGGGCGCGGCCTTCATTTTCCGGGAGATCGCATGAACAAGCTCAATCCTCTGATGCCAAATTCTTCCGTTGCGATCGGAAAGGTCATTTTCGGCAACAGCGCGCCCCTATCGCTGATCGCCGGTCCATGCCAGCTGGAATCGCGGCAGCACGCTTTCGACATGGCCGGTGCGCTGAAGGAATTGACCGAACGGCTCGGCATCGGGCTCGTCTACAAGACCAGCTACGACAAGGCCAATCGCACCTCGCTTGGCGGCACGCGCGGTGCGGGACTTGAAGCGGCAATGCCGATCTTCGACGATTTGCGCAAGAATTTTTCGCTGCCGATCCTGACCGACGTCCACACTGAGGAACAATGCGCGATCGTCGCGCCGCATGTCGACATTCTGCAGATTCCTGCCTTCCTCAGCCGGCAGACCGATTTGCTGATTGCTGCGGCAAGAACCGGCAAGGTGGTCAATGTAAAGAAGGGCCAATTCCTCGCGCCATGGGACATGAAGAACGTCGTCGCCAAGATCACCGGCTCCGGCAACGCCAATGTCTTGGTGACCGAGCGCGGCGCATCCTTTGGTTACAACACCTTGGTGTCCGACATGAGGGCGCTGCCGATCATGGCCGAGATCGGCGCGCCGGTCATTTTCGATGCCACTCATTCGGTGCAGCAGCCGGGCGGGCAGGGCGGTTCGTCTGGGGGCGACCGGCGCTTTGTCGAGACGCTGGCGCGCGCGGCTGTCGCGGTTGGCGTCGCCGGCGTCTTCATCGAGACGCACCAGGACCCCGACAACGCGCCTTCCGACGGCCCCAACATGGTGCCGCTAAAGGATCTTCCCGCATTGCTTGAACGGCTGATGGCGTTCGATCGCATCGCCAAGAGCGTGGGTTGAACCAGCAGTTGCGCCACAGCAGCGTCGCCAAGAAAACTTTGAAGAATTTCGAACCTGTCTGGAACCTTAGCCCGCGGCCCTCATTGTCAAAATCTAATGTCAACGACGACGAGGAGCACACCATGACGACCCAGACGGGACACACCGAAGCCATTGCCGCTTCGCGGGTTATCGGCACATCGGTCTACAACACGGAAGGCACTCATATCGGCGACATCGAGGACGTCATGCTCGACAAATTGTCGAACGGAATCATGTTCGCCGTGATCGGTTTTGGCGGATTTCTCGGCATTGGCGAGAAATACCACGCCATTCCGTGGGCGAGCCTTGATTATGATGAGAACAGGGGTGGCTATGTCGTGCCGTTCACCAAAGACCAGCTGATGGCCGCTCCTTCCTACTCGATCAACGAGCTGACCGGCGCCGACGGCGAGGCTGCACGTGACGCCTCATACAACTACTACAAGGTCGAGCCTTACTGGCACTGACTAAGTCTCCTGGAATCAAAAAGGCCCCCGGGAAATCGGGGGCCTTTCGATGTGGCGGGATGCTACTGCGCAATTTGCAGGGCCGGCAAAGGCGACGATCCCTGCGGGGGTTGCTGATTGTCGCACGACGTCAGGAACGCAGCCGCAATCAGGAACAAACTCACAATACCGCTCAACTGGGACATGGCGAAACTCCTCCTGTTTCGCCCCGCGCGACAACAGCCATAAACCAGAAACCGGCATGCCGCGCATGACAAATGATGACAGCGCTTTGTGCTTCGTGAATCCCAAGAGCGGCAATGGGCGCACGGGCAATATTTGCAAGTGCCCCGATTGCGTTTTGCAGCGCTTTGGCTAAGAGGTGCGCGACGCTTCAATCGATCAATCGGGGACATCGCAATGACGGCCATCATCGACATCGTCGGGCGTGAAATCCTGGACAGCCGCGGAAATCCGACCGTCGAGGTCGACGTCGTGCTCGAAGACGGCTCAATGGGCCGCGCCGCGGTGCCGTCCGGCGCATCGACCGGCGCGCATGAGGCGGTCGAACTGCGCGACGGCGGCCCCCGCTATCTCGGCAAGGGCGTGCTCAGGGCGGTTGAGGCAGTGAACGGCGAGCTGTTCGAGGCGATCGGCGGCATGGAGGCCGAGAATCAGATCCACATCGACCTAACCATGATCGAGCTCGATGGTACGCCCAACAAGAGCCGGCTCGGCGCCAATGCCATTCTCGGTGTGTCGCTGGCCGTGGCCAAGGCCGCGGCCGAAGCGGCCGGCCTGCCGCTCTACCGTTATGTCGGCGGCACCAAGGCGCATGTGCTGCCGGTGCCGATGATGAACATCATCAACGGCGGTGCGCATGCCGACAACCCGATCGATTTCCAGGAATTCATGATTCTGCCGATCGGCGCGCCGACGCTGCGCGATGGCGTGCGCTGGGGCTCGGAGATATTCCACACGCTGCGGAAGAGGCTGAAGGATGCCGGCCATAACACCAATGTCGGCGACGAGGGCGGCTTTGCCCCCAACCTGAAAAGCGCGCCGGCCGCGCTCGACTTCATCATGGAATCGATCGAGAAGGCCGGCTTCAGGCCAGGCGAGGAGGTCGCACTCGGACTCGACTGCGCGGCGACCGAGTTCTTCAAGGACGGCAACTACGTCTATGAAGGCGAGAAGAAGACCCGCGACCCGAAGGCGCAAGCCAAATATCTGGCCAAGCTCGCTGCCGACTACCCGATCATCACCATCGAGGACGGCCTGGCCGAGGACGACTGGGACGGCTGGAAAATGCTGACCGACCTCATCGGCAAGCAAACGCAGCTGGTTGGCGACGATCTGTTCGTCACCAACACGGCGCGGTTGCGCGACGGCATCCGCATGGGTGTCGCCAATTCGATTCTGGTCAAGGTCAACCAGATCGGCTCGCTTACCGAAACGCTCGACGCCGTCGAGACCGCGCACAAGGCCGGCTATACCGCGGTGATGTCGCACCGCTCGGGCGAGACCGAGGATTCGACCATCGCCGACCTCGCCGTTGCCACCAATTGCGGGCAGATCAAGACTGGCTCGCTGTCACGCTCGGACCGCATGGCCAAGTACAACCAGCTCATCCGCATCGAAGAGGAGCTCGGCAAGCAGGCGCGGTATGCCGGCAAGTCGATCGTTAAAAGCTGATTTTCGACAGAAAATCCGAGCGAGCGAGGGCGGGGACATTCCCGCCCTTTTGCTTTCAGGGCTCCGAATCCAGCAATCCGTAACCATCCATTAAGCACAATCGGGCGACAAAGGCGGCGCAGAGGATTCGGACCATGTGGACACGCCAGCACAAGCAAAGAAACACCGGCCGGCTGATCATCCCCTCGCTCTGCGTGGTGTTCCTGACCTATTTCGGCTTCCATGCCTATCATGGCGAGTTCGGCATCTATTCCAAGTATCGGCTCGAAGCCGAGACTGTCGCATTGCAGGGCAGGCTTGATGCCGTCAAGGCACGCCGGATCGACCTGGAGCGCCGCGTCCAGCTGATGCATGAGGGCACGCTCGAGAAGGACATGCTGGACGAGCAGGCGCGCAAGGCGCTCAATCTGTCCCATGCCGACGAGATCACCATCATGCTGCCGCTCGCAAGATAACGCAATTTCAGTTAATCAGCGATATTTGCAATGATTTTAGGCGCTTAGATGCATGACAGCCATGCGTTTTCGGCATGGCGAAAGCCTTCCCTGCATGTTAGCCTGCCTCAAATCGGTGGGAGAACTGATCTCCCTCGCTGTCCGCCAAGAGACGCCAACAGGGAGTGATGCATGGCCACCGCCGCCAGAAAAGCGCCTGCCAAATCCAAATCCGACGGCAAAACGATGGGCCTTTCCACCCCAAAGCCTGTTGAATTCACCAAAGACCAGGAGCTTGCCGCCTACCGGCACATGCTGCTCATCCGCCGCTTCGAGGAAAAGGCCGGCCAGCTTTACGGCATGGGCTTCATCGGCGGTTTCTGCCATCTCTACATCGGCCAGGAGGCGGTCGTTACCGGCATGAAGATGGCGCTGATCGATGGCGACCAGATGATCACCGCCTATCGCGACCATGGCCATATGCTGGCCATGGAGTTGTCGCCGCGCGGCGTCATGGCCGAACTGACCGGGCGCCGTAGCGGCCTGTCGAGAGGCAAGGGCGGCTCCATGCACATGTTCTCCAAGGAGAAGCATTTTTACGGCGGCCACGGCATCGTCGGCGCGCAAGTGTCGCTCGGCACCGGCATTGCCTTCGCCAACCGCTATCGCGGCAACAACAATATGACGCTGACCTATTTCGGCGATGGCGCCGCGAATCAGGGCCAGGTCTACGAAAGCTTCAATATGGCCTCGCTATGGAAGCTTCCGGTGGTCTACATCATCGAGAACAACCGCTACGCCATGGGCACCTCGGTCTCGCGCTCGTCGGCCGAGACGGATTTTTCGCATCGCGGCGCCTCCTTCAAGATTCCAGGCATCCAGGTCGACGGCATGGATGTGCGCGCCGTCAAGGCCGCCGGCGACCTCGCCGCCGAATGGTGCCGCGCCGGCAACGGGCCGCTCATTCTCGAAATGCAGACCTACCGCTACCGCGGCCATTCGATGTCGGATCCAGCAAAATACCGCTCCAAGGAAGAAGTGCAGAAAATGCGCTCCGAACGTGACCCGATCGAACAGGTCAAGGCACGGTTGCTCGACAAGAAATGGGCAAGCGAGGACGAGCTCAAGGCCATCGACAAGGAAGTCCGCGACGTTGTCGCCGACGCTGCAGAATTTGCCCAGAACGACGCGGAGCCGGATCCGTCCGAGCTCTGGACCGATATCGTACTTTAACGAGAGGGCAAGGACATGCCGATCGAAATTCTCATGCCCGCCCTCTCGCCGACCATGGAAGAGGGTAATGTTTCCAAGTGGTTGAAGAAAGAAGGCGACAAAGTCGCAGCCGGTGACGCCATTGCCGAGATCGAAACCGACAAGGCAACGATGGAAGTCGAAGCCGTCGATGAAGGCACACTTGCCAAGATCGTGGTTCCTGCCGGCACCGAAGGCGTCAAGGTCAACACGCTGATCGCTGTGCTGGCCCTCGATGGCGAAGACATCGACGAGGCGGGCGAAGGCATTGGCGAGGAGGCTGTCGAGTCGCAAGCGGCAGCGCCCGCGGCTGCTCCGGCCCCCGCGGCTGCTCCGGCCCCCGCTGCTGCTCCGGCCAAGAGCGAAGCGGCAACACCTGTTGCCGCCGCGCCCAAGCTGGAAATTGCCGCCGATCCGGACATCCCGGCCGGCACCGAAATGGTCTCGACCACGGTGCGTGAAGCGTTGCGCGACGCAATGGCGGAGGAAATGCGCCGCGACGGCGACGTCTTCGTCATGGGCGAGGAAGTCGCCGAGTACCAGGGCGCCTACAAGATCACACAAGGCCTGTTGCAGGAATTCGGTCCGAGACGCGTGGTCGACACGCCGATCACCGAGCACGGCTTTGCCGGCGTTGGTGTTGGCGCGGCGATGGCCGGCCTGAAGCCGATCGTCGAATTCATGACCTTCAACTTCGCCATGCAGGCGATCGACCAGATCATCAATTCAGCCGCCAAGACGCTCTACATGTCCGGCGGCCAGATGGGCGCCCCGATCGTCTTTCGCGGCCCGAACGGCGCTGCTGCCCGCGTCGCCGCGCAGCATTCGCAGTGCTATGCCGCCTGGTACAGCCATATTCCTGGATTGAAGGTGGTGATGCCTTATACCGCCGCCGACGCCAAGGGTCTGCTCAAGGCGGCGATCCGCGATCCGAACCCGGTCATCTTCCTCGAAAACGAAATCCTTTACGGCCACTCCTTCGACGTGCCGAAGATGGACGATTTCGTGTTGCCGATCGGCAAGGCGCGCATTCACAAATCCGGCAAGGACGTGACCATCGTCTCGTTCGGCATCGGCATGACCTACGCGATCAAGGCGGAGGCGGAGTTGCGCGGCATGGGCATCGATGCCGAGATCATCGACTTGCGCACTATCCGCCCGCTCGACTTCGACACGATCATCGCCTCGGTCAAAAAGACCAATCGCCTGGTGGTGGTCGAGGAAGGCTTTCCGCAGAACTCGGTCGGCGACCATATCGCCAATCAGGTCTCACAGCGCGCCTTCGATTTCCTCGACGCACCGGTCATTACCATTGCCGGCAAGGACGTGCCGATGCCCTATGCGGCGAACCTCGAAAAGCTGGCGCTGCCCAATGTCGGCGAGGTCGTCGAGGCGGTCAAAGCCGTCACGTATCGCTGAGCAGGGCGGGAGGACAAAATGCCGATCAACATCACCATGCCGGCGCTGTCGCCCACGATGGAAGAGGGCAATCTTTCCAAGTGGTTGGTCAAGGAAGGCGACAAGGTTTCGCCGGGCGACGTGATTGCCGAAATCGAGACCGACAAGGCAACGATGGAAGTCGAAGCCGTCGACGAAGGCACGGTTGCCAAGCTGGTGGTTCCGGCCGGCACTGAAGGCGTCAAGGTCAATGCGCTGATCGCGGTGCTGGCGGCCGAGGGCGAGGATGCTGCTTCTGCCGCCAAAAGCGGTGATGGCGCTGCGCCGGCAAAGGCTGAGGCGAAGCAGGAAAAAGCGCCAATCTCCCCACCCGTGGGGGAGATGTCGACGAAGTCGACAGAGGGGGGCGCTGTCCCTCCTGCCGCAGGGAGCGAGGCGCCCCCCTCTGGCCTGCCGGCCATCTCCCCCACACGGGGGGAGATCAGTCAATCCGCGAACGGCCGCATCTTCGCCTCGCCGCTGGCCCGCCGCATCGCCAAGGAAGCCGGTGTCGATGTGTCGGCGGTGACGGGCTCCGGCCCGCATGGTCGCGTGGTCAGGGCCGATGTCGAGGCCGCAATTTCCAGTGGCGGCGCCAAGGCGGCACCAGCAGCAAAAGCAGCGGCCGCCGGTGCTCCGGCACCTGCGGCAGCAGCACCCAAGCCAATGTCCGACGAGCAGGTGCTCAAACTGTTTGCCGAAGGCTCCTACGAGCTGGTCCCCCACGACAATATGCGCAAGACAATTGCGCGGCGGCTGGTCGAGGCCAAGACCACCATCCCGCATTTCTATCTGACGCTCGACTGCGAACTCGACGCACTTCTGGCCCTGCGCACGCAGATCAATGCGGCCGCCCCGGTGAAGAAGACCGAGAAGGGGGAAACGCCGGCCTATAAGCTTTCCGTCAATGACATGGTCATCAAGGCTCTGGCCATGGCGCTGATGGCGGTGCCGGATGCCAATGCGTCGTGGACAGAAAACGCCATGGTCAAGCACAAGCATGCCGATGTCGGTGTTGCAGTGTCGATCCCCGGCGGCTTGATCACGCCAATCATCCGGCGTGCCGACGAAAAGACGCTGTCCGTTATCTCCAACGAGATGAAGGATCTTGCCGGCCGCGCCCGCAGCCGCAAGCTGAAGCCGGAAGAATATCAGGGCGGCACCACGGCAGTGTCCAATCTCGGCATGTTCGGCATCAAGGATTTTTCTGCCGTCATCAACCCACCGCATGCGACGATCCTGGCGGTCGGCGCCGGAGAGCAACGCGCGGTGGTCAAGAACGGCGAGATCAAGATCGCCACGATCATGTCGGTGACGTTGTCGACCGATCACCGCGCCGTCGACGGTGCGCTCGGCGCCGAGCTGCTCGTCGCCTTCAAACGCATGGTCGAAAACCCGATGGGCATGCTGGTCTAAGAGAAGGGAACAGGGCGGTGCGGAAATTCTTCACCAGCCTTTTTGCCTTCTTTCTTTCCGGTTTGGCCGGCGGATTGGTGGCGCAGTGGCTCGCCGTCGCAACCAATGCCGACGTAGAGTACATCCTTGTGTTTATGATCTCGGCTCTCGTCACCGTCCTCGTGACGGTCGCGTTCTTCATCGCACAATTCATGTCGGACCCACGACGGGCAACAAAGCTGACGGCGACCATAGGGGTAGCGTTTTTTGTGCTCGTTGGAGTTTCCCTGATCGGCTGGACTTTCTCCCAGCCCCCAGGCAAGAGCCAATGGTCGGGCGATCTTCCCATAGTCGCGGGTCTCGTCCTGCCGGGCATCGCTACGGTGCTGGTCCAGTGGCTTTTCGTGCGCTGGCGATTGGCGCGCTCGCAACCAGGTTTCGGCGGGGCAGGCACATGAAGACGGTCCTCTGCTACGGCGATTCGCTTACTTGGGGCTATGACGCGGCAAACCTCGGCCGACATCCGCTGGAAGATCGCTGGCCGAGCGTGCTGCAGGCGGCATTGGGCAGCGGCGTCGAGGTCATCGCCGAAGGCCTGAATGGCCGAACCACCGCCTTCGACGATCACGTGGCCGGAGCGGACCGCAATGGCGCAAGGCTGTTGCCAACGATCCTGACGACTCATGCGCCGATCGATTTGATCGTCATCATGCTCGGCGCCAACGATATGAAGCCGTGGATTCACGGCAATCCGGTCGCGGCCAAACAAGGCGTGCAACGCCTGATCGATATTGTGCGCGGTCATGATTACCCGTTCGATTGGCCGGCGCCGCAGATCCTGATCGTCGCGCCGCCCGTAGTCAGCCGCACGGAAAACGCCGAGTTCAAAGAAATGTTCGCCGGCGGAGATGACGCGTCAAAGCGGCTGGCGCCGCAATATTCCGCCCTTGCCGACGAGGCCGGCTGCGGCTTCTTCAATGCGGGCGCGGTGGCCGAAACGACGCCGCTCGACGGCGTCCACCTCGACGCGGAAAACACGCGGAATATCGGGCAGGCGCTGGCGCCGCTCGTGCGTGTCATGCTGGAATTGTGAAGGAGAAAAGCCGTGGCTGAGAACTACGACGTCATCATCATCGGCTCCGGCCCCGGCGGCTATGTCACTGCAGTGCGTTCGGCGCAGCTTGGCTTCAAGACGGCGATTGTCGAGCGCGAGCACTTGGGCGGCATCTGCCTCAACTGGGGCTGCATTCCGACCAAAGCGCTGCTGCGCTCGGCCGAGATCATGCACTATTCGGATCATCTGAAGGATTACGGCCTGAAGATCGACGGCAAGGTCAGCGTCGACACCGCCGCCGTCGTCGATCGCTCGCGAAAGGTCTCGCTGCGGCTCAACGGCGGCGTCGGCTTCCTGATGAAGAAGAACAAGGTCGACGTCATCTGGGGCGAAGCCAAACTGACGAAACCCGGCGAGATCGTCGTGTCGAAATCGTCGAAGAAGCCGATGGAGCCGCAGCCGCCGGCGCCAAAGGGCGTCAAGGGCGAGGGCACCTACACCGCCAAGCAAATCATCCTGGCGACCGGAGCCAGGCCGCGCGCACTGCCCGGCATCGAGCCGGACGGCAAGTTGATCTGGACCTATTTCGAGGCGATGGTGCCAAAAGAGATGCCGAAATCGCTGCTGGTGATGGGCTCGGGCGCCATCGGCATCGAGTTCGCCTCGTTCTACCGCACCATGGGCGCGGAGGTGACGGTGGTCGAACTGCTGCCGGCCGTGATGCCGGTCGAGGACGCCGAAGTGTCGAAGTTTGCGCAAAAGCAGTTCGAGAAGCAGGGCATGAAGATCATCCTCGAGGCCAAGGTGACCAAGGTCGAGAAGGGCGCCAATTCGGTCACCGCGCATATCGAGATGAAGGACGGCAAAGTTGAGAAGATCACCGCCGACCGCATGATTTCAGCCGTCGGGGTACAGGGCAACATCGAAAATCTCGGCCTCGAGGCGCTCGGCGTGAAGACCGAGCGCGGTTGCGTCGTCGTCGACGGCTACGGCAAGACCAACGTGCCCGGCATCTATGCCATCGGCGATGTCGCCGGACCGCCGATGCTCGCCCACAAGGCCGAGCATGAGGGCGTGGTGTGTGTGGAAAAGATCGCCAATTTCCCCGGCGTGCATGCCATCGACAAGCTGAAGATCCCGGGCTGCACCTATTGCAATCCGCAAGTCGCCTCGGTCGGACTGACGGAAGCCAAAGCGAAAGCCGAGGGCAAGGACATCCGCGTCGGCCGCTTCCAGTTCGCCGCAAACGGCAAGGCGATTGCGCTGGGCGAAGACCAAGGCTTCGTCAAAACCATTTTCGACAAGAAGACCGGCCAGTTGCTGGGCGCCCACATGGTCGGCGCAGAAGTAACCGAACTGATCCAGGGCTTCGTCGTGGCTATGAACCTGGAAACCACCGAGGAAGAGCTGATGCACACAATCTTCCCGCACCCGACGCTGTCGGAGATGATGAAGGAGAGTGTTCTCGACGCCTATGGCCGTGCGCTGAACGCATGATAAATTGGCTGCGCGAGACTCACACATGTATGTCAAGGAACTCGACTGCAAGGTAATTCGTTTCCGGATGCATTCATCACCACAGGAGAGGGCATATGGACGTGAACGGCGTGGGCTGGGTAGCAGCCATCATCATCGGCGGTTTGGCAGGCTGGTTTGCCGAGATGTTCATGAAGAGCAACACCGGCATCTTGATGAACATCATTCTTGGCATCGTCGGCGCGATCGTGCTGAATGCCATCCTGCAGGCGCTCAACATCGGCGCCTTCGGCGCCGGCTGGATCGCCTATCTGATCACCGGGTTCATTGGTGCCTGCCTGCTGATCTGGGTAGGACGCATGGTGCGCCGTTAGTTGCTGAACTCTTGCCATGCGAAAACGGCGGTGGCGGCATGCGCCGCCGCGGCCTTTTTCTTTGCAGCGAAAAGTCCTAGATGACTTGGGAAAGCGAACGTCGGACAGGCGATCGCGAATGAACCGGATTTCATATGGTCACCGTCCTTGACACGATCGCCAATGCGCCGCGCCTGCGGCATCCCGAAAAGGCGCACAAGCCCGACCAGGATGTGCTGCGCAAGCCCGACTGGATCCGCGTCAAGGCGCCGATGTCGAAAGGCTATGCCGAGACGCGCGAGATCGTGAAGTCGCATAAGCTGGTGACGGTGTGCGAAGAGGCCGGTTGCCCCAATATCGGCGAGTGCTGGGAAAAGAAGCACGCCACCTTCATGATCATGGGCGAGATCTGCACGCGCGCCTGCGCCTTCTGCAACGTGGCTACCGGTATACCGACTGCGCTTGATCCCGATGAGCCGGCGCGCGTCGCACACGCCGTCAAGCAAATGGGCCTAAGCCATGTCGTCATCACCTCAGTCGACCGCGACGATCTCGCCGATGGCGGAGCTCAGCACTTTGCCGAGGTCATCCGCGCCATCAGGGCGGCAACGCCCCTGACGACGATCGAAATCCTGACGCCCGACTTCCTGCGCAAGGACGGTGCACTGGAGATCGTCGTGGCGGCCAAGCCCGACGTTTTCAACCATAATCTCGAGACCGTGCCGTCGAACTATCTGACGGTTCGGCCGGGTGCGCGCTATTTCCACTCGATCAGGCTCTTGCAGCGAGTCAAGGAACTCGACCCCTCGATCTTCACCAAGTCCGGCATCATGGTTGGCCTTGGCGAGGAGCGGAACGAAATCCTGCAACTGATGGACGATCTGCGTTCGGCCAATGTCGACTTCATGACCATCGGCCAATATCTTCAGCCGTCGAAGAAGCACCATCCGGTGATCCGCTTTGTCACACCGGAGGAGTTCAAGTCCTTCGAGACGATCGGCCGGACCAAGGGCTTCCTGCTGGTGGCGTCGAGCCCGCTGACGCGCTCGTCGCACCATGCCGGCGACGATTTCGCCAGGTTGCGCGCGGCGCGCGAAGCGTTTCTCAGGAAGTCCGCCTAACAAACTGGTTTCATGCCACAATTCGAAGCCCATCGCCGCGTCGCGCATACGCCTGAACAGATGTTCGCTCTGGTCGCGGATATCGAATCCTATCCGCAATTCCTGCCGCTTTGCGAGGCACTTACGGTTCGTTCGCGCAAGGAACGCGACGGACGCACGCTGCTCATCGCCGACATGAGCATTGGCTACAAGGCGATCCGCGAGACTTTCACCACGCAGGTGCTGCTGAAGCCTGACGAGAACGCCATCGACGTCAAATATATCGACGGCCCGTTCAAATATCTGAGCAATGTCTGGCGCTTCGACCCGGCGGACGGCGGTGGTTGCAACGTCTGCTTCTTTATCGACTATGAGTTCAAGAGCCGCATTTTGGGTGCGCTCATGGGAACCATGTTCGACCGCGCCTTCCGCATGTTCTCCGAGGCGTTCGAGAAACGCGCCGAAATCATCTACGGCACGCCATCGGCGGCCTGATCCGCAGCGAGCGCGCGCAGACCCAGTTCAAGCGCATGCCGGACCGTCTCCCGGCGGATGAAATCACGGCCCTTGTCGCCGAACAGCTGGCATTCGCTGACCACCGGTCGGCCAGCCACGGCAACGCCGAACCAGACCAGGCCGACAGGTTTTTCCGCTGAGCCACCGCCCGGACCGGCGATGCCGGTCACCGCGAGCGCAAGCCCGGCGCGCGAATGGGCCAAGGCGCCGGCCGCCATCTCCACCGCAGTCTCGCGCGAGACCGCCCCGTTCGCCTCGAGTGTAGCGGCCGAGACGCCGAGCATCTCGGTCTTGGCCTGGTTGGAATAGGTAATGAAGCCGCGATCGACCACAGTGGAAGAGCCGGCAATGTCGGTCAGCGTGGCGATGATCATGCCGCCGGTGCAGCTCTCGGCCGTCGCCAGCATGATGCCGCGCTGCTGGCAGGCCTGAAGCAGGGCATCTGCGAGATCGCTATTGCTCATTCGGGGACATCCCCTGGAAACACAACGCTGGCGGTCGCGATGGCCGCTATGCCTTCCTCACGGCCGACGAAGCCGAGCTTCTCATTGGTTGTCGCCTTGATCGAGATGCGGTCGCGCGAAATTCGCAACATTGCGGAAAGCGTTTCGGTCATGGCCTCGCGATGCGGGCCGACGCGCGGCGCCTCGCAAACCAATGTGATGTCGGCGTTGGCGATGCGCCCGCCGCGCTCGCGCACCAGCTTCGCTGCGTGTTCGACGAAGATGCGTGAAGCGGCCCCTTTCCACTGCGGGTCGGAGGGCGGGAAATGCGTGCCGATGTCACCGGCGCCGCAGGTGGCGAGCAGCGCGTCGGTCAACGCATGCAGGCCGACATCGGCATCCGAATGGCCGGACAATTTCCTGTCGTGCGGAATAGCGACACCGCACAGGGTGACATGGTCGCCGGGCTCGAAGGCATGGACGTCGTAGCCGTTGCCGGTTCGGATGTCCGGAAAACGTGAGGCGCTGGAAAGCCGCTGATCCGCCATCGCAATATCCCGTGCCCAGGTCAGTTTGACATTGTCCGGCGAGCCGGGAACGATCTTCACCGGAATATGCGCCCATTCGGCGATTGCCGCATCGTCGGTGAAATCCGCCTTGCCCAATTGATGAGCCTTTTCGTGCGCGGCCAGGATCGGCCAGAACGGAAAGCCTTGTGGTGTCTGTGCGGCATGGAGCCCGGCCCTGGACACTGTTTCGCCGCTCATGCCTTCGGCCGTTTCGCGCTTCAGCGTATCGGCAACGGGCAAAGCAGGCAGCGCTCCCTGGCGCTCTTCAATGGCGGCGATCGTGCGATCTATCAGTTCCGCATCGACAAACGGCCGAGCCGCATCATGGATCAGGACCCGGCCCGGCGCATGGCTTCTCAACGCCAGCAGTCCAAGCCGGACGGACTCCTGCCGTGACGTACCGCCGATCAGAGCGACGACACGGTCGGCGTTCGCGCCGGCGGCGCGGCGGAAAAGCGCGCCGTCTTCGGCATGGATAGCAACGACGACAGGTCCAATTTTCGGATGCGTCAGAAAGGCGTCGAGCGTGCGTGCGATAACGGCGCCGCCGCCAATCTGCTGGTACTGCTTCGGCCCATTGGCCTGCCCCGCGCGCGCGCCGCGCCCGGCAGCAACGATGACCACGGCGACCTTGTCGTCGGCAGCTGGCTTTTCGCTGACATGTCTCATGCCGAGACGCTTAGCGCATGATCCTGAAAAGTGATATCGCTTTCACAAGACCTAGGATTGATGCCGTCCGGCGATCCATATTTTTCCCAAATGCGCCTTAATGTCACGACATTGCGCGTTGCACATTGCCGTCGTTCTGGCTAGAGAATGTGCAGCAATCGAAGGTGCTTGGTTTTTGTGCATGCCTGATGTGACCAAATTGGCTTCGCCGCTGGAGGTGGGTGGCGTGAGAATCCGCAACCGCGTGTTTCTCGCGCCGATGTCGGGCATTACCGACGAACCGTTCCGGCAGCGCGCCCATGCGCATGGCGCCGGGCTGGTTGTATCGGAAATGGTGGCGAGCGGCGAGCTTGCAAAGGGCAGGGCTGGCTCGGGCCTGCGCATCCGTCATTCCGGGCTGCCTGTCCACATGGTCCAGCTTGCCGGCCGCGACGCGGTGCACATGGCCGAGGGCGCACGAATCGCAGCCGGCGAAGGCGCCGACATCATCGACATCAACATGGGCTGTCCGGCCAAGAAGGTGACGGGCGGCTATGCCGGTTCGGCACTGATGCGAGACCTCGACCACGCGCTGTCGCTGATCGAAGCGGTAGTCGGCGCGGTCGACGTGCCGGTCACGGTCAAGATGCGGCTTGGCTGGGACGAGAGCGCGCTCAACGCGCCGATGCTGGCGCGACGCGCCGAGCAGGCCGGCGTCAGGATGGTGACGGTGCACGGCCGCACACGTTGCCAGTTCTATCAGGGCACGGCCGACTGGCGTGCCATCGCACGCGTCAAGCAGGCCGTCTCCATCCCTGTGGTTGCCAATGGCGATGTCGGCTCGCCGGCAGAGGCAGCCTTGATCCTCGACCAGTCCGGCGCCGACGCGGTGATGATCGGCCGTGCGCACTATGGCGCGCCGTGGACTGCCGGCAGCATTGTAGCGGCCGCGCTGGCCGAGCCAGTATCCGGCATGCCGGACAGCCCGCAAGCGCTGACCGACTACGTCATTGCCCATTACGAAGACATGCTGACGCTCTATGGCGCCGAAAGCGGATTGCGCCAGGCGCGCAAGCATCTCGGCTGGTATCTCGACCGCCATGCCGTCACAAGCGATGACTGGCGCAAGGCCATCCTCACGTCTTTCGAGCCTGGGCGGGTCATTGCCTTGCTGCGCGACATGTTTTCAAGCGCTCCCGAAGCGCCGAATCTGCGGAGTGCGGCATGAACGCCACCGTCACACAGAGCACGGACATGGCGGACGCCGCGCATATTGTGCTCAACACAATTCGTCGGCCGGTGATCATGGTCGATCCGCAAGGCTTCATCACCTTCGCCAATGCCGATGCCGAGGATTTTTTCCGCTCGAGCGCCACGATGCTCGCCCGCAACACGCTGCACAAGCTCATTCCTTTCGGCAGTCCGCTGCTGACGCTTGTCGACCAGGTGCGCGAGCGCCGTGCGCCGGTGAACGAATACCGGGTGGACGTGTCGTCGCCGCGTCTCGGCATCGAGAAGGTGGTCGATCTCTACGTCGCGCCGGTGACGGAATTTCCAGGCTCCGTCGTGGTGATGTTCCAGGAACGCTCAATGGCCGACAAGATCGACCGGCAGATGACGCATCGCGGTGCGGCGCGCTCGGTCACCGGCCTTGCCGCGATGCTTGCCCATGAGATCAAGAACCCGCTGTCCGGCATTCGTGGCGCCGCGCAGCTGCTAGAACTGTCGGCGTCCGATGAGGATCGCGCGCTGACGCGTTTGATCACCGACGAGACCGACCGCATTGTCTCGCTGGTCGACCGCATGGAGGTGTTTTCGGACGAGCGGCCGATCGACCGCTACCCCGTCAACATCCATGTCGTGCTCGACCATGTCAAAGCAATCGCCAAGAACGGTTTTGCCAAGCGGATCAAGATATTAGAGGACTATGATCCATCATTGCCTCCGGTTTTTGCCAATCGCGACCAGCTCATCCAGGTGTTCCTCAATCTGGTAAAAAATGCCGCCGAGGCGATCGGCAGCGATCCGCAGGGCGAGATCATGCTGTCGACCGCCTTCCGCCCGGGCATCCGTGTTTCCGTGCCCGGAACGCAGGACCGGGTGTCGCTGCCATTGGAATTCTGCGTGCGCGACAACGGTTCGGGTGTCTCCGAGGATATCCTGCCGATCCTGTTCGATCCCTTCATCACCACCAAGCCGAACGGCTCCGGTCTCGGTCTGGCGCTGGTCGCAAAGATCGTCGGCGAGCATGGCGGCATCATTGAATGCGAATCGACGCCGCGCGGGACCACCTTCCGCATCCTGATGCCGGCGTGGAAAGAAACCCAGTTTGCCGACGACGACGGTGAAGGAGACCGCAAATGACCATTCGCGGCAATATTCTCGTCGCCGACGACGATGCGGCCATCCGCACTGTCCTCAACCAGGCGCTTTCGCGCGTCGGTCACGACGTGCGCGTCACCTCCAATGCCTCGACGCTGTGGCGCTGGGTGGCCGCGGGCGAGGGGGATCTGGTCATCACCGACGTTGTCATGCCTGACGAGAACGCCTTCGACATGCTACCGCGCATCAAGAAGGCGCGACCGGAACTGCCGGTCATCGTCATGAGTGCGCAGAACACGTTCATGACGGCGATCCGGGCCTCCGAAACCGGAGCCTATGAATATCTGCCAAAACCGTTCGACCTGACGGAGCTGCTCAACATCGTCAATCGGGCGCTTTCCGAGCCGCGGCGGCCCAAGATCGATACGCGTGCCGACGAGCCGCCTGAAACGATGCCGCTGGTCGGCCGCTCGGCGGCCATGCAGGACATCTACCGCATGCTGGCGCGAATGATGCAGACCGACCTGACGGTGATGATCTCAGGCGAATCGGGTACCGGCAAGGAACTGGTGGCGCGCGCGCTGCATGAATATGGCCGTCGTCGTGGTGGCCCCTTCGTCGCGATCAACATGGCGGCGATCCCGCGCGACCTGATCGAATCGGAACTATTCGGGCACGAGAAGGGCGCCTTTACCGGCGCACAGAGCCGCTCCACTGGCCGTTTCGAGCAGGCCGAAGGCGGCACGCTGTTCCTCGACGAGATCGGCGATATGCCGATGGAAGCGCAGACGCGGCTTCTGCGTGTGTTGCAGCAGGGCGAATACACCACGGTCGGCGGCCGCACGCCGATCAAGACCGACGTGCGCATCGTCGCTGCCACCAACAAGGACCTGCGCACGCTGATCAATCAGGGGCTTTTCCGCGAGGACCTGTTCTACCGCTTGAACGTTGTGCCGCTCAGGCTGCCGGCGCTGCGCGAGCGATCGGAGGACATTCCGGACCTCGTCCGGCACTTCTTCAAGCTCGGCGCCAGTGAAGGCCTGCAGACCAAGCGCATTTCCACCGGCGGCATCGAGCTGATGAAGCGCTACCCATGGCCTGGCAACGTGCGCGAACTCGAAAACCTCATCCGCAGGCTGGCTGCACTGTATTCGCAGGACGAGATATCCGCCGAGATCATCGAGGCGGAGTTGAAGACTGGCGAAAGGCCTGTCGTTCCAGGTGGCGGCAACCTCATTCCCGACGACCTTTCCATCGGCCAGGCGGTGGAGCATTTCCTGCAACGCTATTTTGCCTCGTTTGCCGGCGACTTGCCGCCGGCCGGCCTCTATCAGCGAATCCTCTCCGAGGTCGAGTATCCACTGGTCCTCGCCTCTATGACTGCAACGCGCGGTAACCAGATCAAGGCCGCCGAACTGCTAGGACTCAACCGCAACACGCTGCGCAAGAAGATTCGCGAACTCGGCGTCAACGTCTACAAGTCCTCCAGGCAGGTCTAGACGAACCCCTTACGAGCGCTTTCCAGGGGATCGATCGCCGAAAGATTTCCGTCTCGGCCACACTTGTTGCATAATCGCCACAATGCGTTGCATACATCCGACGCAATCACTGGCTCTAGACGGCGACATGGCTCTGCACGCACCGACACTGAGCAAACCGCTTTTCAGCACGTCCGGCGCGCGAGACGGTCGCCGGCTGCTTGCGCTGCCCGGCGTGGTCGCCATTGCCGGTGCGCTGGTGACGGCGGCGATCTCCTTCGCCATTCTGGTTGGCGCCACGCCGATCACGCCCGACGCGCGGACGACGCTGGCGCTGATCGCGCTTAACGCCGCGTTCGTGCTGTTTCTGATCTTGCTGGTCGGCCGCGAAGTGCATCGCATCCTGATGGCACGCCGGCACGGCAAGGCTGCGTCGCGCCTGCATGTGCGCATCGTGGCGATGTTTGCGCTGGTCGCCGCCATCCCCGCGATCATGGTGGCGATCATCGCGTCGATCACGCTCGACATCGGCCTCGACCGCTGGTTCGAGATCCGCACCAAGACGATCGTCAATTCGTCGTTGTCGATCGCCGACGCCTATGTGCAGGAAAACGCACGAAATCTTCAGGGCACGACGTTGTCGATGGCTTACGACCTCGACGCTTCGCGCACGCTTTACGGCCTCGATCGGACCGGCTTCCTTGACCTCATGAACAAGGAGGCGGTTGGACGCTCCCTGGCACACGCAGCACTCATCAAGCCCGATGGTTCCTTCGTCATGAGCGCCAAGACCGACGCGGACTTTGCCATGCCGGAGCCGCCGGAGGGCGCTGTGGCAAGCGCTGCCAACGGCAAGCCGGTGCTGATCGAGCCGCGCACCCGTAACATCATGGGGGCCATCGTCAAGCTGCGCGAGATCGACGGGCTCTATCTCTACACCATTCGCCTCGTCGATCCCGAGGTGATCAAGGCACGACAGATCGTCAAATCCAACACCGCAGAATATCGCGGTCTCGAAGACAATCGCCGCACCTCGCAAGTGGCTTTCGCGCTTCCCTATCTGTCGCTGACGCTGATCATCATCCTGTCCGCCATCTGGACCGGCATTGCGGTGGCCGACCGCCTGGTGCGGCCGATTCGTCAGCTCATCGGCGCGGCCGACGAGGTCGCTACCGGCAATCTCGATGTGGCCGTGCCAGTCCGCCCCTCCGATGGCGACGTCGCCTCGCTCGGCGACACCTTCAACAAGATGCTGATGGAGCTGAAATCGCAGCGCAACGAGATCCTGTCGGCCAAGGATCTGATCGACGAGCGGCGGCGCTTTTCGGAGGCTGTGCTTGCCGGCGTCACCGCCGGGGTCATCGGCGTCGATCCATATGGCATCGTCACCATCGTCAATCGTTCGGCCGAAACGATGCTGGCCATATCCGCCACCGCGGCGCTTGGGCAGAACCTTTCCGCCGTGCTACCGCATGTCGGCCGCGTCTTTGAGATCGGCCGCAAGTCGGGCAAGCCGGTCTATCGCGAACAGGTCACCTTCTATCGTGCCGGCACCGAACGGACCTTCAACGTGCAGATCACGATTGAAGCCGGCGACGACGGTTCGGAGGATAAATCCTACGTCGTGACAGTCGACGACATTACCGATCTGGTCCAGGCACAGCGTTCCTCTGCATGGGCCGACGTGGCGCGGCGCATCGCCCACGAGATCAAGAACCCGCTGACGCCGATCCAGCTTTCGGCCGAGCGTATCAAGCGCCGTTACGGCAAGGTCATCACCGAGGACCGTGAGGTTTTCGATCAATGCACCGACACCATCATCCGGCAAGTGGAGGACATCGGCCGCATGGTCGACGAGTTCTCAGCGTTCGCCCGCATGCCGAAACCAGAAATGAAGGCCATCGATCTGCGCGATTCGTTGCGCGAGGCCTCGTTCCTGGTCGAAGTGAGCCGCGCCGACATCACCTTCGAGCGCGTCTTCGGCAATGAGCCGCTCAAAGGCACGTTCGACAGCCGCCTGATGGCGCAGGCTTTCGGCAACGTCATCAAGAATGCTGCCGAAGCTATCGACGGACTTGATGCAGAGGATCGTCCGCACGGCATAATCCGGATTCAAGCCGGGCGTCAGAATGGCGCGATTCGAATCGACGTCATCGACAACGGCAGGGGCTTGCCGCGCGAAAACCGGCAGCGCTTGCTCGAGCCTTACATGACGACACGCGAGAAAGGCACCGGGCTTGGCCTCGCTATCGTCAAGAAGATCGTGGAGGACCATGGCGGGCGACTCGAATTGCACGATGCACCAGCGGAATTCCACGATGGGCGGGGTGCGATGATCAGCATCATCCTGCCGGTTGCCGCCACCGTTCCGATACGCGGCGAAAGCAAGACGGAACACGAAAAAGAAACTGAAAAGGTCGGTAATGGCGTCTGATATTCTCATCGTCGACGACGAGGAAGACATCCGCGAACTCGTCGCCGGTATCCTGAGCGACGAAGGTCACGAAACCCGCACGGCGTTTGACGCCGACAGCGCGCTGGCGGTGGTTGCCGACCGGGCACCCAGGCTGATCTTCCTCGACATCTGGCTGCAGGGTTCGCGGCTCGATGGCCTCGCTTTGCTGGACGAGATCAAGACGATGCACCCGAACCTGCCGGTGGTGATGATCTCGGGCCACGGCAATATCGAAACGGCAGTCTCGGCCATCCGCCGCGGCGCCTATGATTTTATCGAAAAGCCGTTCAAGGCCGACAGGCTGATCCTTATTGCCGAACGGGCGCTTGAAACGTCCAAATTGAGACGCGAGGTTTCGGATCTCAAGCTGCGCAGCGGCGAGACTTTCGACCTCATCGGCATGTCGTCGGCAATGAGCCAATTGCGCCAGACCATCGAGCGCGTCGCGCCGACCAACAGCCGCGTCATGATTATCGGCCCCTCCGGCTCGGGCAAGGAACTGGCGGCGCGCGCCATCCACGCACTGTCGGCGCGCAAGAGTGCACCGTTTGTGACGCTGAGTGCCGCCAACATCACGCCTGAGCGTATGGAGATCGAGTTGTTCGGCACCGAATCGAACGGCGTCGAACGCAAGGTCGGTGCGCTGGAGGAGGCCCATCGCGGCATTCTCTACATCGATGAAGTGGCCGACATGCCGCGTGAGACGCAAAACAAGATCCTGCGCGTGCTGGTCGAACAGCAGTTCGAGCGGGTAGGGGGCACCAAGCGGGTCAAGGTCGACGTACGCATCATCTCGTCGACCTCGCAGAACCTGGAAGCCATGATCGCCGACGGCCGTTTCCGTGAGGACCTTTATCATCGCCTGGCCGTGGTTCCGGTCATGGTGCCGGGACTGGCCGAGCGTCGCGAGGACATTCCTTATCTGGTCGACAATTTCATGAAGCAGATCGCTCGCCAGGCCGGCATCAAGCCGCGCCGCATCGGCGACGACGCGCTGGCGGTGCTGCAGGCGCACAACTGGCCGGGCAACGTTCGGCAGTTGCGCAACAATGTCGAGCGCCTGATGATCCTGGCGCGCGGCGACGATGTCGATGCGCCGATCACCGCCGACCTCCTGCCAGCCGAGATCGGCGACGTCATGCCGCGCACTCCAACCAAGTCCGATCAGCACATAATGGCACTGCCGCTGCGTGAAGCACGCGAACAATTCGAGAAGGACTATCTGATCGCCCAGATCAACCGTTTTGGCGGCAACATCTCGAAGACGGCAGAGTTTATCGGCATGGAACGCTCTGCACTGCACCGCAAGCTGAAGTCGCTGGGCGTCTGAGAGCCAAACCAGCCGTGGCCCACGCAATTACCGGTTACGGCGGTCGTGGAATCGCATAAGAGCACTGCAGCGCCGCGCGTCTTTGGGACGCATAAAGGAGGCTGTAGCATTTTGATTTTTGCGCATGATCCTTTCCGAAATCGATTCCGATTTTCGGGCTCATGCGCTGACTTCTCCAGGGGTTATCCATGCCGCGCATTGCCTATGTGAACGGACGCTATGTCGCTCACGCCGAAGCTTCCGTGCACATCGAGGACCGTGGCTATCAATTCGCCGACGGCGTCTACGAGGTCTGCGAGGTGGCGCGGGGCTTCATCGTCGACATGCCGCGCCATCTCGCCCGATTGAACCGCTCGCTCACCGAACTCTCGATCGACTGGCCGATCACGCGCGGCGTGCTGCCGCTCGTCATGGGTGAGGTGGTGCGCCGCAACCATGTCGTCGACGGCCTGGTCTATGTCCAGGTGACACGCGGTGTCGCCAGCCGTGAGTTTTTCTTCCCGCCGGCGGGCACGAAGCCGTCGCTGGTGGTGACCGCCAAAAAAGCCGATCCTGCAGCTGCCGCGAAGCGGGCCGAGAGCGGGATCCGGGTTATCACGGTGCCGGAGAACCGGTGGGATCGGGTCGATATCAAGTCGGTCGGCCTGTTGCCGAACGTGCTGGCCAAACAGAAAGCCAAGGAAGCAGGCGCCCAGGAGGCGTGGTTCGTCGATGTTGACGGCACCGTCAAGGAAGGTGGATCGTCGAACGCCTGGATCATCACCAGGGACGGCGTGCTGGTGACGCGGCCGGCCGAGCATGGCATCCTGCGCGGTATCACCCGCACGACACTGTTCGATGTCGCCGCCAAGCTCGGCCTGAAGATCGAGGAGCGCGGCTTTTCGGTTGCCGAGGCCAAGGCCGCGCGCGAGGTTTTCATCAGCTCCGCGACCACGATCGCCATGCCGGTGGTGGCAATCGATGGCGCTCCCGTCGCCAACGGCCACCCGGGCTCGATAACAGTTTCACTACGGCGGGCCTTTTTTGACGTTGCGGAAAAAAGTCCAGCCTGATAACCGCACAGATGGAATGAACATCAATATATCTCGTTCTGCTTGTCGTTACTGACGGCAAGATGGTGTTTGCGTGCTTGACATGTGCCAGCTAATTTGGCGCATTGGCTTGCAAACCGAAGGGGATCGGCGAAAGACAAGAACAATGGCGGAACGATCGCAAAATCTTCAGGACCTGTTCCTGAATTCAGTTCGCAAGAGCAAAAACCCACTCACCATCTTTCTCATCAACGGCGTGAAGCTGACCGGCGTGGTCACTTCGTTCGACAATTTCTGCGTTCTGCTGCGTCGCGACGGCCATTCCCAGCTCGTCTACAAGCACGCCATTTCCACGATCATGCCGAGCCAGCCGGTTCAGATGTTCGATGGTGAGGAAAGCCAGGGCGCCTGATTGGCACGTGAGAAAGACGCGGACCGCAGCGTTCGCGGAAAACCAGCACATCAGACCGGGACAGAGGCCAACGGTCCGACCCGGGCGGTGGTCATCGTGCCGGTGCTTACCCGGCAGCCGCGTGGCAACGACGACACCAATCGCCCGCGCCTGACCCGTTCCGCCGAGGCCCGTCGCGACGAGGCGGTCGGCCTCGCCAGCGCCATCGACCTTGACCTGGTCCACACGGCAGTGGTGACCGTCAACGATCCACGCCCGGCGACCTTGCTCGGCAGCGGCAAGGTCGCGGAGTTCGCCGAGATCGTCAAAGAGGGGCACGCGGAAGTGGTCATTGTCGATCATCCGCTGACACCGGTACAGCAGCGCAATCTCGAAAAAGAGTTGAACGCCAAGGTGCTCGACCGCACCGGGCTGATCCTGGAGATTTTCGGCGAGCGCGCCCGCACCAAGGAAGGCACGCTGCAGGTCGACCTTGCCCATCTCAACTACCAGAAGGGCCGCCTTGTGCGGAGCTGGACCCACCTTGAGCGCCAGCGCGGCGGCGCCGGCTTTCTCGGCGGCCCTGGCGAGACGCAGATCGAGTCGGATCGGCGTGTGTTGCAGGACAAGATCACCAAGCTGAAGCATGAGCTCGAAACGGTGCGCCGCACCCGCGATCTGCACCGCGCCAAGCGCAAGAAGGTGCCGTTTCCGGTGGTGGCGATCGTCGGCTACACCAATGCCGGCAAGTCGACGCTGTTCAACCGGCTGACCGGAGCAGGGGTGCTGGCGGAAGACATGCTGTTTGCCACGCTCGACCCGACGCTGCGCCGCGTGCGCCTGCGGCACGGAACGCCGGTCATCCTTTCCGATACGGTCGGCTTCATTTCCGACCTGCCAACGCATCTGGTCGCGGCCTTCAGGGCGACACTGGAGGAAGTGGTCGAGGCAGACCTCGTCATTCATCTGCGCGATATCTCCGACCCCGATACGGCCGCACAGGCCGAAGATGTCGAGCGCATCCTTGCCGATCTCGGCGTTGATGCCCGCGATAGCAAGCGCGTCATCGAAGTGTGGAACAAGATCGACCGGCTCGACGAGGGCAACCGCGCGCGGCTGCTTGCCGATGGTGCTGACGGCAGGAAGGCGCCGCCTATCGCCATATCGGCGGTTACCGGCGAAGGCATCGATGCGCTGAAGGCGATCATCGAGACGATGATGTCGGGCGAACTGGAGACGTTCACGGTCACGCTCAAGGCCGACCAACTCGGCGTCGTCGACTGGCTTTACCGCAACGGCGACATCGTTTCGCGTGATGACAATGAGGATGGCAGCGTGACCATCGCGCTCAAGGCCACACACAGTGCTCGACAAGAGATAGAAAGCCGATTGCGACGTCAAAACAATGGGTAGGCGTTTATTTCGCGCTTTTTGCCTGCTGCCAGAGCGCTTCCATCTCGTCCAGCGTCGCCTCTTCGAGGTTGTTTCCCGACGCTTGCAGCGCCTGCTCGACATGGTGGAAGCGCGACCGGAATTTTTCGTTGGTGCCGCTGAGTGCCGCTTCGGAATCGATTTTGAGGTGCCGGCCGAGATTGACGATCGCAAACAGCATGTCGCCGAACTCGTCCTTGATCGGTGCGCTGTCGCCTTTGGCCAGCGCTTCGCGTAATTCGCCGATCTCCTCCTCGATCTTTTCGAGGATCGGTGCCGCCTCGCTCCAGTCGAAGCCGACGCGGGCGGCCTTTTCCTGCAGTTTGAGGGCCCGGGTCAGCGCGGGCAGGGCGACCGGCACGCTGTCGAGAAAGCCCTTGCCATGGTCCTCGGGGTCGAGCCCTCGGACGAGGCGGGCGCTGCGCTTCTCCGCTTTTTCCTCCGCTTTGATCTTTTCCCACATGCCCTTCGCCATGCCGGCGCTGCGCGCCTTTTCGTCGCCGAAAACATGCGGGTGGCGGCGGATCATTTTTGTGGTGATGGCCTCGACCACATCGCCGAATGAGAATTCGCCGGCCTCCTCGGCCATTTGCGCGTGGTAGACCACTTGCAACAGGAGATCGCCGAGTTCATCGCGCAGATCGTCCAGGTCGCCCCGCGCGATGGCGTCCGCCACTTCGTAGGCTTCCTCTACCGTGTATGGCGCGATTGTCGAAAAGTCCTGCTCGATATCCCACGGGCAGCCGGTTTCCGGCGCCCGCAGCGCTGCCATGATCTCGATCAGCCGGGAAATGTCTTTCGAGGGTTTCATCTGGGAAACGCTATCCTGTACACGGCTGTGCGGCCAACGGCTTCAGCCGGTGAGGGCGCCTTGTCCACAGATCGGCGGCCAGACCATGATCGTGGAAGCCGGTTTTCGGAAAAGATCATGGTCAAGCAAAAAGTATCAGTCGAGCACGGAGACAATCGCCTTGGCGAGCGCGTCCATGCCGTCCTCGGGCAGGCCGGCAACGTTGATGCGGCTGTCGCCGACCATGTAGATGCCATGCTCGGCGCGCAGCCGCTCGACTTGCGCTTCCGACAGGCCAAGCCGGGAAAACATGCCGCGATGGCTGGCGACGAAATCGAAACGGTCGGAGTTGGACTGCCGCCGCAGCGCTTCGGCGAACTGGACGCGCAGCCGCAGCATGCGCAGGCGCATCTCTTCAAGCTCTGCTTCCCAGTCGGCCCGCAACGTAGCGTCCTCGAGCACCATGCGCACCGCAGCCGCGCCATGGTCCGGCGGCATCGAATACATGGCGCGCGCCGCCGACAGCATCTGGCCCATCGCCATATCCGCCTGCGCACCGTCTTTCGCCATGATCAGCGCTGCACCAACGCGGTCGCGATAGACGGCAAAGTTCTTCGAGCAGCTCGAGGCAACGACCATTTCCGGAACTTTCGCCGCCAGCAGGCGCAAGCCGGCGGCATCCGCATCAAGCCCCTCGCCAAAGCCTTGATAGGCGATGTCGACAAAGGGCAGCAGACCACGCTCAACGACGAGATCGGCAACGGCAGCCCATTGCGAGATGTCTAGATTGGCGCCCGTCGGGTTATGGCAACAGCCATGCAACAGCACGACGTCGCCGGGATTCGCGGTTCTCAACGCATCCAGCATGTCGTCGAAGCGAACCGCACCAGAAGCAACGTCGAAATAGGGGTACTCGCGTATCTGCAGGCCAGCGGCGCGCATCACCGGCATGTGGTTCGGCCATGTCGGATCCGATAGCCAGACCGTCGCGTCGGCGCGGGTCCTTTTCAGCAGCTCTGCCACCAGCCGCAGCGCGCCGGAGCCGCCGGGCGCCTGTGCCGCACGAATGCGCGTCATGTCGGCGGTTGGGCCGAACACCAACCTAGCCATTGCCGCGTTGAAGGCGGTATCGCCGGCAAGGCCGAGATAGGTCTTGGTGTCCTGGCCTCGCAGCAGCCGCTTTTCGGCTTCGCGCACCGCGCGCATCACCGGCGTCTTGCCGTCGCGATCCTTATAGACGCCGACCCCAAGATCGACCTTGTCGGGACGCGGGTCGGCGCGATAGAGCCCGATCAAGGCAAGGATCTTGTCGGCGGGCGCGGGCTGGAGATTTTCGAACATCGACAAGGTTCCGTTGGCGGCGGAGTGATACGCAAACCGGCCGTGCTTTGCCAGCGGTTTCATATGCGCCAACTCGGCGCCGGTTTGCCTCGAAGGCGGCCGATACTATCTGCCGGTCGAGGGCAGGCCCGAGATCTCCCAGGACGAGAGCGCGGCGAGCCGAAAAAATTCGGGGAGAGCGGGATTAAAACCCCGACCTGCTCCGTAAACAGGACATGAAACGGCCGATGCCACGCTTCGATATTCTGGGACAGCTCGGTTCGCTGCGCCGCTACGCACGCTCGCTGACGCGCGACAGCGCCGATGCAGAGGATCTGGTGCATGATGCGCTGGTGCGTGCCTATGAGCGACGCGGCAGCTTCCGCTCAGGCGGAAATCTTCGCGTATGGCTGCTGTCAATCGTCCACAATGCGTTCATCGACGGCTTGCGATCCCGCAAATCCGAAGCGGTGCGCATCGAACAGGCCGGCCATCTCACCGAGGCCAGCGTCCAGGCTCCGCAGGAACATTCCGTCCGGCTGGCACAGGTGCGCGACGCTTTTTTCACATTGCCGGAAGAGCAACGTTGCGCGCTGCATCTCGTCGCCATCGAGGGGCTTAGCTACAGCGAGGCGGCCGAGGTTAGCGGCGTGCCGCTTGGCACGCTGATGTCGCGCATCGGCAGGGCGCGTGCGGCACTCCGCGAGATGGAGGACGCGGCACCGGCACGCACGAAAAGCCATCTGAAGATCGTCGGAGGTGGATCATGAACCAACTGCGCGATCCCGTCACCGACACCGATCTCGACGCCTATGTCGACGATCAGCTGGACGTTGCTCGTCGCATCGAGGTCGAGGCGTTCCTTTCGGCTCGCCCGGAAGCGGCCGCGCGGGTGATGACTGATCTGAGGACGCGTGACGAGCTGCGCGTGGCGCTTGCCGGATCGAAAGGCATGGCGCGGCCGGCGACGGCTGATGCGGCACGGCGGCTGGAGCGGGGGTTAGCGCGCGGCCGTGTCCTTGGTGCTTTGCAGCGCGCGGCGGCTGTCGCTGTTTTCGTCGCCGCCGGCTGGCTTGCGAACGGGCTCATCGGACCGATATCGGTGACGGAAGTCGTCGCTTCGACCCATCCGCCCGCCTATGTGGAGGACGCAGTCCGGGCGCATCGGACGACGCTCGTGCGCGAGGCGATGTCGTCACAACTCGAGGCGCCCGGCTACAATGCCGACGAAATCCGCGCCGCCACGGCGATCGTCATGCCATCGCTGCCAACGGACTGGACGGTCCGTGACGTGCAGATCTACCCATCGCAGTTCGGCCCGAGCGTCGAGATGGCTGTCGAGACAAAAGAGATGGGGCTGCTCTCGCTGTTCGCCATCCGGCCCGGAACATTCGACGTCGTCAAGCCGACTGTCGTTCCGTCGGGCGAGGTTTCCTCGGCCTATTTCCAGATCGGCGAGGTCGCCTACGCAGTCGTCGCACGTAGCGATGTCCGCGGCCTCGATCGCACGGCCGAAGCGCTCGCCAAAACACTCTACTGATCGACTACCTCTAAGAAGGAGAACCAAATGAACAATCTGGGATACATTGGGACCAGAGCCCGAGCCGGAGCCGTCTACGACGAAGGCCTGCGCCGGCACATGCTGCGCGTCTATAACTACATGGGCCTTGGCCTCGTCGTTACGGGCGTGATCGCCCTCGTGGTGGCCTCCACGCCCGCCCTTTACGTGCCGATCTTCTCCACCCCGCTGAAATGGGTGGTGATGCTGGCGCCGCTGGCCTTTGTGCTGCTGTTCTCGTTCCGTATGCAGACGATGTCGGCGGCCGGGGCCCAGGCAATGTTCTGGGCGTTCTGCGCGGTCATGGGTCTCTCGCTGGCTTCCGTGTTCCTGGTCTTTACCGGCACCAGCATCGCCCGCACCTTCTTCATCGCCGCCACCATGTTCGGCGCCACCAGCCTTTATGGCTATACGACCAGTCGCGACCTGACGCAGTTCTCGTCCTTCCTGATCATGGGCCTGATCGGCGTGGTGATCGCCAGCATCGTCAATATCTTCCTGGGTTCGACAGCGCTGCAGTTTGCGATCTCGGTGATCGGAATCGCCGTCTTCGTCGGGCTCACGGCCTGGGACACGCAGACGATCAAGGAGCAGTACGCCGAAAACTTCGGCGCCGAAACACAGCAAAAGCTCGCCGTTTTTGGTGCATTCTCGCTCTATCTGAACTTCGTCAACATCTTCCAGCTGTTGCTGAACTTCACCGGCGAGCGCGAATAGCCGCGTCGGACCGAGACCGGAATAGTACATCATGGACAGAAACGACCAGCAGGCGATCGGACAGCTCTTCGAGAAGCTCGCAAATGTCGAGCGCCAGGCGCCGCCGCGCGATGCCGAAGCGGAACGCTTGATCCAGGACCAGATCACCCAGCAGCCTGGGGCGCCATACTACATGGCACAGACGATCGTGGTGCAGGAGCGGGCCCTGAACGCAGCGCAGGCGCGCATCGAAGAGCTGGAGGAGCAGGCGCGGCAGCCTGCCGGCGGTGGACCGCTCAGTGGCTTCTTCGGCCGCAGCGGCGGCAGGCGCTCAGGCTCGGTTCCGCGGGTAGCGCGCACCGCCTCTGCTGCCGCGGAGGAGCCACAAGACCAGTCACAGCGGGCCGGCGGCGGGTTCCTTGCCGGCGCCGCGCAGACCGCGATGGGGGTGGCAGGCGGCGTGCTGCTCGGCAATGCGATCGCCGGCATGTTTGGCGGCAGCGAAGCGCAGGCAGCCGAACGGCCGGCACCGCAGCCGGACGAAGCCGACCAGGCAGACGATGCCAGCTCCGATAATGGCGGTGACTTCGGGGATATGGAATTCTGACGAGCGACCCAGCCTGTGCCGGCGCTCGTGACGATTGCCGGTCACCGGGTAGGCGGAGGCAGCATCCGGCAAGCGAGCCTCGCCGGCGGCTAATCGCCCAAGCGCTTCAATTCAGCCTTGACCGCCCTGATCGTCTTGAAACGGAAACGCTTCGTCGTGCCGTCGCGCCATCCGCAGTCGCAGGTGGCGTCGAACTTTTGGCTCACTTTCAATTGCGTCAGCGCCTTCTGGCCCGGTTTGGGGGCGTCGAAGATGCGAACTTCGTAGAGCGTCCCCGAAACGTCGTAGTGCGAAACAGGCCAGGCAAGTATGACAGTCAGTTCCTTTGCCGGATCGTGATCGGCGTTGACGAGGCCGAGCGCTGTAATCTCTGGCGTGCCGCCTTCGTGTTCGCCAAGCGTGACCTGGATTGTACGGTACCCGTCGGGTTGCTGCTGTAGTGCGACGAGTGGGCGTTCCGGATATTCCTCAGTGGTCTGGTAATCGACGAACAGTGTCTGGAGGCCGTTCCAGGTCACGGCTGTGGTGTGCGGATCAGCGTTGTCCGCGAACCCAACCACACGTTTCGCGAAAGCCAGGTCATTCTCGCCTGGCGCACGATCAAAGTCCTGCGCTCGCGCGTCAGTGAATGCGCAGGCGGGGGTGAGGGCAAGACTTGCAAGCAGTGTGTTCATGATTCGCAACCTAGCACGCCGTTGCCCCACAAATGCTGTCTCGCTGCCAACGGACGCTACAGGCTTCAGTGGACGCTACAGGCTTCAGTCGCATAAGATAGATAATGGAACTTATGCGACAATTCTATTCAATTTCAGGTTCTATATTGTAGATGCTCAGAATAGGGGGCACCTATTAGGAGCTACTTACATTAGTCCTATTCACTTTTCAAAGAACGTGTACTCGGCCAATACTTGGATTTTGGCCCGACACGGCGTTATGAGCGCCTGATTTGGGTGTTACGCTGATTTGGCCCGCAGCGTCAAGCTAGAAACGGACCCCTACGCTATCGTTATTTGGGACTTAGCCGCTACGGGGTCCTACCGACACCACGGGATAAATCCCTTACTATTTCCACCGCCTGTTTTTTTATTATGGCGCGGTTTTTCCTTGCACGTATGTATTAGGTCGCGCGTCCTATGGTCCGACCGCGTAGCGGGCTCCAGTTTCGTGCTGAGTTTTGGTTCGCGCCATGTGCGACGGTGGTCGCTTTCTAGAGGGGCCGCGTCAAGCGCGGCCCGTAGGCGTGGGGTATGTACGTTGTGGACAACGTTTAGTTGCGGTGTCTTTTTTTTGGTGACCGCCCACGGCTTAGCGCGCCTGAAGGCGCTTATTGGTTTCGTGGCAAGCGGGGAGGGGGCACTTGTGATCCGTCCTGGCCCCGCTTTGCGATGGCGTACGTGTTCCCGTCTGACTGGGTCAACGTGCCTCCGTCGGTCTCTTTTTCTCTTAGCCATGCATAGCCTTCCTTTCCTTTGCGATACCACCAGCGAACGCCGTCAGCGTCGCTATAGAGGGTTGCGCGGTTGTCCTCGGGGCAGCGCCCGAGATAGGGGCCGGTCCCGCTAAACGGGGCCTGTACAGGATAGCGCCGAGGTTCCGGGATAGGGTCGTAACGACCCCTCGCTAATCTGTCGTCGTGTTCTTCGATGATGGTCGAGTTTGGATGATGTTTTGCGCTTTGGTGGAGGAACCACAAAGCTTGGTAATATCTGATAAAGTTTTGGGCGGTAGCGCCGCCCATAAAGAACAACTTCGGCTTACCCTTCGTGTCTTTTACCTCCGGAAATCTATATGTGAGGTCTTGAGGGGCAAGCCCTGCTTTGACGTATTTCAGAGCAAGCTCATAAAAATACTGGTCACCTAGCGGGGGCTTTTTAGACATTGAGATATGACCTTGACGTTCATCTTTCCCAATGTCTTTTTGTATGTATTTGCACACGTACCGTATGCTTTTGGCGTTTGGCTTTTCCCAGTGCTGGAAGCCGTGGGGCCAATACTTATTTTCGAACCGCTTTTGGTTCCACCGGCTAGTTGTGAGTTCGTGAGGCGGGACTTTCCCCTGCCAGAACATGAGTAAGTGCCAGTGCGCCCGGCCCTTTTCAGAGCCGTATTCGCCACAGACGAGGTATCGAAATTTGTAGCCATCGCGGCGCAGTAGTTTGAAGAACTTTTGAACGTCCGAATAGGTTAACCATGCGGCGCGGAAGTGATCCTCATTCCCGTCTTCGTCGCGACCATAGGTCAGCGTAATTGAATGGCCGACGTTGGCTGTTTTATTTTCGGCAAGGCAGCGCCCGACCCAATCGTCTATTCGGCGTTCGCTGCATTGCCAGCATTTGCGACACGCGAACTCTGTTCCGTCTGGTAGTCTTCCGGGGTTCAGACACATTTTCCAGTCCTTCGTTCGGGCGTGTCACTAAATGCATATTTGGACAAGGTATATGTAGGCGCGGGGGGCCCAACCGGGGGTTTGGGGGGGGCGTGGGGGTGGTGGGTTAGGGGGGGGGGGGGGGGGGGCGGGGGGGGGGTACCAGCACCGCCCGCGCGATTGGCGGGTAGGG
>NZ_JAMYQV010000032.1:0-47654 GCF_040321065.1 Mesorhizobium sp. M0563
TTTGGGTGCTTCCTGTCAGGGGGGACGCCTCGCCTTTTGGGCGGGCGTCTCCGTGGTTTTTTGGCGCCCTTCACCATTTTATTTTTGTGTGGCGGGGCTTGGGGGGCCCACGCTTTTCCAAAGGGTCAAAATTCCACGTGAATTTTGTTTCGGGCCGTGCCAGATTGGCCCGAAGCGGGAGGAAGACACTCCTGCCTGACGCCGAATGCCTGCCGGAGAACCGGGCCGGCATGCGGTGCATAATGGACAAATAACCGACAGGGGTGTGGATCACATGAAACGTATCGTACTCGGCCTCATGGCCGCAGCTGCAATGGTTCTTCCGGCCTTCGCCGCGGACATTCAACCCGCGCTTCTCTATGATCTCGGCGGCAAGTTCGACAAGTCGTTCAACGAGGCGTCCTTCCACGGCGCCGAAAAGTTCAAGACCGAGACCGGCATCCCCTATGTGGAATTCGAGGTCAGCAACGCCACCCAGCGCGAGCAGGCGCTGCGCCGTTTCGCCGAGGACGGCCGCAATCCGATCGTCATGGCGGGCTTCTCCTGGTCGGATGCGCTTGACAAGATTGCCACGGAATTCCCCGAGACCAAATTCGCCATCATCGACATGGTCGTCGACAAGCCCAATGTCCGCTCCCTCGTCTACAAAGAGCAGGAAGGCTCCTATCTCGTCGGCGTGATGGCGGCGATGGCTTCGAAGTCGAAGAAGGTCGGCTTTATCGGCGGCATGGATATTCCGCTGATCCGCAGATTCGGCTGCGGCTTTGTCGGCGGCGCCAAAGCGGCCGGCGCCACCGACGTCATCCAGAACATGACCGGCGATACGCCCGCAGCCTGGAACGATCCCGCCAAGGGCGGCGAGATCGCCAAGACGCAGATCGACCAGGGCGCCGACGTGATCTATGCTGCGGCTGGCGGCACCGGTGTCGGTGTGCTGCAGGCGGCGGCCGACGCGGGCAAGCTCGGCATCGGTGTCGATTCCAACCAGAACGGCTTGCAGCCCGGCAAGGTGCTGACCTCCATGGTCAAGCGTGTCGACGTTGCCGTCTACAACACCTTCATGGATGCCAAGGACGGCAAGTTCACGGCCGGCATCAACGATCTCGGCCTCAAGGAAGGCGGCGTCGACTACGCCATGGACGACAACAACAAGGCGCTTGTCGACGATGCGATGAAGGCAGCGGTCGAAAAGGCCAAGGCCGACATCATCGCCGGCACCATCAAGGTGCACGACTACATGTCGGACAATGCCTGCCCGTATTGATCGACAGACATTGCTGAGCTGACGAGCCGCCGGGTGAAAGCCCGGCGGTTTTGCATTGTCAGGCCGCTCACCAGTGCGGCGGCTTAGTCACCGGCACGTCGGGTGCGGCCTGTTCCTCCAGCGCCAGGAAGCGCTCGGCCAGCGCGTCGAGCTTGCGCTGCATGCGCTCGATCACCTTCCACTGCTCGGCGATCTGGCCGGACAGTTCCTCGATGGTCTTCTCCTGCTCGGCGGCGCGGATTTCCAGCGTCGTCAGCCGGTCGTCGGGCATGGTCATTTGAAATCCTCGATCAGGCGATTGTGCAGGGTGCGGCCACGTTGGAAATTGACAAGCATGACGGGATTTGTCGAGAGTGAACCGTGCTCCGGCCAATTGGCACAGACCCAATTGGCACAGACTGGGCGTCATGCTAGGCGTTTGACCAAGCGGTAAAAAAATAACAGTGGGAACAGGCTGCATGGCGCAAGCCGCAATCGAGCTGATCGGCATCGACAAGAGCTTTGGCGCCGTGCGCGCCAACCGCGACATCAATCTGGAAATTACGCGCGGCACCATCCATGGCATCGTCGGCGAAAACGGCGCCGGCAAGTCGACGCTGATGTCGATCCTTTACGGCTTCTACCAGGCCGACAGCGGCGAAATCCGTGTCGGCGGCCAGCCGGCATCGATCAAGACACCGAACGATGCGATCGCGCTCGGCATCGGCATGGTGCATCAGCACTTCATGCTGGTCGACAATTTCTCGGTGCTGGAAAATGTCATTCTCGGCGCCGAAAGCGATGCGCTGCTGAAGAAAAGCATCGCCAAGGCGCGTTCCGAGCTGGAGCGGCTCGAGCGCGAATACGGGCTCGAAGTCGATCCGGACGCGATCATCGAGGAGTTGCCGGTCGGCCTGCAGCAGCGCGTCGAAATCCTCAAGGCGCTCTATCGCGGCGCCGAGATCCTGATCCTCGACGAGCCGACCGGCGTGCTGACGCCGGCCGAAGCCGACCATCTGTTCCGCATCCTCAGGCAGTTGAAGGAGCAGGGCAAGACGATCGTGCTGATCACCCACAAGCTGCGCGAGATCATGGCGATCACCGACACGGTCTCGGTGATGCGCCAGGGCACCATGGTGGCGACACGCGAAACCAGGAAGACCACGGTCGAGGAGCTGGCCGAGCTGATGGTCGGCCGGCGCGTGCTGCTGCGCGTCGAGAAAGGCGAGGCGAAGGCCGGCGGCGTCAAGCTCGCGGTCAAGAACCTGACGGTCAAGGATTCCCGCGGCGTCACCATGGTCGACGACGTCTCCTTCGATATCCATGCCGGCGAGATCGTCGGCATTGCCGGCGTCGCCGGCAACGGACAATCCGAACTGCTCGAGGCGATTTCCGGCATCAGGCGCGCCGTTTCGGGTTCGGTCACGTTGGACGGCAAGCCGATCGACCTCACCGGCGCCGCCGATCCCGGTGAACTGCGCGAGCGCGGCCTTGCCCATGTGCCGGAGGACCGCCATCATGTCGGCCTGGTGCTGGCCTTCGAGGAGAACGAGAATTCGATTCTCGGCTACCAGGACGACGAGCGCTATCTGAAGGGGCCGTTTCTCGACATCGATGCCATCCGTAACGATGCCAGGGACAAGATCGTCAAATACGACATCCGACCGGCGGACTGCCGCCTCAAGACCGCCAATTTCTCCGGCGGCAACCAGCAGAAGATCGTGCTGGCGCGGGAAATGGAGCAGGATCCCGGCGTGCTGATCGTCGGCCAGCCGACGCGCGGCGTCGATGTCGGCGCCATCGAATTCATCCACAAGCGCCTAATCGCGATGCGCGACCAGGGCAAGGCGGTGCTGGTGGTTTCGGTCGAGCTCGACGAGATCCGCTCGCTTTCCGACCGCATTCTGGTGATGTTTGCCGGCCGCATCGTCGGCGAGCGCGGCCCCGACGCGACCGAGGGCGAACTCGGCCTGCTGATGGCCGGCGTCGAGCACCGGGAGGCCGCGGAATGAGCACTCCCTATGCCAAGCTGCCGGCCTGGGCCGATTATGTGCTGATCCCGCTGATCAATCTGTTCGTCGCCTTCGTCGTTGCCGGTTTCGTCGTCATATTGGTCGGCGAGAACCCGCTGCGTGCTGCGGTCATCCTGGTCGAGGGTGCCTTCGGTCGCGGCCAAGGCATCGCGTTCACGCTTTTCTATGCCACCACCTTCATCTTCAGCGGGCTGTCGGTGGCGGTTGCGGCGCATTGCGGCCTGTTCAACATCGGTGGCGAGGGCCAAGGCTATATCGCCGGTCTCGGCATCGGCATCGTTTGCCTGGCCTTCGACAGCGTGCTGCCTTGGTGGCTGACCTTCCCGATCGCCATTATCGCCGCCGCGGCGATGGGCGCGCTGTGGGCGCTGATCCCGGCCTATCTGCAGGCCAAGCGCGGCTCGCACATCGTCATCACCACCATCATGTTCAATTTCATCGCCGCCAGCGTCATGGTCTATGCGCTGGTGGGCATGCTGAAGCCGCCCGGCTCGATGGCGCCGCAGACGCGCACCTTCCTCGAAGGCGCACAATTGCCGAAGCTCAACTGGATCATCGAATTGTTCGGCGCCAAAATCCGTTCGGCGCCGTTCAACGTCAGCTCGCTGCTGGCGCTGGCCATGGCCTTTCTGGTGTGGGTCCTGATCTGGCGCACCAAGCTCGGCTACGAGATGCGTACCTACGGCCACAGCCCGAAAGCGGCGCGCTATGCCGGGATTTCGGAAATCCGCATCATCATCATTGCGATGATGATCTCGGGCGCGCTGGCCGGCATGATGGCGCTCAACCCGACGATGGGCGACCAGCACAATGTCGCGCTCGAATTCGTTTCGGGCGCCGGTTTCGTCGGCATCGCGGTGGCGCTGATGGGGCGACTGCACCCGGTCGGCATCGTGCTTGCCGCAATCCTGTTCGGCATGCTCTACCAGGGCGGCGCCGAGCTCGCCTTCGAGATGCCGGCGATCAGCCGCGACATGATCGTCATCATCCAGGGCCTGGTCATCCTGTTCGCCGGCGCGCTCGAGCATATGTTCCGGCCCTATGTCCAGGCGCTGTTCGCCTCGCTCAGCCCGAGATCGGTCGGCATGGAAGCGGTCAAGGGGAAGGGCGCCTGAGATGGATTTCTTCAACGCCATCGTACAGGTCCTGGACTCGACCATCCGTCTGTCGGTCCCCTTGCTGCTCGCCTGCCTCGCCGGCCTCTATTCAGAGCGGGCCGGCGTCTTCGACATCGGGCTCGAAGGCAAGATGCTGGTTGGCGCCTTCGCCGGTGCCGCCGCCGCCTCGGTCTTCCACTCGGCTTATGTCGGCCTCGGCATGGCCATACTCATCTCGGTCGCCTTCGCGCTGATCCATGGCTTTGCCTCGATCACCCATCGTGGCAACCAGATCGTTTCCGGCGTCGCGATCAATTTCATCGCCGCCGGATCGACGATCATGCTCGGCCAGGCCTGGTTCCAGCAAGGCGGGCGCACGCCGGCGCTGGCCGCCGGCGAGCGCTTCGAGACAATCATCTGGCCGGGCGCGGATGCGCTCAGGAGCGTGCCGATCCTCGGGCCGATCTATTCGGAACTCATCTCCGGCCACTCAGTGCTGGTCTATCTCGCCTTCCTGGCCGTGCCGTTCACCTGGTGGGTGCTGTTCCGCACCCGCTTCGGCTTGCGCCTGCGCGCCGTCGGCGAGAACCCGGCCGCGGTCGATACCGCCGGCATATCGGTCGCCTGGCTGCGCTATCGGGCGCTGATCTGCACCGGCGTGCTCACCGGCATTGCAGGTGCCTATCTGTCGATGGTGCAGAATGGCGGCTTCGTGAAGGACATGACCGCCGGCAAGGGCTACATCGCGCTGGCCGCGCTGATCTTCGCCAAATGGAAACCGGTCAACGCCATGTTCGCCTGCCTGCTGTTCGGCTTCCTCGACGCGGCGTCGATCCGCCTGCAAGGCACGCCGCTGCCGCTGATCGGCAAGGTGCCGGTGCAATTCATGCAGGCGCTGCCCTATGTGCTGACCGTCATCCTGCTTGCAGGCTTCATCGGCAAGGCAATCCCGCCGCGTGCCGGCGGCGTGCCTTATGTCAAGGAACGCTGATCTATCATGGCTCATGATCTGTTCGAAGCGGCGAAAGCCGCCATGGCCAACGCCTATGCGCCCTATTCGAAATTTCCGGTCGGCGCGGCGCTGCGCACCGAGGACGGCCGTGTCTTCACCGGCGCCAATGTCGAGATCGCGTCCTATCCGGAGGGCTGGTGCGCCGAAACCACCGCGCTCGGCCACTACATCATGGGTGGCGGCGGCAAGATCACGGAAATCGCCGTGATCGCCGAACGCGTGGCAAAATGCTCGCCCTGCGGTGGCTGCCGGCAGCGGCTGGCCGAATTCTGCCGGCCGGAAACGAAGTTCTATCTCTGCGATGATAGCGGCGTGGTCGAGACCGTGACCATGGGCGAGTTGCTGCCATACGGCTTCCAGGGCGATGTGTTGAAATGAAGGAAGCACTCGATCACCTCGTCGAAAGGCTGGACGGGCTGGCGCCGACCACTGCGCTGGTGCTGGGATCGGGGCTTGGCGGGCTTGTCGACAAGGTCGAGAATGCGGTGCGCATTTCCTATGCCGACTTGCAGGGCTTCCCCAGAAGCGGCGTCAGCGGCCATGCCGGCGAGGTGGTGGCGGGGCTCTTTGCCGGCACGCCGGTGCTGATGCTGTCCGGTCGCGCACACTATTACGAGCACGGCAACGCGGCGGCGATGCGGCCTGCACTCGAGGTGCTCGCCGGCCTCGGCATCTCCAGGCTGATCCTCACCAACGCCGCCGGTTCGGTCGATCCCGGGATGGGCCCGGGCTCGGTGATGCTGATCACCGACCACATCAATTTCTCAGGCTCCAACCCGCTGATCGGCGAGCCGAGCGACCGCCGCTTCGTCGGCCTGACCGAAGCATACGACGCCGGTCTCCGCTCCGCCATCGAGCAAGCCGCGAAGGCCACCGGTACCAGGCTGCACAAGGGCGTCTACATGTGGTTCTCCGGCCCATGCTTCGAGACGCCGGCCGAGATCCGCATGGCTCGCATCATGGGCGCCAACGCGGTCGGCATGTCGACGGTGCCGGAGGTCATTCTCGCCCGCTTCCTCGGGCTGCGCGTCGCAGCCTGTTCGGTCGTCACCAACCTTGCCGCCGGCATGACCGGAGCCGAGCTGTCGCACCAGGAGACCAAGGACATGGCGCCGGTCGGCGGCGCGCGGCTGGCGACCATTCTGCAGCGTGTTTTTCAGGACGGGCTTCCGGAGCACAGGGTAGACGCCTGATGCTTCCCCAGGAAATCATCCGCCGCAAGCGCGACGGTCAAAAACTCTCGGCTGAGGAGATATCGGCTTTCATCGAGGGCCTGACCGCCCGCACCGTTACCGACGCGCAGGTCGGCGCCTTCGCCATGGCGGTGTTCTTCAACGGCATGAGCCGCGACGAGGTGGTGGCGCTGACTATGGCGATGCGCGATTCCGGCGATGTGCTCGACTGGTCGGATCTGCCCGGCCCGGTCACCGACAAGCATTCGACGGGCGGCGTCGGCGACAATGTCTCCTTGATGCTGGCACCGATCGTCGCTGCCTGCGGCGCCTATGTGCCGATGATTTCCGGCAGGGGCCTCGGCCATACCGGCGGCACGCTGGACAAGATGGATGCCATCCCCGGCTACATCAGCCAGCCGGATGTTGCACGCTTCCGCAAGACCGTGCTCGAAACCGGCTGCGCCATCATCGGCCAGACCGCCGACCTCGCACCCGCCGACGCCAGGCTCTACGCCATCCGCGATGTGACGGGAACGGTGGAATCGGTGCCGCTGATCACCGCTTCGATCCTGTCGAAGAAGCTGGCGGCCGGCATCAATTCGCTGGTGCTCGACGTCAAGGTCGGCAACGGCGCTTTCATGGAGAAATCGCGCGATGCAACGGTGCTGGCCAACAGCCTGGTCGACGTCGCCAATGGCGCCGGCCTTAGGGCCTCGGCGCTGGTCACCGGCATGAACGAGCCGCTGGCGTCCGCTGCCGGCAATGCGGTCGAGGTGCGCAACGCCGTCGACTTCCTCACCGGCCGCTTCCGCGACCGGCGGCTGGAGGAAGTGACGCTGGCGCTGGCCGCCGAGATGCTGCAATCGGCAGGCCTGGTGCCGTCCAACCAGGACGGCCTGCGTCGCGCCGCCGAGACGCTGGCCGGCGGTCGCGCCGCTGCCATCTTCGCGCGCATGGTGGCGGCACTTGGCGGTCCCGCCGATTTCATCGAGAATCCGGAAAAATATCTGCCGAAAGCGGCAACGGAATTCGCCGTCAAGGCGAGCGCGAACGGCTTTGTCACCGGCATAGCAACCCGCGAGATCGGGCTTGCCGTGGTCGGGCTTGGCGGCGGGCGGACGCGGCCGGACGACAGGATCGATCACGCCGTCGGCGTCACCAGGCTGCTGCCGGTCGGCGCTGAAGTGCGGACCGGCGAGGCGCTGGCGCTGGTCCATGCCCGCAATGCCGGGGATGCCGAGGCGGCCGCGGCCGCCGTGCTTTCGGCCTATACGATCGGGACTTCCAAACCGGCCGCGGAGAAAACCGTCATCCGGCGGATCCTGCCGCGCTGATAGTCACTGAACCAGCAGCAGCGTGCCGTCTTCGACCTGATATTTTTCGAGCCGCTGCAGAAAGCTCATGCCGATCAGGTTGGTGTGCAGCGCCCTGTCGTCGAGTACGACGGCCTCGACGCCCTCGACGGTGATCCTGCCGATCTGCAGGCGGTCGATCGTCACCACGGCGGCCTTGATCGCACCGTTGGCGGTGTTGACCTGATGGCTGAAGTCGGTCGAATTGAGCGAGATGCCGATCCTGCGCGCGGTCGAGCTGTTGATGGCGACGAGCGTCGCACCGGTATCGATCATGCCTTCGATCTGGCGGCCGTTCAACTTGAAGACCGACATGAAATGCCCGCGCGCGTCCGCGGTGACGACGACCTTGCGGCCGAGCGGCTGCGGCGTCGCCGGCCTGTCCGGGACGGCGGCGAGGTTCAGGTCGGTTTGGGTGTCGGCCGGCTTGGCTCCGATGGCGGATTTCAACAGCCGCTCGATCGTCTGTGGATTCGACTGATAGACGATCGGCAGCGATGCCGACGTTCCGGCAAACACGCCAAGGATGAGAAGCTTGCGCAGCATGGACCGGCCTTTGTGGTTGCCGATCCTTAGTCCGACAAGGTGTTTGCCGCTTTAACGAATGCGGAAACCAGCCGTTTGCGTAAACAATCGGTAAACGGACCTATTTGGTGCCGTACATACGGTCGCCGGCATCGCCGAGGCCGGGCATGATGTAGCCCTTCTCGTTGAGTTGGCGGTCGATGGAAGCGGTGAAGACCGGAACATCGGGATGCGCCTGGGTAAAACGCTCGAGGCCCTCTGGTGCCGCCAACAGGCAGAGGAAGCGGATGTTGGTGGCGCCGCGGCCTTTCAGCTTGTCGATCGCCGCGATCGCCGAATTGGCGGTCGCCAGCATCGGATCGACGACGATCACCAGCCGGTCGGCGAGGTCGCCCGGCGCCTTGAAGAAATATTCGACCGCTTCCAGCGTCTCATGGTCGCGGTAGAGGCCGATATGGGCGACACGCGCCGCCGGCACCAGATCGAGCAGGCCTTCGAGCAAGCCGTTGCCGGCGCGCAGCACGGAGGCGAAGACGAGTTTCTTGCCCTCCAGCGTCGGCGCCTCCATCGTCTCGATCGGCGTCTCGATCGTCGTCGTGGTCAGTTCGAGGTTGCGGGTGACCTCATAGCCGAGCAGTAGCGAGATCTCGCGCAGCAGCCGCCGGAACCCGGCCGTCGAGGTTTCCTTCTTGCGCATGATGGTCAGCTTGTGCTGGACAAGCGGATGGTCGACGACGGTGACGCCCTTCATGGTGTTCTCCGAACTGCGCAGGTGAATAGTGAATGGTGTATGGTGAATAGTGAATAGTGAACTGGTTTGCGAGTCCTTGGTTGCGCGGAAAAACTCGCGGTTGACGGACCGAAGCGCCAGGCTCGCAATTCACCATTCACCTGCCCTTGGCGCCGAGCCTGCCCAGCAGCGCCGCCCTGGTCTTCCTGTCGACGAAAGCTGCCTCGATGGCCGTCCTGGTGACGGCGGTGAGCGCCTTGTCATCCATCGCAAAATGTTCGGCGGCGATGTCGTATTCGCGCTTCAGCGAGGTCCAGAAATAGGGTGGGTCGTCGGAGTTGAGCGTCACCTTGCAGCCCGCCGCCCTCAAAGCAGGAAAGGGATGGTTGGCGAAGCTGTCGAAGATTTTCAGGGCGATGTTGGAGCCGGGGCAGCATTCGAGCACGACGCCTTCGTCGGCGATGCGCCGCACGAGATCGGGGTTCTCGATGGCGCGCACGCCGTGGCCGATGCGAGAGGGGCGGATATGGTCGAGTGCCGCCTCGACGCTCTCCCAGCCCATCAATTCGCCTGCGTGCACGGTGATGCCGAGGCCGGCCTCGCGGGCGATCTCGAAGGCCCTGACATAATCTTCCAAATCGCCAATCCGCTCGTCGCCGGCGACGCCGAAGCCGGTGACCAGCGGATGCCCGCTGCGGGCGGCGAAACGCGCCGCCCGCTCGATCGATTCGACACCGAAATTGCGCACGCCGGTGACGATCATGCGGCCTTCGATGCCGGTCTTCGCCTTGGCGCGGGCCATGCCTTCGCCGAGCGCATCGGTATAGGCCTTCGGCGACAGCCCGGCCTTGCCGGCATGGTCGGGCGAGGTGAAAACCTCGGAATAGATGGCGCCGTCGCGGGCGAGGCTGGTCAGGTAGTGATCGGCCAGCCGCGCATAGTCTTCTTCGGTGCGGAACAGGTCGGAGGAGAAGTCGTAGGCGGCGAGGAAAGAGGTGAAATCGTGCCAGACGAAGGAGCCGTTCTGGATATAGGGCGAGGCATCCCTGCCGTATTTCTCGGCCTGGCGGAGGACGAGTTCAGGCGCCGCTGCCCCTTCGATGTGGCAGTGCAGTTCTGCTTTCAAAGGCATTCAATTATCCCGTCAGGCCTTTTTCTTATGACGCAGGTTCTGGTCGGAAAACCGTGCGACGCTTTTCCGGAACCTGCTTCGAAGCGCGGCCGAACACCGCGCCTTAAACAATAGCGCCCGCACCATCGATCGGCTATGGTCCCGCCGATTTTATGGCGGATCAAAACGATGTCGGTTGAAAGAACCACGGCTGCGGGCGGCATGGAAACCTCCTATGGTTTCAAGCGGGTAGGGCCAGGCGACAAGCAGCCCCTGGTCAATGATGTTTTCCACAAGGTGGCGAACCGGTACGACCTGATGAACGACCTGATGTCGGCCGGGTTGCATCGGTTGTGGAAGGACGCCATGGTCGCCTGGCTCAATCCACCGAAGCGGCCGGGCTGGCGCGTTCTCGACGTTGCCGGCGGCACCGGCGACGTCGCCTTCCGCATCGTTGAGGCGAGCGCCAGGCACGCCCATGCAACGGTTCTCGACATCAACGGCTCGATGCTCGCCGTCGGCCGCGACCGAGCCGAGAAAAAGGGCCTGTCGGCAAATACCGATTTCGTCGAGGCCAATGCCGAGGAACTGCCTTTTGCCGACGCTACTTTCGATGCCTACACCATTGCTTTCGGCATCCGCAACGTGCCGCGCATCGATGTGGCGCTTGCCGAAGCCTATCGCGCGCTGAAGCCTGGCGGGCGCTTTCTCTGCCTTGAATTTTCCGAGGTCGAGATGCCGCTGCTCGACAAGGTCTATGAGGCATGGTCGTTCAACGCCATCCCGCGGATCGGCAAGGCGGTGACCGGCGACGGCGAGCCCTACTCCTATCTGGTCGAATCGATCCGCAAATTTCCCAACCAGCAGAATTTCGCGGCGATGATCTCGCGCGCGGGCTTCGAGCGCGCCTCATTCCGCAACTATTCCGGCGGCATCGCCGCGCTTCATTCGGGCTGGAAGCTTTGAGGCTGGCCCGCATTTTCATAGCCCGACGTGCCTTTCGCCAGTTCAGGAAACCGGCAAGGCAAAGCCAGCCATGAGCAGCATAGGCGCTGGTTTCAGGCTCGTGCGGGCCGGCTGGGTGCTGGTCCGCGAGGGTGTCATCGCGGCGTTGCCCGGCGACGAACTCTTCGGCCTGCCGAAATTCGGCTGGCGCATGGCCCGGCTGTTCACCCGCCGCCGCGCGCTTGCCTACGAGCGCGGCGACCGGCTGGCCAAGGCGGTCGTGCGGCTCGGCCCATCCTACGTCAAGCTCGGCCAGTTCCTGGCGACGCGGCCGGACGTCGTCGGCAACGACATAGCGCTCGATCTCGCCATGCTGCAGGACAAGATGCAGACATTTCCGAAGGCCGAAGCCATAGCGGCAATAGAGGCCTCGCTCGGACGCAAGGTCGGCGAGCTCTATGCCAGTTTTGGCGAGGCCGTCGCCGCCGCCTCGATCGCCCAGGTCCATACCGCCGAAACCCTGCAGGACGGCGTCGTTACCCGGGTGGCGGTGAAGGTCATCCGGCCGGGCGTGCGCCGCCGCTTCTTTCGCGATCTCGAGAGCTATTTCCTCGCCGCCCGGCTGCAGGAAAAATACATCCCGTCGTCGCGCCGGCTGCGGCCGGTCGAGGTGACCGAGACGCTGGCCCAGACCACCAAGATCGAAATGGATTTGAGGCTGGAGGCGGCGGCTTTTTCGGAGCTCGCCGAAAACACCAAGGACGATCCCGGCTTTCGCGTGCCGTCGGTCGACTGGGAGCGCACCGGCCGCGATGTGCTGACCATGGAGTGGGTCGACGGCATCAAGATGAACGATATTGTCGGCCTGACCGCCGCCGGCCACGACCTGAAGGCGATCGCCGCCAATCTGGTCCAGTCGTTCCTGCGCCATACGCTGCGTGACGGTTTTTTCCACGCCGACATGCATCCGGGCAACCTGTTCGTCGAGGCCGACGGCACCATCGTCGCCGTCGACCTCGGCATTGCCGGCCGGCTCGGCAGGAAGGAGCGCCGGTTCCTCGCTGAAATCCTCTACGGCTTCATCACGCGCGATTATCAGCGCGTCGCCGAGGTCCATTTCGAGGCCGGCTACGTGCCGCGCCAGCACAATGTCGCGGCCTTCGCCCAGGCGATCCGGGCGATCGGTGAACCGATCCACGGCCAGCCTGCCGAGACAATCTCGATGGCCAAGCTGCTGACGCTTTTGTTCGAAGTGACCGACCTCTTCGACATGGCGACGCGGTCCGAGCTGGTGCTGCTGCAGAAGACCATGGTCGTCGTCGAAGGCGTCGCCCGCACGCTCGACCCGGCCTTCAACATGTGGAAGACGTCGGAGCCGGTGGTGAGCGGCTGGATTGCCCGCAACCTCGGCCCGCGCGCCCTGCTGGCCGATGCGCGCGACGGTGCCAGTGCGCTGCTGGCGCTGGCCCGCCAGGCGCCGGACCTCGCCGCACGCACCGAGCGGCTGTCGCGCGAGATCGACCTGATGGCCGAAAACGGCCTGCGTTTCGACGAAAGGACCGCGCGCGCGATCGGCAAGGCCGAGGCGCGCTACACCCGCTCCGGCCGGCTGGCGCTGTGGGTGATCGCTCTGACGCTGCTGTATATCGCCTGGAAGCTGCTCTAACGCCTTGTTGTCGCTTGATTGCATTGATATCATTGCTTGCAGCGATCTCGGGCAAAGTGCAATCACATGGCCAGCATCACGATCCGCAACCTTGATGACGAGGTCAAGGATATGCTGCGCCGATTGGCTGCGGAGAATGGCCGGTCAATGGAAGACCAGGCGCGGGTCATGATCCGCGCAGCGGTCGAAGGTCAACTCGGTTCGTCCGGCCGCATCGACCAGATCGAGAAAACGTTGCGCGAACTGACAAGCTTGCAGAATCCTGCAGCTCCGGTGGTCGCGGTCCCCAGCCAAGTCGCGCGAGGTGTCCTCTCCGGCAAGCGCATCCTGCTGATCATCGGCGGCGGTATCGCCGCCTACAAGGCGCTCGACCTGATCCGCCGGCTGCGCGAGCGCGGTGCTTCGGTGCGCGTGGTGATGACCGCCGCGGCGCAGGAATTCGTCACGATGCTGTCGGCCGGAGCACTGTCCGCCGATCATGTCTTCACCGAGCTGTTCGACCGGCAGGACGAGCACGACATCGGCCACATCAGGCTGTCGCGCGAGGCCGACCTTGTGGTCGTGGCGCCGGCCACCGCCGACCTGATGGCAAAGCTCGCCAACGGCCACGCCAACGACCTTGCCTCGACGGTGCTCATCGCCACCGACAAGCAGGTTTTGATGGCTCCGGCTATGAACCCGAAAATGTGGACGCACCCGGCGGTCCGGCGCAACCGCTCGATGCTGAGTAAGGACGGCGTCGCATTCGTCGGCCCGGCGAAGGGCGAGATGGCCGAAAGCAACGAGGCGGGCGAGGGCCGCATGGCCGAGCCGCTGGAGATCGTCGCCGCGATCGAGGCGCTGCTCGACAGTCGGCCAAAGCCGCTGGCGGGCAGGAAGATCATTGTCACTTCCGGGCCGACGCATGAACCGATCGACCCGGTGCGCTACATCGCCAACCGTTCGTCGGGCAAGCAGGGCCATGCCATCGCGGCGGCGCTGGCCAGGCTCGGCGCCGACGTGCGTCTCGTCTCCGGTCCGGTCGGCATTGCGGATCCGGCCGGCGTCGCCACGATGCATGTCGAAACGGCCGTCGAGATGAAGGATGCGGTCGAACAGCTGCTGCCGGCCGACGCGGCAGTGTTCGTCGCGGCTGTCGCCGACTGGCGCACTCAAAGTTCGGCCGGGGAAAAGATCAAGAAGGTGGCGGGCGAGGGGCCGCCGGCGCTGCAGATGGTGGAAAATCCCGATATTCTTGCCGGCGTCGGGCATCACAAAAAGCGGCCGATGCTGGTGGTCGGTTTCGCCGCGGAGACGCAGGACCTGGTCAGGAATGCCGAGGCCAAGCTTGCGAAAAAGGGTGCCGATCTTATCGTCGCCAATGATGTCTCGCATGAAGATGGTTCCCCGGGCGTGATGGGCGGCGACCGCAACAAGGTGCGGATCGTCTCGAAGGCCGGCGTCGAGGAATGGCCGGAGATGAGCAAGGAAGAGGTGGCGACGCGGCTCGCGGCACTGATCGCCGGCCGGCTGAAGACGGTCGTGGTTTAGCGATCTCCCCTCGGGTGTTTAGCCGATCTCACCTCTCGTGGGGGAGATTGGCAGCTTCGCCAGCCGCGCGTCGTCGCTCGCGCCCGAAATCCGCAAGGCGGCAAGGCATCCCAGGATGCCGAGCGGGATGAAGGCGAGGAACAGCCAGGCGGCGACATTTGCCGCGGCCTCGCGGTTCAGGCCTTCGGAAAAGCCGCTGGCGTTGGCGACGATGCCGGTCAGTGCCGCACCCACGGCATAGCCGATGCGCTGCATGGTCGGCACGGCGGCCGAGGCGATCGTCTGCTCGCCTTCCTTGGCCGATGCCACGATGACACGCGTGACAAACGGCCAGGCGATGCCGAAACCGCCGCCTTGCAGCAAGGCACAAAGCAGGATCAACGGGATCGAGCCCGCCGGCACCGTATAGGCGAAACCCGCGACGCCCGTGGCGATCATCAGCGCCCCGCCGACGATGATCAGCCGCTCGCACTCCGGCGGGGCATTGGCGACGAGGATCGACAGGATCGACCAGGCGATCGATTCGGCGGCGATGATGTAGCCGGTGGTGAGGATCGGAATGTCGTGCAGGCTCGTCAGGAGCAGTGGCCCGTAGACCGCAAACGAGCAGGTCGCCACCGAAAACGCCGCGACCATGGTCATGCCCGCGCCGACCGGCGAGCGCCATGAAAACAGCCGCGACGGGAACAGCCGCGAGCGCGGCTTCAGCGCGTCGATATAGACGAACAGCGCCAGGCCGATCATGCCGAGGGTGAGCAGCAGCGACGAGCGCAGCAGGGCGATGTCGACGCCGGCGGTGGCGATCAGCACGACGCTGACGGCAAGACAGCCAAGTGCCGCAAACGGGAAGGGCGGCGCCGACCCGCCGGTCGCCTGCGGCCTTGTTGCTTTAGGTGTATCGAGCACGAGGAAGCTTGCCAGCGCCATAGCCGTGCCGCCGAGGGTGAAGACGCCGAAGGCCCAGCGCCAGGACAGCAATTCGGTCATGACCGCGCCGAGCACCGGCCCGCTGAAGGCGGCGACGCCCCAGATCGCCGACATAACGCCGAAAAGCTGCGGCCAGATCGCGCGGGCAAACAGCCGCTCGACCGAGACGAAGGCCAGCGACACCAGCGCGCCACCGCCAAGCCCTTCGATCAGGCGGCCGGAGAGGAACAGCGGCATCGACGGCGCGGTGGCGCAGACCAGCGCGCCGGCGGCATAGAGCAGGGCGGCGGCCGTCATGTTGGTGCGCAGCGCGACATAGCTCACCAGCCGTCCGGCGGCCGCACCGGCAACGATGGCGCCGAGCTCGTAGATCGCCAGCGACCAGCCGACCAGCTGCACGCCGGCGAGCTCGCCGACCATGGCCGGCATGACCGTTGCCACCATGGTTTCGTTGGTGGCGTGCAACAGGATGCCGAGGCTGATGAAGCAGAAGCGCGCCAGATCGCCGCTCGCCCACAGCGCGCGCCAATCGACCCTGTTTGTGCTTGTTTTGGTCAAGTCCACCCCCGAATTCCTGCCGAGCCAGAGCATCTTTGCCACTTCAGGCGCGATGCGCGCCTTGTTCGCGTGCGGTTTGTAAAACCTCAACCGCGGTTGAGCTCAAGCGGTTTTTTGATCGCCGTTAGCGCGGCGGATGCCAAAGATCATGCGGCGCGAGACAGTCACGAGATGTCGAGATCTTAGTCAGGCCAAAGATGTAAGCAATATTGGATCGCCGCAATCTTCGGTCACGGTAACGGCATGGATCCTAGGATCCATGCCGTGATCTTCGAGCGCTGCAACTTTGAACATCAGGGCGGCCCATCCTCTGCGGAGCGGGCCTGCCGGAATCCATGAGCTTTCGGCAGCTATTCGCAGGCCGACACCTACGCTGCCCGGCTGCTCGGGGAGCCATGCTACGCCGCTATTTGAACGAATGGATCAAGTCCAGCGAAGTGACGGCGACCGCCAGATTGACGCCGGTCTGCGCCTGGACACTGAGCGGCTGCAGCGAAAAGGCGCTGCCGAGGCCGCCGACCAGAAGATTGGCGCCGCCACCGGTGACCACGCTCGCCTCGGCATTCACGCCATAGTAGCTGCCGGCAAGGTCGCCTTCATCATGGTTGCGGGTTGCTGCCAGAACCGCCCATGCCAGTTGGCCCTGATGCGTCCGGCCGACGTCGACGCCGAGCTTGGAAATTACCCCGGTATAGACTTCGGGTGGGCCGCCACGATGCGGACGAAAGACACAGGAAACACCCTTGTTGGAGGTGACCAGATAGGCCGTGCCGCCGTCGATGGTGCAGTCGAGCACGCCGAGCTGGAGCTTGCCGGCGCTGGCGGGAGCGGCAACGACGGTCGTGGCGAGTGCGGCGGCACAGGCAAGTTGCTTGATCATGGGAGGGTCCTTTCCAAATGGCTTTGAACAACGGCTGAGCACGCCGAGCGTTCCGCCGAAAACTTGGCGCCAGCAAGGCAAGGCTAAACGCAGGGTTGTCGGAGTGCGGAAACGGAGGCCCGGTCAGCCGGCGCTGGTGCGGGCCAGACCGTCCTTGGCCGGTTGGTAGGTCGGATTGAGGTGCACTGCCTCGCGGTAGGACTTCGCGGCCCTGACCTTGTCGCCGCGCCGCTCGTAGATCAGCGCCTGGTTGGACCAGGCCTCGGCGTTCTTGCCGTCGAGCTTGATGGCCATGTTGAAGTCGGCGAAGGCATTGTCCTCGTCGTTCATGGCAAGGTAGGAGAGGCCGCGTCCGTTGTAAGGCTCGGAAGCATCCGGCGCCAGCGAAATGGCGGTCGAGAAATCCTCGATGGCAAAGGCGTGCTGGCCCTGGCTCTGGTAGATCAGGCCGCGATTGTGATAGGCGCGCGCGTCAGTCGTGTCGAGCTGGATCGCTTTCTGGAAATCGTTGAACGCCTCCTGGACCCGGCCTGCCTTGCGGTAGAGATTGCCGCGGCCGATATAGGCGGCGTCGTAGTTGGAATTGATCTGGATCGAGCGGTTGTAGTCGGCCAGCGCGCTTGCCTGATCACCGAGGAAGCGCTGGATGAGCGCCCGGTTGGAATAGGCCTGGTAGAAATTCGGATTGAGCTGGATGGCAGTGTTGAAGTCCTTCAGCGCTGCCTGGTACTGGCCGCCGCGGCCATAGGCCGAGCCGCGCACATTGTAGGCTTCCGGATCCTGCGGGTTGCGCTGGATCACCGCCGACAGCGAGGAAATGTTCTCGGTCGAGGCTTGCGCCTTGTCGATGTTGTTGAACTCGCCGGTCGGAACGCTCTGGCAGCCGGCAAGCGTCAACCCGGAGAGCAGGGCTGCCGTCAGGGCGAGGCCGCGCCACGCGGTTCTGCGCTCTACGGTGATTGCGTCCATGTCTGCCCTGTCCTTACTGCGCCGTCTGGTCCGTTCCCCCTCCGAACCGGCATCTCTCCCAACCGGTTCTCTCGAACCGGGTCGAAATCACAACAAAAAGGTGGCGGCGATTCCGCATCGCGCCACCTTGGATATCCTTGGAAAAGGACGAAAAATTGACGTCAGAACCGCGGCGGACGCGGAGCACCGGCGCCGGCAGCACCGGCCGCGACCGGACGTGGCGTCATCGGCAGAAGGCCTTCGCGCTGGGCGCGCTTGCGGGCCAGCTTGCGGGCGCGGCGCACGGCTTCCGCCTTTTCACGGGCGCGCTTCTCGGAAGGCTTCTCGTAATGTCCGCGCATCTTCATTTCGCGGAAGATGCCTTCACGCTGCATCTTTTTCTTGAGCGCGCGAAGCGCCTGATCAACATTGTTGTCGCGGACGAGTACCTGCACGTGCAATCCTGTCTTTCGGTTTGAAATCAACAGGCAAGCGGCCATAGCCGCAAGCCTCCGCGGCGCGTTACACCACGAATTGGGGCGGCTGATAGCAGAATCAAGGGGCGCTGTCCACAGCCGATTGAGAGGCGGTGCCGATCCCGAAACGAAAAACCCGCCTCGGCGGCGGGTCTCTGGTGTGAATCATCACCATAGGCAATTTAGTAGCATAGCTGCCGGCACAAAGCAAGAACAAAATTCGCCTTGGGCCAGATAGGCGCCGCTATGCCGTGGCCAGGGCCGTGGCCAGGTGGAGCTGCTCGAAACCCTCGAAGAACTCGCCGTAGTCGCAGGTTATCTCCTCGCCGGCGGCGATATCGCGGGTCGCGGTGGCCCCGCCATATTGCGAAAAATCGGTGTTTGGCTTGTCGGCATGGTTCATGAAGCGGCCATTGTCGACCTCATAGACCATGAAGCCCGGCCGGTCCGGGCTGGGATAGGCATATCTGTCGAGCAATTCCTTGAGGTGCGGCGGCGCCGTCTCGTATTTTTCCCTCGGGATCAGCCGGTCGAAGTCCGGATCGAGCCGCCAGATCTGCGCGCCTTTCCGGATCGGCTCGGCGGCAAACACACCGACGCCTTCGATTGCGCTTGCAGCGATATAGGTCCTGATCAGCAACATGTTTCCAACCCGTCTTCGAGGAGAAGACGGAATCGTCAAATCGCCGAAAAAATCAAGGGCCGGTTCGCGACATTTCGGCTGGCGGGCATGCGTTGCGCCCTCCGAACCCTCACGTCCGGGTGATCGAGACGCCGCCGTCGGCGAACAGCGCCGCGCCGGTGGTGAAGCTCGATGCGTCGGACGCCAGGTAGAGCGCCGAGCGGGCGATCTCCTCAGGCTCGGCGACGCGCTTCAAGGCATGCAGGTTTTCGACGAAGGCTCGCGATTCAGGTGTCTTGAACGTCGCCGAAGGCGTGTCGGTGCCGCCCGGCAGCAGCGCGTTGACTCGAATGCCCTTGGCGCCATATTCGGCGGCCAGCACCTGCGTCAACCCGATCAGTCCGGCCTTGCTTGCGGCATAGCTGGTCATGCCCGGCATGCCGACGGTGTGGCCGACGAAGGTGGAGGTGAAGATCAGCGAGCCGCCGCCGCGATCGATCATCGCCGGCACCTGGTATTTCGCGCCGAGAAAGGCGCTGGTCAGATTGGTATCGAGCGTCTCGCGCCAGCCCTCCAGCGACAGCTCCGAAACCGGCCCCATCCTACCGACCGAGCCGGCATTGTTGAAGGCGATGTCGAGCCCGCCGAATTTCCCGACCGCCAGGTCGACGAGGGCTTTTGCGTAGGCTTCGTCGCGGACATCGCCGGCAAGAGCGACGGCGGTGCCGTCGGCGTCTTCGATTTCGGCAACCAGCGCATCGAGCTCCGCCTGGCGGCGGGCTGCGACGACCACCTTGGCGCCTTCCTCCGCAAACACCTTGGCCGTGGCGCGGCCGATGCCGGAGCTGGCGCCGGTGACGATGGCAACTTTGTTGGCAAGTGCGAACATTTTTGCATCCTTTTTCGCGCCGGCCCTTGCCGGCAATCGGGATCCTTGGTCGCAAATCAGGGCGGCGCGAGCCACCCGATACCTGCGCTGTTTTCAACAGCGCTTCTTGACGCCCGCTGGCCACCAAGCTACGGGTCCTCATCCAAAATCGCGGGTGGACGCGCCACCCATTTGCAATGACCCCCCAAGACATGATGAGCAAGTTGCTGGAGCCCGGCTACGAGGGCGACGGCGAATTGGCGAATGCGCTTCGTTCGGAATTCCTCAAGGGTTTTCCGCTCGAAAACCTGCGGCAATTGTTGGTGTCCAGCAATGTCCAGACCCAGGCCGCGGCCGTCTTTATAACGGTCGAAACGGTCTTTAGGTTGGGCTTCGAGCTGAATTGTGTAGTGGCGGAAATAGCCAACCTGCTCGACAGCAAAAGTTCAACGATACGCTTCGATGCGATCCAAACGCTCAGAAGTTGTACCACACCTGCAGATGGCGCCTTTCTAGGTCGCGTGATGCTGCGACTGGATGATGAGCATGCGGGCGTTCGGTGGTCCGTCGTCAAGTTCATCTGCTTTGCGCAGCGCTGGCAGTTGCGGCTCGGGGGTGAAAATGCCGCCGCACTGCGTCCAGACCCTGCTTTCGCGATGCTGGTTAACGCTTACGGCAGGTATTTCATGCCGAGCGCCAAGGACCGGCGGCGACTGCTCGAGGATCCGGATGCGGTGTTGCGGCGCTTTGCAGCGGCAGTGGCTATCAGGCCACGCGACGTGATCATCGAGCGCTTCGTGGCCATGGCGGAGCAGTCGGACGACGCGGAAGTTCGTAAAATCGCCAGCGATTGCCGTGAGGGTTATTTGCGGCCGACCTATGCAATCGGGCCGTCCATCTTCAAGCGTGCTTCGTCTGAAACGTCAAAAGGCGAAACTCATAACAGCGGCCGTTGAAGGCACGGCGCAAAACGGCAAGCGCCGTCGCAAACAGTGCAAGGCTGGCAGTGCGGTTTCGCTAGTGATACAGCTCGCGCGCCGGGGTTGGCTGATCTGCCCGGCCGCCATTTGCGAGGCCTGCAACGTTGAAGAAATACTCGGTATTCGCTATCGCCCGCGAGGCCATGCGCGGCCACAAGGGCTGGGAGGAACAGTGGTCCTCGCCGGAGCCGAAGAAGGAGTATGACGTCGTCATCGTCGGCGCCGGCGGCCACGGCCTGGCCACAGCCTATTACCTCGCCACCGTGCATGGCATCACCAACGTCGCGGTATTGGAAAAAGGCTGGCTCGGCGGCGGCAATACCGGCCGCAATACCACCATCATCCGCTCGAACTATCTCTATGACGAGAGCGCCAGCATCTACGACCATGCGCTGAAGCTGTGGGACGGGCTCAGCCAGGAGCTCAACTACAACGTCATGTATTCGCCGCGCGGCGTCATGATGCTCGCCCACAACATCCACGACATTCAGGTCCTGAAGCGCCACGTCCATGCTAACCGGCTGAACGGCATCGACAATGAATGGCTGACGCCGGAACAGGCCAAGGAATTCTGCCCGCCGCTCAACATTTCGCGCGATGCCCGTTATCCCGTGATGGGTGCCGCGCTGCAGCGCCGTGGCGGCACGGCGCGGCACGATGCTGTCGCCTGGGGCTATGCGCGCGGCGCCTCGGCGCGCGGCGTCCACATCATCCAGAATTGCGAGGTCACCGGCGTCAAACGGGCGCCGAACGGCGCGGTTACCGGTGTCGAGACGACGCGCGGCTTCATTGGCGCCAGGAAGGTCGGCGTGGTCGCCGCCGGCCACTCCTCGGTGATTATGAACATGGCCGGCGTGCGCATGCCGCTGGAAAGCTATCCGCTGCAGGCGCTGGTGTCGGAGCCGGTCAAGCCGGTGGTGCCTTGCGTGGTGATGTCGAACACGGTGCATGCCTATATCTCGCAATCCGACAAAGGCGAGCTGGTCATCGGCGCCGGCACCGACCAATATGTCTCCTATTCGCAGACCGGCGGGCTGCACATCCTGCAGCACACGCTCGACGCGATCTGCGAGATGTTCCCGATCTTCACCCGCATGAAGATGCTGCGCTCATGGGGCGGCATTGTCGACGTGACGCCGGACCGTTCGCCGATCCTGGCCAAGACGCCGGTGCCCGGCCTCTACGTCAATTGCGGCTGGGGCACGGGCGGCTTCAAGGCGACGCCGGGTTCGGGCCACGTCTTTGCCCATACGATCGCCAGGGACGATCCGCACCCGATCAACGCACCCTTCACCATCGAGCGCTTCCGCACCGGCCGCCTCATCGACGAGGCGGCGGCGGCGGCGGTGGCGCACTGATGATGACCGAGATGGCCGTCGCCATGCCGCTGATGCTCGCCGGCGAGCAAGGCCTGTTTCATTTTCCGTCACCGGACGAGGTGCGCACGCAGCCGATCAGTCGCGCCGGGAACGAGGCCGACTGGCCGTTTTCCATCGATGACGGCATGCTGACCTGCGTCTGGAGCGGCGGGCGAAAGATCGTCTTCTTCTTCGAGGCCCGTCCTTCCGATCTGGATCCGGACGAGCCTTTCCAACCGCGCGGCGTCATCGTCACCACCGATCCAATCCAACTGACCATCGGCAACATGGCCAATCGCGCTCTGTTTCGCCCTGCGGCAAGCATCGAGGAGCGCATCCGGCTCGTCGCGCCTTTCGTCACGATGGGTCAGAGGCTTTGCGACCAACCTGCCGGCGCTCGCGTCGGCCACGGCGAACTGTAGGACCAACCATGCTTCTCATCCGCTGCCCCTATTGCGAGGAAGAGCGTCCCGAGCTCGAATTCCGCAACGCCGGTGAGGCGCATATTGCGCGTTCCCCAAACATCGCCGGCGAGAGCGACGACGACTTCGAAAAGTTCTTCTTCATCCGCTCCAATCCCAAGGGGATCATCTATGAGCGGTGGCGGCACATGCATGGCTGCGCGCGCTTCTTCAACGCCGTGCGCGACACCGTCAGCGACAGGTTCCTGATGACCTACAAGGCCGGCGAGCCAAAGCCGGCGAAGCTGCCGGGAGCCGCCAAATGAGCGCGACGTTCCGCATTGCCGGCGCCGGGCGGCTCAAGCAGGCAAAGATAGCTGGCTTCAGCTTCGACGGCCGCCCCTATACCGGCATCGAGGGCGACACGCTGGCCTCGGCGCTGCTTGCCAATGGCGTCCATCTCGTCGGCCGCTCGTTCAAATACCACCGGCCGCGCGGCTTCCTGTCGGCCGGCGCCGAAGAGCCGAACGCGCTGGTCGAGATCAAGCGCGACGCGGCACGCAAGACGCCGAACGTCCGCGCCACGGTGCAGGAACTCTATGACGGGCTGACGGCACAGTCGCAGAACCGCTGGCCGTCGCTCGCCTTCGACATCGGTGCGGTCAGCAGCATCGCCTCGCCGATGCTTTCGGCCGGCTTCTACTACAAGACCTTCATGTGGCCGAAGGCTGCGTGGAAGAACCTCTACGAGCCTAAGATCCGGGCCGCGGCCGGTCTCGGCGTCGCCCCCGACCAGCCGGATCCCGACCATTATTCGGCGCGCTTCGCCCATTGCGAGGTGCTGGTGCTTGGCGGTGGTGCGGCGGGTATTGCCGCGGCATTGGCTGCCGCCGAAACCGGCGTGCGCGTCATCCTTGCCGACGAGCAGGCGGAATTCGGCGGCAGCCTTCGCTTCGAGAGCGGGGCGAAGATCGAAGGCCAGGACGGCTTTTCCTGGGCGCAATCCGCTCTCGCCAAGTTGAGCGCGATGGACAATGTCCGCGTACTGCCGCGCACCACGGCCTTCGGTTATTACGCGCAGAATTTCGTCGGACTGGTTGAGCGCGTCAGCGACCATCTGCAGAGCCCCGGCCGCGACCTGCCGCGCGAGCGGCAGTGGCAGGTTCGCGCCAAACGCGTGGTGTTGGCGACCGGCGCCATCGAGCGCCACATGGTGTTTGCCGACAACGACCGTCCCGGCGTCATGCTGGCGTCGGCGGCGCGCACCTATCTCAACCATTACGGCGTCGCGGTCGGCAGGAATATCGGCGTCTATACGGCGAACGATTCCGCCTATGCGGCGGCGATCGACCTGAAGAAGGCCGGCATCAACGTGGCGGCGATCGTCGATCTGCGCGACAATCCGACCGGGCCGGCGATCGACGAGGCGAGGGCGCTTGGCATCGAGGTTAATTTCGGTCGCGCGGTGATCCGCGCCGGCGGCAAGCTGCGGGTGTCGTCGATGACTGTGCAGCCGAAGAATGGCGGCGGCGAACGCACCATCCCGGTTGACGCAATCCTGATGTCGGCCGGCTGGACGCCGTCGGTGCATCTGTTCTCGCAATCGCGCGGCAAGGTCGCCTTCAACGACGAGACCAAGCGCTTCGTGCCCGGCATTTATGCACAGGATTGCGTCTCGGTCGGCGCCTGCAACGGCACGGACGGGCTGTCGGCGACGATCGACGAGGCCTATGCAGCGGGCGTCAAGGCGGCCAAGGAAGCCGGCAGCAAGCCAGCCAAGGGCACCAAGCCGAAAGTCGATGCCGGCGAGAGCTGGTCGCGCGGCATGCTGGGTGCGGCGCCCGGCGCCGGGGCAGAAACGACGGTAAAGGCGTTCGTCGACTTCCAGAACGACGTCACCGCCAAGGACATCCGCCAGGCGGTGCATGAGGGCATGCGCTCGATCGAGCACGTCAAGCGCTTCACCACCAACGGCATGGCGACCGACCAGGGCAAGACCTCCAACATGCACGGCCTGGCGATTGCCGCCGAGACGTTGGGCAAGCCGATCCCGCAGGTAGGGCTGACGACGTTCCGTGCGCCCTATACGCCGGTGACGTTCGGCTCGATCGTCGGGCTCGCGCGGGGTCCCCTGTTCGACCCGACCCGCAAGACGGCGATCCATCCCTGGGCCGAGCGTCAAGGCGCGATGTTCGAGGATGTCGGCCAGTGGAAGCGCGCCTGGTATTTCCCGAAGCCGGGCGAGGACATACATGCGGCCGTCGACCGCGAATGCGTCACGGTGCGCAAGACGGCCGGCCTGTTCGACGCGTCAACGCTGGGCAAGATCGAGGTGGTCGGGCCGGATGCGGCCAAATTCATGGAACTGCTCTACACCAATCCATGGGAGAAGCTCGAGCCCGGCCGCTGCCGCTACGGCATCATGCTGCGCGAGGACGGTTTCATCTATGACGATGGCGTGGTGGGAAGACTCGCTGCGGACCGTTTCCACGTGACGACGACGACCGGCGGCGCGCCGCGCGTCATGAACCATATGGAGGACTATCTCCAAACCGAGTTCCCGCATCTCAACGTCTGGCTGACCTCGATCACCGAGCAGTGGGCGGTCATTGCCGTGCAGGGGCCGAAGTCTCGCGACATCATCGCACCGCTGGTCGAGGGCATCGACATGTCGGATGAGGCGCTGCCGCATATGTCGGTGCGCGAAGGCCGGATCTGCGGCGTACCGACCAGGCTGTTTCGCATGTCGTTCAGCGGCGAGCGCGGCTTCGAGGTCAATGTGCCGGCCGATTACGGCGAGGCGGTCTGGGAAGCGCTATGGGCCGAGGGCCAGAAGCATGGCGCCTGTGCCTACGGCACCGAGTCGATGCATGTGCTGCGCGCCGAAAAGGGCTACATCATCGTCGGCCAGGATACCGACGGCACAGTGACGCCGAACGACGCCGGGCTCGACTGGGCGGTCGGCAAGAAGAAGGCCGACTTCGTCGGCATTCGCGGCATGGCGCGGCCGGATCTGGTCGCCAAGGGCCGCAAGCAGCTTGTCGGCCTGAAGACCAGGGATCCCAAGGTGGTGCTGGAGGAGGGAGCGCAGATCGTCGCGGACCCGAAGCAGGCAATCCCGATGAAGATGATCGGCCATGTCACGTCGAGCTATTGGTCGCAAAATTGCGGCCGCTCGATCGCACTGGGGCTGGTCGCCGGCGGCCGCGATCGCATGGGCGAGACGCTCTATGTACCGATGCCGAACGGGGTGATTGAGGTGGAGGTCACCGGTATGGTGTTCTTCGACGAGAAGGGGGAGCGCCTCAATGGCTAAGGCCGCTGTGAAAACCGCCGTCGCCGGGCCGTCGGTCGAACGCCGTCCGGCTGTCGCCGGCCAGTCGCTTTCCGCCACCGGCGTCACACTTGTCGTGCTGCCGCCGGCCGAACGCATATCGCTGCGCGCGCCGGACGCCTCGATCGCGGCACTTTCGAAAGCACTTGGCATCGCCCTGCCGCTAAGGCCGAAAACCTCGGCGGCAAAGGCTGGACGGACCGCCTTGTGGCTCGGGCCGGACGAATGGCTGGTCATCGATGAAAGCGGCAAAGATCCACTCGCCGATTGCGCCAAGATTTCCGCGCTGCATTCGGCGGTCGGCATCTCGCACCGCAACGTCGCCGTATCGGTCACCGGACCGGCTGCCGCGACGACGATCAATGCCGGCTGCCCGCAGGATTTGTCGCTCGACGCCTTTCCGATCGGGGCGGCATCGCGCACCATTCTCGGCAAGGTCGAAATCGTGCTGTTGCGCACGGCGGCCGACGCGTTCCGCGTCGAATGCTGGCGTTCCTTCTCCGACTATGTCTTTACTTTTCTGTCGGAGGCAGCGCGCGACGCGGCAGCATAGCAATGTTCGCCGCGCCCAGCAGTTCTGCGACAGCGAGCCGAGGGAGAATGCAAATGCCGTCGAACTCCGCGCCGAAGTTGCCGGCCAAGACGCCGGCCGTGCGCTCTTTCGAACACGAGCAGCGCACTGAGGCGGATGTCGAAGAGGAACTCGAGGAAGGCCTCGAGGATACGTTTCCGGCCAGCGATCCGGTGTCGATCACCGGAACGGCCATTCCCGGCGCGCCGGCAAGACCCGGCAAGGCGAAGAGGGTGGCGGGACAGAAGCGTAAGAAGTGATCTGCACGGCGCGATAAAGCAGGGCTGAGGCCGGCAAGATAGGCGGCCGGAAATTGCTGCCGCCCTTTCGGTTCATCGCCGCATATTATCGCCGGTCGGCTCAGAAGCTGCTGGGCACGATCCACGGGTCGATGCCGATGCCGAGCCTCGGGCCCTTGCTGCCGGCCTTGTGGGTCTCGGTATCGGCATTTTCAAGCGATCCGGTCGGCGCGCAATCGAGCTTCACATCGGTCTTGGTGTCGATGCAGGCCGCTTCTTGCTTGCCTGTCTGATTGCTGCCGGCAATTGCGGCGCCAGAGAGCGCCAGCAGGGCGGCGAGCGTGAGAATTGCCTTCTTCATGATCGGTCTCCGGTTCCAGCTAGTGAATTCGTACATGTACGGTATTGCGTACAGATACGCCCAAGGCTGAGGGAGTTCAAGCAAAAATCGTACACGTACGGAGAAATTAGGCGCAGGAATTGCCGGACGCTCGGCACCGGAGCGCGGATCGTTCGGAGAAAGATTTTACAGATCGGGAGGAGCGCCGCTCCTCAGCAGTTGACCGGCGGGCCGAGGGGCGCAATCTCGTGCGCGGCGATCGCTTCGAGCATGATGTTGCCGATCCGTGTGATGAACGTCGTCTGGTCGCCGAACGGGTAGAACGGGAAGGTGATCAGCAGCGAGATGGCGCCGTGGCCGACCGCCCACAGCATGGTGGCGATGGCGCGCGGATCGCCCTTGAGCCTGCCGGCGGCAACGCAGGCCTCGACCCTCTCGATCAGCACTTTCATCGCCGGGTTGCCGCTCTGCATTTCGGCGAACGTCTTGCCGGCCGGCGGCCTGACTTTTTCGGTCATGAAGACGGTGCGGTATTCGTTGGGATTCTCGAGCCCGAAGGCGGCATATTCGACCAGCACCGCCTTGAGCGCCTCGATCGGGTCGTCGGCCGTATGATTTTCGATGTGCCTGGCCAGGGTCTCGAAGGCGTTTTCGGCCAACGCGAACAGGATGTCCTGCTTGTCGGCGAAATAGGAATAGACCGACATCGGCGCATAGCCGACGCGCTTGGCGAGCTTGCGGATGGTGAGGCCGTCATAGCCTTCTTCCTGGACAAGCTTGTGCGCGGCGTCGACAAGTTCGGAACGCAGTTCGGCCTTTTGTTTTTCGCGGCGCTCCTGGACGCTTAGCTGCAATTGTTCGACTGCCTTTAATAACTGATGGCTGGATGCAGCATATATACGCTGTACGACGTCGGGCAAGGGTGGCACGAAGCAGAAGCTTGACGTCACAAAACGATGTAACCCGGCAATAAAGCCGGCAACATCGGACTGTTACAGACAAACGCTAATTCGCGGCTCTGCAAGAATTGTGATCTGGGAGGCCAACATGGCCCTGACTGAGCTTTCGTCCGGCGTGCCGGACGTGAACCCGCTTTCCCATCGCGCCAGGATGGCGCTCAGGCGCGTCGTCATGGTCGCATGGCTGGCGATCGCGCTCGGCTTCGCCATGGAGGCTCTCATTCTGACCGTCAGATTTGCGGCAGGTTCCTACCCGGCGACGACGCTGATCCTGATCGAACTGGCGCAAGGCGTGACCTGGTCGTTCTTCGTCTGCGCCGGCGTCAGCCTCGGCACGGCGCTCGCCAAAGTGCGAGCCTCGCTCGGCGGCCTGATCGCCGCGATCTCGGCACCGCTGGCCATGGGCATCGCCAAGGGGACGCAAAAGGTCATGGTCAGCGCGCTCGACGCGGCGGCAAAGCCGGCCATCCTGTCGCTCACGACGCTGGGCGTCCTGCGGGCGATCGAATACGGGCTGCTCGGCTGGATACTGGCGTCGCTGGCATCGAAGGAAGAACCCCGACCGCTTCATTTCGCGCTGGCAGGCGCCCTGATAGGCGCGGTATTCGGTGGCGGCATCACGGTGCTGACGATTGAGACGGCCGCGGCGAACGACGCTGCTCTGGCACTGCCACAGGCTATCGCAACCGGCCTCAACGAGATCGTGTTCCCAATCGGTTGCTCATTGGTCGTCTACATTGCGCTGCAGGTGAGCCGCCACATGAAGTACGTCGCGGCCGAACCCAAATAGATTTAGGTTCCCAGGCCCGGATGCCAGTCAAACCGCTTCCGGCTGGCGTTCGATCAGCGTCAGCGTCAGCCAGCGCGCGGTCAGCGCCGGTTTTTTCGAGCCCTCGATCTCGATCGTCACGTCGTGCGCAGTCTGCACCCAGCCCGACGGCCTGACCTTGACATCGGCCAGCACGAAGCGGGTGCGGATGCGCGAGCCGGTTTTCACCGGCGCCAGGAAGCGCAGCGAATCGAAGCCGTGATTGACGCCCATCTTGCTGTTTTCCAGCGGCGGCATGGTTTCGAAGGTCATTGCCGACAACAGCGAAAGCGACAGGAAGCCGTGCGCGATGGTGCCGCCGAACGGCGTCTCGCGCCTGGCGCGCTCCGGATCGCAATGGATGAACTGATGGTCGTCGGTGGCATCGGCGAACTGGTCGATCATGCGCTGCGTGACCACCCGCCATGGCGACACGCCGACTTCCTTGCCGACGTTGGCCAGAAGCACATCGAGACTGATCGGTTCCACGCTGATGTCCTCCATCTTCACCCCCGGCATTTCACTCGCCGGATGGCGTGCGTCTCATTCCTTGAACAATGTCAGCCCGTGTTGCACCGACTGCCCGCCATCGATCGGCAGGATGGCGCCGGTGACATAGCTGCCGGCACGGCTGCACAAATAGAGCGTTGCGCCGGCAATGTCATCCGGCGCGCCGATGCGGCCGATCGGAACGTGGTTGCCGACATGTCTTGCCTGGTCTTCGGTGCCGGTGGCGAAGGCCGTCATCCGGCTCTGGAAAGGGCCGGGCGCAAAGGCGTTGACGGTGATGCGTCGGGCGGCCAACTCGATCGCCAGGATGCGTGTCAGGTGGTGAACCGCAGCCTTCGAGGCCGAGTAGGAGTAAGCGTCTTCGGCCAAAGGCTGCGTGCCCATCACCGATCCGAGATTGATCACCCGGGCCGGGTCGGCCTCGCTGGCAGCAGCCTCGAGCAGAGGCAGCAATTCGCGCGTCACATAGAAGACCGCAGTGACGTTGACGCCGAACACCTTGGCCCAGGCATGATAGGGAAAGCTTTCCAGCGGCGCGCCCCAGGAGATGCCGGCATTGTTGACCAGGATATGCAGCCGTTCGGTCCGCGCCCTGACCTCGGCGACAAGCGCTGCAATGCCGGCCTCGCTGGAGACGTCGCCGGCGAAACCCTCGGCCCGGCCGGATGCCCCAAGCCCGTTCAGCTCGTCCGCTACCTTGGCGCAATCCTCGCCCTTGCGCGAGGCAATCATCACCGAGGCGCCGGCCCTGACCAGAGCGGTCGCCGCCATGCGGCCGATGCCGGTGGCGGCGCCGGTGACCAGCGCCGTCTTGCCGGCGACTGAGAACAGCTCGTCCAGATAGCTCATCGAATTCCTCCGCGCAGTTCACCGCTGTTTGATGGTGGGTCAATGAGCGGCTTCGCGTCGCCAAGGCTAGCCGAACTTCGATCACCCTTGCCACGGGTAAAGTAGCTGGAGTGGGGCGATGGCACGCCTTGCGGCTGAAATGGTTAAGCCCCAGCAGCAAGGTGGTCATTCGGCCGTGACATGGGTCGGATGAATGATGCAGCCGTCCCCCTAAGCGAGCACCTTGGCCAGCGGTTCATTTCGCGCGTGAAGCAACTCGTCATTACTCCTCCGCCCAAGCCGCAGGCAGATCTTGAGGACTTGGGACGGTAGCCGAGCGATAGGCAGGACTGACGTTCGTGATCGTGGGGGAGCTATGCCTTCCCGAGGGAGCTGTGGGTAAGAAACAACGCATCGTCCTGTTGGCAGCGGTCTTTGCGTCTGTCTTTGGCGTCTTTTTGCTGATCCTGATCCTGCAGATGGTCAGCCTTTTGGTTGACTAGACCCCAACGAAGACCGTTCGCCCGAAGGGCCGCTCTACCGTAGGCTTTCCAACTCGCGGATGCGTTTGGTGCCGTCGGCCTCGAGCTGCCTTGTGACGGCGCCGATCAGCGTTTCGACGACGACGAAAAGTGCGGCGGATGAGTCCCAGGCCGAAGGCACGGCGGTGCGCCCGGCGATGACGTGGCGGGCGAAGCGGGCGATCGGCGACAGCCACTGGTCGGTAAACAGCACGATCTGCACGCCACGCTGGTTGGCCGTCTCGGCGAAGCGGACAAGGCTGTCCTGGTAGCGCCTGATGTCGAAGATCACCAGCACGTCGCGTTTACCCATGTCGATCAGCCGGTCGCGCCAGACGCTTTCCTGCCCGCCGAGGTGAAAAACGTTGGGCTGGATGATGGCGAGGTGGGCGGCCATGTAGCGCGCCAGCGGGTCGGTGAAGCGGCCACCGATCAGGAATGTCTTGCCGCGCCGGTCGGCCAGCTTGGCGACGATGTCGGCAAGCTGCTTATCCGAAAGGTGCCGGAAGGTCTCGCGCATATTGTCGAGCGTCGCTTCCAGCATCGGCGACACGGCGCTGCTGCCCGGCGATGGCGGATTGAGCGTGCGCGAGGCCGGCGACTGCAATTGCGCCGCCAGTTCGTCCTGCAGCGCCGACTGGAATTCCGGATAGTTCTGGAAGCCGAGCCGGGCGACGAAACGCAGGATCGTCGGCGACGATACGCCGGCGGCAGCCGAGAATTCGGCGACCGTCTTCAGCCCGATCAGCGGATAGCTGGCGATCAGCGTTTGCGCTGCGCGCCGCTCGCCGGCCGGCATGGTGCCGATGCGGTCGGAGATCAGTTCGGCAATGCTGGAAACCATGTTTTTCCCCACCCTGGCCGGGCCGTTACCGCATTATCGAAATCGCGTTTGACAAAGCCGGCCAAACTGTATGAAATCATCCGTAGGGACGCAATGAGGCAAAATACGTAACATACGGTACAGCGCTCCCCGGGGACGGCAGACAATGGAGACAGCACGGCCCGCCAGCCTTGCATCGCCTGAAACCGTAAGGGTGACGAACCCCGGCGGATTGAGTCCTTTCGTGCTAACCTGCGACCACGCCTCCAAATTCCTGCCGCCGGAATTCGGAACGCTCGGACTTGCCGCCGAGGAGCTTTCCCGCCACATCGCCTGGGATCCCGGCGCCTTGCCGGTGGCGCGCCGCATGGCCGAGGCACTCGATGCGACGCTGGTCGAGACCTGCATTTCGCGGCTCGTCATCGACTGCAACCGCCCGCTCGATGCACCGGACCTGATAGTGACGGTCAGCGCCAGCGAAAAAACCGTGGTCCCGGCCAATCAGGGGCTTTCGGCCGATCAGCGGGAGGCGCGCATCGCGCTCGCTTGGCGGCCGTTCCACGACCGGATCGCGACGATCATCGACGAGCGCCTGGCGGCCGGACGGGAGACGCGGCTGGTCTCGGTCCATTCTTTCACCCCGGTCTACAAGGGCAGCAGCCGGCCCTGGCATATCGGCGTTATCCACGACGAGGACCGCCGGCTGGCGGCGCCGCTGATCGCGGCGCTGCAGCGGGTCGCCGGCGTCACCGTCGGCGTCAACGAACCCTATTCGCCGGCCGACCGCGTCTATTTCACGCTGGAACGCCATGCCCGCTCGCGCGGGCTGCCCTGCGCAATGATCGAAATCCGCAACGACGAGATCTCCGGCGCAGCCGGGCAGCGGAAATGGGCGGATCTGCTCACGGGTATTTTTCTCAATCTGGAGCCCGAAGCGGCCAAGGCCTCCAGACCAAGCGCAGTCGGAAAGTCAGTTCAATCGGCCAGCTAAGAAACCAAAAGGGGACTTCAAAATGGTAGCACCGGGTTACAGCGAAGGTGACAAGAAGGAGGACCTGAAAGTTCTCCACGGAATGGGCTATGCTCAGGAACTGTCGCGAAGCATGAGCCGCTTCTCGAATTTCGCGATCTCGTTCTCGATCATCTGCATCCTCTCAGGCGGCATCAATTCCTTCGCGCAGGCGACATCGTCCATCGGTGGCGCCGGCGCTGGTATCGGCTGGATCGTCGGGTGCATGGTTTCGGGATTTTTCGCGCTCGCCATGGCCCAGATCGCCTCGGCATTTCCGACCGCCGGCGGCCTCTATCACTGGGCATCCATTCTGGGGAACCGTTTCACTGGCTGGCTTACCGCATGGCTCAATTTGCTCGGCCTGATCACCGTGCTCGGCGCGATCAACATCGGAACGTCTTTGTTTTTCTACGGGACCTTCGGCGCAGGGCTTACCACCGACGGTGTTGCGTCTCCGGCTCAAGTCGTTGGTTTTGTTGCCATTATCACGGTCCTTCAGGCGCTGTTCAACCATTTCGGCATCAAGCTGACCGCCATGCTGACGGATGCGTCCGGCTTCCTGATTCTCGGAGCGACGGCGGTGCTGATCGTCGCCTGCCTGGTGTTTGCTCCAGCGATCGACATCACCCGGTTGTGGACGTTCACGAACTATTCGGGCGATGCGGGCGGCGGTGTTTTCCCGCAGTCCGATTCCATGACGTATCTCTTCCTGCTCTGCCTGCTGCTGCCGGTTTACACCATTACTGGCTATGATGCGTCGGCGCATACCTCGGAAGAAACGTTGAGGGCGGCGCACTCGGTTCCGCGGGCAATCGTTTCATCCGTGCTCTGGTCGTCGCTGATCGGCTGGGTGATGCTGTGCGCGATCGTGCTGGCAATTCCGGATATGGCGGCAGGCGCCAAGCAAGGGTGGGCCGTGTTCTTCGAAACCATGAACGCGATCTTGCCAGGATGGTTAAAGACACTGCTCTATCTGGCCATCCTGATCTCGCAGTTCCTCTGCGGCCTCGCTACGGTGACCTCGGCCTCGCGCATGCTGTTTGCCTTCTCTCGCGACGGCGGCATGCCGGTCGGTTCGGCCGGGCTCGCCAAAGTCAGCCCAACCTGGCGCACGCCGGTCAATGCCATCTGGACAGCTGCGATCCTCGAGATCATCTATGTCTTTCTTGCCCAGTTCATTTCGATCGGCGGCACCAACATCTACACCATCGTCGTCAATTCGACGCTGGTGTTCCTGTTCCTGTCCTTCACCATTCCGATCGCGCTCGGCATGATGGCTTTCGGAACGGCGAAATGGCCGAATCCCGGCCCATGGAATCTCGGTGCCGGCCTGTTCAAGCTGTTTTGCATCCTGTCGGTCATCGGCATGGCGATCATCTTCTACATCGCCATCCAGCCGCCGAACGACAAAGTGCTCTATATCACCCTGGGCTTCATTGTACTGACTGCGGTGCTTTGGTTCGGTTTCGAGAACCGCCGCTTCCAGGGTCCGCCCATCGGCGACCAGATCGCGAAGCGCCAGGCGGCGATCAAGGCAGCCGAGATAGCTGTCGGCGAAGCCGGCGCCTGACGCTCTCTCATGACCATGGCCGGCATCGCGCCGGCCATGGTTTCATTCCCTTTTCAAAACGACAAGCGCTGGAGTGCCGTAAGAATGGCCGGAAATTTCTCGTTCGATCAGTTGAAGCAAGCGGTTTCCAGCGGTGAGGTCGACACCGTGCTGGCCTGCATCGTCGACATGCAGGGGCGGCTTGTGGGAAAGCGGTTCCTGGCCCGGTACTTCGTCGATTCCGCGCATGACGAGACGCATGGTTGCAACTACCTGCTGGCCGCCGATATCGATATGGAACCGGTGCCCGGCTACAAGGCGGCGAGCTGGTCGAAGGGTTATGGCGATTTCGTCATGAAGCCGGACTTTGCGACGCTGCGGCGCATTCCGTGGCTGGAGAAGACGGCGCTGGTGATCTGCGACGTGCTCGACCACCACACCCATGACGACCTGGCGCATTCGCCGCGCGCCATGCTGAAGAAGCAGGTCAAGCGGCTGCAGGAGCGCGGCTATATCGGCTATTTCGCGTCCGAGCTCGAATTCTACCTGTTCAGCGAGACCTACGATTCCGCCCGCAGGAAGCACTGGCAGGGCCTCGAGACGGCATCGCCCTATATCGGCGACTACCAGATCGGCATCACCACCAAGGAAGAAGGCGTCATGCGCCGGCTGCGCAACGAAATGGAGGCGGCCGGCATTCCGATCGAGAATTCCAAGGGCGAGTGGGGTCCCGGCCAGGAAGAGATCAATGTTCGCTATGCTGAAGCGCTCGACATGGCCGACCGCCACGTCATCCTGAAGAACGGCGCCAAGGAAATCGCCGAGTCCGAAGGCAAGGCGATCTCGTTCATGGCCAAGTACAATTACGGGCTCGCCGGCAATTCCAGCCACATCCACAATTCGCTGTGGAGCGCCGACGGCAAGACGCCGTTGTTCTACGACAAAAATGCCGAGTGGACGCTGTCGACGCTCGGCCAGCAATGGGCAGCCGGCCAGCTCAAATATGCCAAGGAATTCACCTGGTTCCTGGCGCCCTACATCAACTCCTACAAGCGCTTCCAGGCCGGCACCTTTGCGCCGACCAAGATCATGTGGAGCGAGGACAACCGCACCGCCGGTTTCCGTCTTTGCGGCGAGGGCACCAAGGGCATCCGCATGGAATGCCGCATCGGCGGTGCCGATTTGAACCCCTATCTGGCTTTCGCCGCGCTGATCGCGGCCGGGCTTGCCGGCATCGATGAAAAGCTTGAACTGCAGAAGCCCTTCGTCGGCGACGCCTACCAGGCCTCGCAGTTGCCTGAAATTCCAAAGACATTGCGCGACGCTACCGCGACGCTGGTGGAATCGAAGATGCTGAGGCAGGCACTCGGCGACGATGTGCTGGAACACTACGTCCACACGGCACACTGGGAACAGTTCGAATACGACCGCCGGATTACGGACTGGGAACTGCACAGGGGGTTCGAGCGGTATTAAATGACCTGGCAATGTCGGCGCCGCCCGTCCCTCACCTTTACCCGCTCGCTGTGAAGAACGGGGCCAACGCCGGTGTTTCGTCCCTTCCAGAGCGGCGTGACCAACGAGAATTATTGTAGAATGCGAGGACCCAAGGCATGACCGAAACGGTCAAGATAAAATCCCCCATCGACGGTTCGATCTATGCCGAACGGCCTCTGGCCACGGACCAGGCGATCGGTGCCGCGGTCGAGCGCGCCAAGGCGGCGCAGGAGAAGTGGGCGCAGACGCCGGTCGTCGAGCGCGGCAAGTACATGCTTGCCATGCTGGAAGCGCTGGTCGCCATGAGCGACGAGATCGTGCCGGAGATCGCCTGGCAGATGGGCCGGCCGGTGCGCTATGGCGGTGAGTTCGGCGGCGTCAGGGAACGCGTCAGCTACATGGTCGAGATCGCCGAGGCGGCACTGAAGCCGGTCATGGCCTCCAACCCGAAGGACGGCTTTCGCCGCTATGTGAAGAAGGTGCCGCTCGGCGTGGTCATGGTGATCGCGCCGTGGAACTATCCCTATCTCACTGCCGTCAACACGATCGTGCCGGCGCTGATGGCGGGCAGCGCCGTCATCCTCAAGCACGCGGCACAGACATTGTTGGTCGGCGAACGGTTTCAGCAGGCGTTCGACAGAGCCGGCCTGCCCAAGGGCCTGTTCCAGAACCTCGTTCTGAACCATGCGCAGACCGAAAGGCTGCTCGGCTCCGGCAAGATCGACCATGTCAACTTTACCGGCTCGGTCGCCGGCGGCCGCGCCATCGAAAAGGCGGCGGCGGGCACCTTCATGACGCTCGGCCTCGAGCTTGGCGGCAAGGATCCGGCCTATGTGCTGCCGGACGCCAAGATGGACCATGCCGTTGCCAATCTGGTCGACGGCGCCTTCTTCAATTCCGGCCAGTGCTGCTGCGGCATCGAGCGCGTCTATGTCCACGAGAAGGTCTACGACGAATTCGTCGAAGGCTTCATCGCCGAGACCAGGAACTACGTCGTCGGCAATCCACTCGACCAGGCGACCACCATGGGGCCGATGGCGCAGGCGCGCTTCGCCGACCTGATCCGCGAGCAAAAGGCGGAGGCGCTACGCAAGGGCGCCAAGGCGCACATCGACATGAAGGTGGCTAACGACAGGCAAGGCTCGCCCTATCTGGCGCCGGAAGTGCTTACCCAGGTCGACCACCAGATGAGCGTGATGCGCGAGGAAAGCTTTGGCCCGATCGTCGGTATCATGAAGGTGCGCAACGATGAGGAGGCGATCGCGCTGATGAACGACAGCCCCTATGGGCTGACGGCCTCGATCTGGACGCGCGACACGGACCATGCGGCGGCGATCGGCGACCGCGTCGAGACCGGCACCGTGTTCATGAACCGCTGCGACTATCTCGATCCGGCGCTGGTCTGGACCGGCGTCAAGGACACCGGCAAGGGTGCGGCACTGTCGGCCATCGGCTACGACAATCTGACCAGGCCGAAATCATACCATCTGCGCGAGGTGATCTAAGGTGGCGATCGGCAAGCCAACGATCGCTGTTGAGAGGGAGTAATGGCGGATACGCAACAATCGGCGCTGCCGGATCGTGAAGGTCCCGAGGGTATCGGCGGCTGGCTTGTCCTGCCGATGCTCGGGTTGATGCTCACCCCGATACTAGGGTTGGTACAATTGCACAATACCGACTATCTCGGCATGTTACAGAACTGGCAGGCCTTCAGTTTGTCCCAAGGTGTGCTGATTGTTGCCGAATTGGTGATATCCGGCATACTAAACCTTACAGCCCCGGCCCTATTATTGTTCTTCATGTTCAAGCGCTGGCAGATATTCCCCGGCTGGTACATGATTTGGGCATTCGCGATGCCGATATATTCCGTTGTCGATTCATGGGCCGGGTATCTGGCTTTTCCCGACAGCTTTCCAACGCTGGATGATGCGTTCGATAAAGAAACGATGCGCGACATTTACCGTTCGGTCTGGGCCGCAGCCATCTGGATTCCGTACATGATGCGGTCAGACCGTGTGGCCAATACCTTTGTGAATTAACGACATCCGAGAGCATGAAAGCAGTCAGAAGGTCGAAATGACAAAACTCGTTTCTAAATGGAATTACCCTACGACCGTCCGCTTCGGCGCCGGACGCATCAAGGAACTGCCGGAGGTGCTGGCGGCGACCGGCATCAAGCGGCCGCTGTTCGTCACCGACCCGGGACTGGCCAAGCTGCCGGTGGTGGCCTCGACGCTGAAGATCCTCGACGACGCCAAGGTGCCGTATGGCGTGTTTTCCGAGGTCAAGCCGAACCCGGTCGATTCCAACCTGACCGCCGGCATTGCCGTGTTCAAGAAGGGCAAGCATGACGGCGTCATCGCCTTTGGCGGCGGCTCGGCGCTCGACCTCGGCAAGCTGATCGCCTTCCAGGCAGGGCAGACGCGACCGGTCTGGGATTTCGAGGATGTCGGCGACTGGTGGACGCGCGCCGATGCCGATGCGATCGCGCCGATCATCGCCGTGCCGACCACGGCCGGCACCGGTTCGGAGGTCGGCCGCGCCGGCGTCATCACCAATGAAGCGACCCACACCAAGAAGGTCATCTTCCATCCGAAGCTTTTGCCGGCGATCGTCATCGCCGATCCGGAGCTGTCGGTCGGCATGCCGGGCTTCATCACCGCCGGCACCGGCATGGATGCGCTCGCCCACTGCCTCGAAGCCTATTGCGCGCCGGGCTATCACCCGATGGCCGACGGCATCGCCGTGGAAGGCATCAGGCTGGTCTTCGAAAACCTGCCGAAAGCCTATGCCAATGGTAAGGATCTGGTTGCCCGCGCCAATATGATGAGTGCCGCCGCCATGGGGGCCGCCGCCTTCCAGAAAGGGCTTGGCGCCATTCATTCGCTGTCGCATCCGATCGGCGCGCTTTACGACACCCACCACGGCATGACCAACGCCGTGTTCATGCCCTATGTGCTGGCCTTCAACCGCGAGGCGATCGAGCCGCGCATCGCCCGGCTCGCCGCCTATTGCGGCATCAAGGGCGGCTTCAACGGCTTTGCCAAGGCGATCGTCAAGCTGCGCAAGGAGCTCAAGGTGCCGCACGCGCTGCCCGGCCTGATCAAGGGGCTCGACATGGACAAGAAGCGCAAGGGCCTGATCGCCGACATGGCGGTGGTCGATCCGACCGCCGGCGGCAACCCGGTCAAGCTGACCAAGAAGGCGGCGCTGACGCTGCTGGAAAACGCCATCGCCGGCGCCGTCTGAGGCAACTTCAGCATTGCAAATCCATTTGGGAAAAACGAGGCGAAGAAAGGGGGAAAGGATGAAAGGCAAGGCCGAAACTAGTTAGCCGGAAAAATAACGGCGTAGCGATTGCTACAGCCGGTTAAAAAGAGTTTACTTTTTCGTACTGCAGGGCATCGCTTTCACAAAGCTTTCATCTGGCTGTCACACGAAAACGATACCGCATCGCAGGCGTCCAACGGCGTCAGTTCAACGGAGAGAACACATGTTCAAATTCACGGGAAAACTGCTTTCCCTTTCGGCCGTCGCCCTGATGGCGACCTCTGCCATCTCGTCGGCCCAGTCCATGGATGAACTGGTCGCCGCAGCCAAGGCGGAAGGCCAGCTCACCACGATCGCGCTGCCGCACAGCTGGTGCGGCTATGGCGACGTCATCGCCGGCTTCAAGGCAAAATATCCGGGGATCACCGTCAACGAACTCAATCCCGATGCCGGCTCCGGCGACGAGATCGAGGCGATCAAGGCCAACAAGGACAATAAAGGCCCGCAGGCGCCTGATGTCATCGACGTCGGCCTGTCTTTCGGCCCGTCCGCCAAGGCAGATAACCTGATCCAACCCTACAAGGTGTCGACCTGGGATACGATCCCTGACAGCGCCAAGGATGCCGATGGCTTCTGGACCGGCGACTACTACGGCGTGCTCGCCTTCGGCGTGAACAAAGCCGTCGTGCAGAACGCGCCACAGGACTGGGCTGACCTGCAGAAGCCGGAATATGCCAACTCGGTGGCGCTCGCCGGTGACCCGCGCACGTCGAACAACGCCGTCATGTCGGTCTACGCCTCGGGCCTCGCGGCTGGTGGTACCGGCGGCCAGGACGCCGCCGCCAAGGGTCTGCAATTCTTCAAGCAGCTCAACGATGCCGGCAACTTCGTGCCGGTCGACGCTGAAGCGGCAGCTGTCGCCCAGGGCACGACGCCGATCGTGATGAACTGGGACTACAACCTGCTTGCCATGCGCGACAAGATGGCCGGCAATCCGGAAATTGAAATCGTCGTGCCAAAGGGAGCGGTGGTCGCAGGCGTCTACGTTCAGGCGATCAGTGCCTATGCGCCGCACCCGAATGCCGCCAAGTTGTGGATGGAGTATCTCTATTCGGACGAAGGCCAGCTCGGTTGGCTGAAGGGCTACTGCCACCCGATCCGCTTCAACGATCTCGCCAAGAAGGGCGTGATCCCGAAGGAGATGCTGGACAAGCTGCCGGCCGCCGAGAACTATGAAAACGCGGTCTTCCCTACTTTGGACGAACAGAACGCTGCCAAGAAGGAAATCAGCACGAACTGGGATGCCATCGTTGGCGCCGTCGTGAAGTAATTCATAGGGCGCTGGGCGGTTCGCCGCCCGGCACCCTATGCCAACTTCGGGAACTCCATGGCAGATTCCACAATGTCCCAGACAGCCAGCGTCAGTCCTGGCGCGCCGGAGATCAGCCGCCTTCGGCTGCCACTGCATTGGTTAGGCGTAACTCCGTTCTTCATTTTCGCGCTGCTCTTTCTGATCTTGCCCACGGTAGGGCTGGTCGCGGGCGCGTTCAAAAATGCAGCTGGCGACTATACGCTCGATAACATCATAGCGTTGTCGCAACCCAAGCTCGCGGCGGCCTATTGGGTATCCATTCAGATCAGCTTTGTTTCTGCGATCCTTGGCGCCTTGATCGGCCTGGCAATGGCCGTGGCAGTCGTTCGCGGAGGTTTGCCGTCGTGGTTACGCTCGGCGACCTTGACCTTCTCGGGCGTCGCCTCGAATTTCGCCGGCGTGCCGCTGGCATTCTCGTTCATCGCGACGCTAGGTCGGCTCGGAGTGGCGACAATCCTGTTGCGAGACATTTTCGGCATCAACATCTATTCGCTCGGCTTCAGTATCTTTTCGTTTTGGGGCCTAATCCTCACCTACCTTTATTTCCAGATTCCATTGATGATTGTCATCATCACGCCGGCGGTCGATGGGCTGAAGAAGGAATGGGGTGAAGCTGCCGCCACGCTCGGCGCAAGCAATTGGCAATATTGGCGCATGGTGGTCATCCCGGTCTTATGGCCGAGTTTTCTCGGTACGACGGTCCTCCTCTTTGCCAACGCGTTCGGGGCGGTCGCAACAGCCTATGCACTGACGGGGCCGTCACTCAACATCGTGCCCATCCAGCTGTTCGCGCAGATTCGCGGCGACGTGCTTTACAATCCGAATCTAGGCTACGCGCTTGCATTCGGCATGATAGTCATCACCGGCTTGGCCAACCTCTTCTATATCTTGTTCCAACGGCGAGCCGAGCGGTGGCTGAAATGAAGCAAGGCAGCCGCTTTTGGGCTTGGCTCGTTTTTGGCGTGGGAACCGCCTATTTTGTCCTGCCGCTTTTGGCGACCTTTGAATTCTCCTTGCGTAAGCGGCGCGGGGAATACTCCTTTGACGCCTACCGCTCAGTCTTCGAAGATCCGAATTTCCAGACGACATTTACCTACTCCGTCGTTGTGGCGGTTTTCACCATTCTTTTAGGCGTGCTCCTCGTTGTCCCGACGGCCTACTGGATTCGGCTGCGGCTACCGAATCTGCGGCCGCTCGTAGAGTTCATCACTCTGCTGCCGCTGGTTATTCCCGCTATCGTCATCGTCTTCGGCTACATCAGAATGTTCGGTTCGAATTCAACGCTGCCTTTCCTGGCGACAGCGCGCGGCACCGATGTTCTGCTGGTCATCGGCTATGCAGTGCTGGCGCTGCCTTATATGTACCGGGCGGTCGATACCGGTCTCAGGACCATCGACGTCAGAACGCTCACCGAAGCCGCACAAATCCTCGGCGCCGGCTGGACCACCATCATCGCCCGCATCATCCTGCCGAACGTACTGATCGCCGTCTTATCCGGCGCGTTCCTGAGTTTTGCCATCGTCATCGGCGAGTTCACCATGGCCTCGCTGTTGAATCGCCCAGCCTTCGGCCCCTATCTGCAGAACATCGGCGCCAACAGTGCCTATGAGCCGTCGGCACTGGCGATCATTTCGTTCGCCATCACCTGGGGCTGCATGTCGCTGATCCAGATCCTGTCGCGCTTCGCGCCGAAATCGGCAAACCGCCCGAACTGATCGAAAGAAAAAGTCATGGCCGAGCCATTCCTCTCAATACAGCAGGTGCAAAAATCCTTCGGCGCCACCACCGTGGTGCAGGATTTCAACCTCGACGTCGAGCCGGGCGAATTCGTCTCCTTCCTCGGGCCATCGGGCTGCGGCAAGACGACGGTGCTGCGCATGGTCGCCGGCTTCGAGGAGCCGAGCGCCGGCAAGATCGTGGTGGCCGGCAAGGACATCACAAGGCTCAAGCCCAACCAGCGCAATGTCGGCATGGTGTTCCAGGCTTACGCGCTGTTTCCGAATCTGACCGTGGCGCAGAACATCGGCTTCGGGCTGAAGGTCGCGGGCATGCCCAAGCCCGATGCCGACAGGCGCGTTGCCGAGATGCTCGACCTCATCAAGCTGCCGCAGATGGGCGATCGCTATCCCTATCAGCTCTCCGGCGGCCAGCAGCAGCGTATCGCGCTGGCGCGGGCCATCGCGCCGAAGCCGAAGCTCCTGCTGCTCGACGAGCCGTTGTCGGCGCTCGATGCCAAGGTGCGCGTGTCGCTGCGCGAGGAAATCCGCTCGATCCAGAAGAAGCTCGGCATCACCACCATCTTCGTCACCCACGACCAGGAAGAGGCGCTGTCGATTTCCGACCGCATCGCTGTGATGTATGGCGGCAAGGCCGAGCAAGTCGGCACGCCGTTCGAGATCTACAACCGGCCGGCAACCAAATTCGTCGCCAATTTCGTCGGCACGCTGAACGTGCTGGAAGGCACGGTCACCGACGCGGCTTCGGGCAAGGTGCGCGTCAACTCGCAAGAGGTCTCGCTCAAGGGCAAGCTCAACGGTTCGAAGTCGGGTGACACGCTGTCGTTGGCGCTGCGGCCCGAGGCGATTTCGCTAGGCCGCCATCCCGGCCGCGATTCCAGCCTTTCGGGCGAGATCGCGGAGGTGCATTTCCTCGGCTCGGTCATCCGGGTGCGCGTCGGCATCGGCGGCAGCACGGTCTCGCTCGACACGTTCAACAGCCCGGCCACGCCGCCGCCGGCCGTTGGCGAAAAGGCCGAGATTTCCTTCTCGTCGGGCGACATGCTGGTGCTGCATTAAGGACGGGCGCCTAGCGAGGTCAGCGCGGCCGATTTCCGGGCTGCGCCACAGACGCATAATAGGCGCTGAAAAGCTGTGGGACAGCCTCGATACGGCGCGACTTTGCCACTGCCAATAATCCTGCTTCACCGCTACGATAGGGCATGGCGCTTTTCGAACTGACCCTTGTTCTGCTGTTGATAGCCGTCGCGCTGACGGGGCTGTCGCGACGCTTGCAGGTTCCTTATCCCTCGCTGCTGGCACTGGTCGGGGCGGGGATTGCCTTCCTGCCTGGCGCGCCGACGATCGAGATCGACCCGGAACTGGCGCTTGCCCTGTTCATCGCGCCCGTGCTTCTGGATGCTGCCTATGACACATCGCTGCGCGACCTCAACCGATACAGGCTTCCGCTTGCGTTGCTGGCGCTCGGCGCCGTCGTCTTCACCACCGTGACTGTTGCGCTGGTCGGCTGGAAAATGGCGGGCCTGCCGATCGCTGCGGCCATCGCCCTTGGCGCCATCGTGGCGCCGCCGGACGCGGTCGCGGCGAGTGCCGTGCTCGGGCAGTTCAAGGTGCCGCACCGCATCACCGCCATCCTGCAAGGCGAAAGCCTGCTCAACGACGCCACCGCGCTTTTGATCTACCGGATCGCGGTGACGGCAGCGCTCGGCCCGGTGCTGCTGAGCAGCGCCGTTCCAACGATCCTGCTGTCGACGATCGGCAGCCTTGTCGCCGGTTATCTGCTTGGCCGCTTCTCGCTGCTGACGCTCACCCGAATCGAGGATGCGGCAAGCAGCACCGTGGTGCAATTTGCCGGGACATTCGGCGTCTGGATCCTGGCCGACAGGCTGGGCCTTTCCGCCATCATCACCATCGTCGTCTATGCCATGACCATCGCGCGCACCGCACCGCGCCTGATGTCGGCGAGGAGGCGGGTCAGCACCTATTCGGTCTGGGAGTCGGCGGTGTTCGTGCTCAACGTGCTGGCCTTCGTGCTGATGGGCCTGCAGGCCCGATCGATCGTCGGCCGACTTGCGGGGGAGGGGCAAGCCGCAGCGTTCGTGTTTGCCGCAGCGGTTCTCGCCGTCGTCATCGTTTCGCGTTTGGTTTGGGTGTTGGGCTGCGGCGCAATCATCAGGTGGTTTGCCCGCTTCGGCGACGCGGAACGGCAAAGAGAAGCGCCTTCGTTTCGCGGTGGCGTGCTGATTGGCTGGTGCGGCATGCGCGGCCTCGTCACCCTTGTCGCGGCGTTTGCCTTGCCGCAGGATTTTCCCGGCCGCGACCCGATCGTGCTCGCAGCCTTCACAGTTGTCCTCGGCACGCTGGTGCTGCAAGGCATCAGCCTGAAGCCGTTGCTGCGCTGGCTTGACCTCGATCCGGACGAGACGATCGACCGTGAGGTTGCGCAAGCGCGCGTCGCCATCATGCAGGCTGCCCTGGACGTGTTGAGCGGCAAGACATCGAGCGCCGCGGCGGCGGTGCGCGAGCAATATGCCGCCCAGCGCGCGATCGCCGAAAATCCAGAGGATGCGCAGGCAGCGACCGAGTATGACAGGTTGCGCCTTTATGCCATCAAGCGTCAGCGCGATGCGCTGGAGGAACTGCGCCGCGACGGGACGATCGGTGACGAAGCCTATCACCGGCTGGAGGAAGAGATCGACTGGTCGGAACTGGCGGCATCGCCGGCGGGGCGGTTCCAGCCGCTGACGACTTAGGCAGGGCGCAGGCAAGCTGCCGCCTGGCCTAGCCCCGGTCATTTGCCCGGTACATTGCGTCGCTATCGCCTAACCGCTACAGCCATCACAAAAATTGAGCCGGATAAGCAATGAAGCTGGTCAGCTACAACATCCAATACGGCTTCGGCAGCGATGGCCGCTACGACCTTGAGCGCTGTGCCAAGGTCGTTGACGGCGCCGACATCATCGCCTTGCAGGAGGTGGAACGACACTGGCTGCGCAGTAACGAGGACGACCAGCCGGAACTTCTTTCGCAATTGCTGCCCGATTATCATTGGGTCTATGGCCCGGCCTTCGACATGGATGCCGGCGAACGGCGTGACGGCCGCGTCATCAACCGGCGGCGGCAATTCGGCACCATGGTGCTGTCGAAGCTGCCGATCGTCTGGTCGCGGCTGCACACGCTGCCGCTCAGGCGCACGCTGCGGCCGCTCAACACGCGCAACGCGGCACTCGAATGCATGATCCGCACCCCCGCCGGCCCGGTGCGATTCTTCTCGCTGCATCTGGCACATATCGCGGCCGAGGAGCGGCTGGAGCAGATCGACTACCTGCTAGCCGAGCATCGCCGCGCCCTATCCGAGGGCGGCCCGTGGAGCGGCGCCGACGACGAGCCGGCGCGCAACTGGAGCAATGATGGGACGGAGCCGGAAAACCCGCTGGCGGCGATCTGGATGGGCGACTTCAACATGGAGCCGGACAGCGCCGAATATCGCCGCATCGTCGGCAGCACGCCCTACCATCGCGGTGCCGCCTATCTCGACGGTTTTGTCGATGCCGCCATTGTCGCCGGTAAACCGACAGCGGACTTTCATACCCATGTGAAGACCATCGACGGCAAAGTGGCAAAGCGCCGGCTCGACCATTGCTTCGTCGGCGGCATGTTTGCCGGGCGTGTGCGCTCGGTCAGTGCCGATACCGTTCAAATCGCCTCCGACCATTTTCCGCTAAGGGTCGATATCGATCTGGAAACAGCCCTCGCCACCGGCACCGGCGGCGGATGAGCCGCCGATGAGCCTGTTTGTCTTTTTCGCCGTGCTTGCCGCCGCGGCCATGCATGCGATCTGGAACGCGCTGGTCAAGGTCCACCTCGACCGTTTCCTCTCGATCACGCTGATGACACTCGGCATGGGCGTCGCTGCGCTGGTGGCATTGCCCTTTGTCGAGGTGCCGAAGGCGGACGTGTGGCCATACATCCTCGCCTCGGTTGTCTTCCACATGGGCTACAGGACGTTCCTGGTCGGCGCCTACAAGGCCGGCGATTTCGCCCAGACCTATCCGCTGGCGCGCGGCACCGCGCCATTGCTGGCCGCTTTGGGAGGCATTGTGGTGGTTGCCGAGATGCCGGCCCCGCTCGCCATCCTCGGCATCGTTTTGTTGTCGGCGGGCACGCTGGTGCTGTCATTTCGCGGCGGCGCGCATCTGGAGAGATTGAACCTGCGCGCGGTCGGCTTCGCGCTGGGCACATCGATCTTCATCGCCAGCTATACGCTGTCGGACGGCAGCGGCGCGCGGCTGGCCGCCACCGCGTCGAGCTATGCGGCGTGGCTGTTCGTCTGCGATGCGCTGTGGGCGCTGGTGTTGTGCGTCGTCTTTCGCGGGCCGCAGGCGCTGCCGGTGCTGGCGCGCGACTGGAAGGCAGGCATTTACACCGGCGTGCTCAGCGGCGGCGCCTACTGGATCGTGATGTGGGCGATGACCAAGGCGCCGATTGCCTCGGTAGCGTCGTTGCGCGAAACGTCGATCCTGTTCGCCATGATGATCTCGGTGTTCGCGCTCGGCGAGAAGATGACGGCTTGGCGCGGTGCGGCGGTGTTCAGCATCATTGCCGGGGTGGTTGCGCTCAGGCTCGGCTAGAGTATCCGTCTTGGTCAAGGAAGGGATGGCGACCATTTCCGGTCGTCCCTGATGAGGGCGTTAGCGAGAACGACGAGCTTTCTCATGATGGCGGTTATGGCGAGTTTTGCAGGTTTTCCGCCGTCTCGGAGGTCTTGGTATTTTGTCTTGAGTGACTGATTGAAACGGACCGCGACGAGGGCTGGCATGTAGAGCGCCTGCCTGACCGACGATCTTCCTCCCCGGATGAAGCACTTGCCCTTCCACTGCCCCGACTGGCGATCGACCGGTGCGAGGCCGGCGAGGCTTGCGACCTGTTTGTTGGCAAGGGTTCCCAACTCCGGCATGTCGGCGATGATGGCGAAGGCTGTGACTTCGCCAAGGCCTGGGATACTGGTGAGGATGTCGAAGCGACGGACAAGATCTGGCTCGCGGGCGACCAGCGTACGACATTCGGCGTCGATCGCATTGATCTGGGTGGTGATTTGCCTGAGCCGCTGCTCGGCCTGGCGCTTCAAAAGCGGGATGGTCAGGTTCTTCTGCCTGTTCTGGGCGGCGGTACGGTCCTTGACCAATGCGCGGCGCGCTGCGACGAGTTCGCAAAGCGTATCAAGGGTGTCGCCGCGGATTGGTCGGATTTGCGGCGTCATCAGTTCGCCGAAGCGGGCGAGCATGGCGGCGCCGATGCGATCGGTCTTGGACAGTCGGCCGGCGGCCTTCGCGAAAGCGCGCGTGTGCTGCGGGTTCATCTTGACCAGCGGCAGGCCCTTGGCACCCAACGTGCACTCGAGCAGCCGGTGGTAGGCGCCCGTCGCTTCGTAGACAATGCGGTTGGGGGCAAGCGGAGCCAGCCAGCGCAGCAGCTCGCGCAGGCCGTTTGCGTCATTGGCGAATTGCCGCTCCGTCCCTTCCGGCAGGAGATGGACGTCGAGGCGATCTTTCGAGATGTCGATTCCGAGCGTTCGTGCTATGATTGCCGTCATCTTTTCCGTGTCCCGTGCTTGTCATCCGGGCCGTTATGCCCGGCTATCCGTTCAGGCCTCATGGAAAAGAGAGGGGCGATCATACTCTAGCTCGGTCCATCACGACCGACGGTTCATCGATCCCACCCCTCCCGGGGGGGGGGGGGGGGGGGGGGGGGGGCGCGGGGGCCGCCCCGGCGAAGGACGCGCGCCCGGCACAAATAAAAAAAAAACAAAAAATAAAGAAATGAGAAGGCCACACCCAGCACGGCTTGG
>NZ_JAMYQV010000033.1:0-43544 GCF_040321065.1 Mesorhizobium sp. M0563
CCTGTCCCGGATGGTCGCACCATACGCCGAAAATCGCTCATCTCCAGCGGGGATCGGATGGCACCGTCATGATCATACCGGTTACGAACTCAATAGAGGCGTTGAACTCGAAGCTCAGGCGGGCTGTCAGGGCCAGGGGCCACTTCCCCAGCGATGATGCCGCAACCAAGCTGCTCTATCTGATCTTGAACCGATCAGAGAAAGAGTGAAAATGCCGCCACGTGAGTGGACCAAGGCCAAGGCCCAGATCGCCGTCGCCTTTGGCGAGCGCTTCATCCGGGCAATGGCGGCGTAATGTTCAACCGCCCGCCCGCACACGGAAATTCTGACACTCCCTGGATCTGGTCCCTTCACCACGCACAGTCTCTCGCCAAACCATCGCCGGTCCTTCCGGCTGCAAGAACCTATCACCCTTCTATTGGTCCGAACAACCCACCCGACACCTCCTGTCAGTTTGTCGGGTCCGCGACTCAGGCTTGTTAAATCAATCTCTCGTTTGGCCTCAGGCTAAATAGCTGAAAAGCAAGCACAGAATTTTTTCTTCGGCTCGATCATCCAAATTGGCGCGAGTTTTGCGGCGTTCGTTACAAGGCGGCGGGACCTGCCGACCGGCATTTATGTCGTGGGTGACGACGCGATCGATGGAAGAAGGAAGCAACATGTCAGGTCTGCGTCAGATCGCATTCTACGGCAAGTGTGGCACCGGCCAGGCCGGCAAGCCTTCCGCCCCATAGCCGGCCAACGTACCCCCGACCATTTTCTTCCTGCTGGCGTACAATGGCCGAGGTCTCCGTCGCGATGACCGGCCCCTTCGGCCTGTTGGCGATCCATAACAGAAAGAGGAAATATGTAGATGAGAAAAGTTGTTGCCGCCAAGCTTCATGGCATTACCGTGACCGATGCGGATCTGAACTACCACGGTTCGATAACTCTGGATCCAGATCACTGCAATGACGCGGGTATTCTCCCGCTGGAATTCGTCGAGATCTGGAACAGGGCTTCAGGCGCGCGAATCAGCACATACGTCATTTACGGTGAGAAGGGTTCTCGTTGCTGTGTGCTGAATGGAGCCGCTGCTCGAACCTGCCAGGTCGGAGATGAGATAATCGTTTGCTCCTCCGTGTATGTTGAGAAGCATAAGATCGCAGAGATGAAACCGCGACTGCTGACCTTCAACCGAGACAATTCTATCCGCGAACGCATGTTCTACGATGCTGGGGTCAGGGATGATGGAACGATGACGTTCGCCGTTCGCGAGGGCCCACCTGGCGGTAACGGCTGAAAGGTCCCGAGTCGGGCCAATCGCTGATGGCTCATGGGGTCGGGCTGGCTCTGAGGGATACCGCGGAGACCAGTCCTATTTAGTCCAGAGGCTCTTCGCGTTTCGCGCCCACAATAAAGCTGACCCCGCAACTCATTCCGAAGGACAATCTATGATGCAATTGGCGCTCATCTATGGCGGCCGGTCCGTTGAGCACGACTGGTCGATTGCGATGTACAATTACTTCGCTGACGTCCTTAACAATGCTCCCGACGCGGATATTTCACCGGTATGCATCTACTACATCTCCCGATTTGGGGACGTACTCAGGCTCGTACGGGAAGGGGATCGCCTTCCTAACCACGACGAGTTCGCAGCTCGCGCCGAGACGCATCCGCTTGCTTCTCTCGCTCACTTACTCAAGAGCGATGGCCTTTTCGTCTTTTCACTTCTTCAAGGCCAGGACGGAGAGGATGGCCAAATGCAGGCTCTTGCCCAATTCCACGACATTCCAGGTAGCTTTGGCGACAAAACTGCGGCCATGCTCTCAGCAGATAAATATCTGCAAGGCGTAGTTGCCAATCGACTTTGCCCTGAGTTGACTCCCATTCCGATGGTCCACGTCTCCCAAGACAATCTCGAAGCCGGCATCGCAGAGGCCATGCGGCATTTTGCTGGCCCGTGTGTCCTCAAACCGAACACGCTCGGAGGATCCTTCCTAACCGAGTGCACAGACGAGCTCTCAGAGGACGGCCTCCGTTCCTATTCCGAGCGGATCGCTCCGTATGACCCTTCGTTCTTGGTCCAGCAGCGAATTGTTGGAACAGAGTACACCTGCGGCGTCTTAATCGACCGCTATGAGATTACGGCGCTACCGGTCGCGCGGATCAACAATCCCTCGGGCTTCCTCGGGTATGATCAGAAGACGCAGAAAGGCAGTTACTCAGTTGAATTCGACGACGTAGAGAACACCCTTCAAACTCGTATTGCCTCGATTTCCACGCAGATTGCTCGGGAGTTCAAGCTCCACACATTCGGGCGCCTCGACTTCATCGTTGACGAGCAGCAGTGTGTTTACTTTTTCGAAGTCAACGTGGTGCCGGGTCTGACGGCAGGAAGTATCTTTCCCAAAATTCTTGCAAAAGCCGGCTTCGACCTCTACCACATCATTCGGCTAGCTGCCTCCAATGAGATGTATCAACGGCACCGAGAAGAGACTCGTAAGATCGAGACGAGCCGCATCCGCTACGGACTGCCATCAACAGTGGCATCCTAGTTCCCAATCTCGCCTCATGGAATGTTGCTATCAGTGCAGAAGACCAATGCTCCACCGCCATTCGCTCGGATAACGATCAAGCTCGACAATCTTGCCTGGAATTTGGACGAGTTCCGAACTCTTTGCCCTGGAGCTAGGTCAAGGCAGGCGCCTATGGAAACTGGGCTCGATGCAATTACTCGCCGCTTGACCTCACACGGTTGCGCAATTTTCTTCGTGGCCCATCTCCAGGAAGGAACTCAGTTCCGCAAAAGCGGTCGTGATTTTGCGGCATGGCTGGGACTTGTTCCCCGGCAATCTCATCGGGGGGCAAGAAAAGGCTCGGCAAGCTATCGAAGGCAGGACAAGCCGATATTCGCCGATTGCTGATCATCATCATCGGTGCAATGGTCCGCGTGAATTGGGCGAGCAGAAAGCCTCCGGCGCAGGGTTCCAGGCTGGCGCGGATGATAACGAGGAAGCCACGGATGTTGGTCGCGATGGCACTGGCGGACAAGATGGCCCGCAGAATGTGGGCCATGCTGACGAAACAAGAAGATTATCGAGATCCGGTGTTCACCGCCATGGCCTGACCTGTTGGTCAGCATGGACAGCGCATGATCGAACCGATCTGGATCGGGAAAACCAGCTGTTGCCTCGGTGCCTTCAAGCACGCACGTGAGATTTGGATCCGATCCGCAGATCACCATACCGGCCAGCGGCTTCGACAAGTGCCGCACTCAAAAGCCTGACGGAAGACCGCACTCGTTCACACGTTCAGAAATCAGAAACACCTTGCACAACGGACGGCAACCACAGAAGCAACACGACAACTCGAACCCTAGTCAATCTGTTGACCCGTCCAGAGGTCGATGCCTTGCTGGCCGCACCGGATCAATCGACCTGGTTCGAGCGGCGCGATCACGCGTTCCTCTATCTTTCCCTTTCGCCCGGCCTACGACCGCAGTCTTGAGATACTGACAGAAGAACCTCAACGCGGAGAAGGAAGGGGGTATTCTGTTTCCCAGCGCCAAGTGGTGAGTGCTCAGCGTTCATGGTGTTCAGATCTGCTGAACAAAGACCGCCAGGCCGCTTCTGCCATGTGCCCGTCACTGAATGGAAAGCGCGTCACCGTCATCATTTGAGGCACACGATGGCCATAGACCTCCTGGAGGCGGGTGTCGACCGATCGCCTGACGCGGTGGAGGCAGGGGACGTTTCGGATCGGGCGAAAGCTGCGCTTGGAAAAATTGCAGTGGTCAAGGATATCGCGAGCGGGCCGAAGCCTTCAAGGTGGTGTCAGCTGATCAGGATCAGGAGGTCAGCGGGAGGTCGCCACATTCAGGAAATCGCTCGAGGCACGTTTTGGCGAGGAAGGCAGCCGCAATATTGCTCGAGCGGCAGCATCCGCTAAGCCGTTTGAACCTCAGTCCGTGCCGAAATCCGAACAGGGCAGGTTGGATGAGGCCGCGGATTCGATTCTGCAGCCCGATCTGGAGAAGTCGCGCTTAGGCAACAGGCCGAAACTGAGCGTTTTGCAGCGCGACATATGTGGAACGTTCGCTCAGCGTGTCTAACTGGTCAACAAGAAGAGCCGTCAGGGCGAAGCGCCCCGCCGCAGGCAGGCGAGCATCCGTCGGGTCACGCACGATCGCGGCTAATGCCGCCACCTTCGCCGGGCCGGCCGCCGCGATGATGCCCAATTCGGACATATGAGCGCGCAAGGCGTTGATCGCTTGTGTTCTTTGGCGCAGAAGCAGAGCTCGCGTCCTCAGCATCATCGCCGCCGCTTGTTGCTCGGCCGACTTGAACGGCACAAAGCGCATGGTCTTGCGGATTACCGCCTCGCTGATCGCCTCGGCGTCGGCAGCATCGGTCTTGCCGCGTTTAACAAAGGGCTTAACGTAGGCAGGCGGGATCAACCGGACGTCATGGCCCGGCCTTCTTCTTGTCGATCCTTGCTGGAGCGATTGCAGGGTGCGGCTTGGCCTTGAATGATCCAGCCTGTCACGCCTCCGTCGGCGATATGCTGGAAAAGCGCGAGACCCGCTGAAGCGAACGCAGGAGCGCCGCATAGTCATGGGCTGACATTCAGCTTGCGCGAGATCGAGGCAGCAGTCTCGAAGGGGATCTCTCGGAGATGCGTGACGAGATAGGCCCGCGATGACGCTTTCCGCCCGCGAGAATGTCGCCTGCCGATCGTTGATCTTCTCGACAAAGGGCAAGGCGGTAGGTGACGTCTGGGGCCGCTTCCGGTCGGCTCATGCCTTCAATCGTCTATAGTTCCGCATGACCGCCTTAACAGCATCGTGGTCGATAGCTGCAACACTCCGATTCTCGCGCCCAACCATTGGCTCGGCTGCTACCAGGGCATTGATAATTGCTTCCTCCACGGCCTGCGCTGTCGCTTCGAAAAGGATGTCGAGCCTGTTGTTCGGCAGGAAAGCGAGGTCGCCTACTGCGGGCGCGGCCGCCGACTCACTCATGGTGAGGTTGGCGGTGGAGAAGGCAAGGCACAGGTCGCCGGAGCCGTCCCCAGATGGTGTGCCCGTACGACCGATGCCTAGGCCGGCGCGCCGGGCAAGTCGCTCCAATTGCGTTGGCATAAGGGGCGCATCGGTAGCCACGACGGCGATGATAGAGCCCTGTTCGCCGGCCCAAAGCCGATTGTCAGTGAGATGTTCGCCCACAGGAACGCCGAGAATTTTCAGCAGCGGGCGGATGCCAAAGTTCGCTTGTACAAGGCACCCGACGGTGTAGCTCGCTCCGAGTAGTTCAATGACGCGAGACGACGTTCCCGTGCCGCCTTTGAACTCGAAGCAGATCATTCCAGTTCCACCGCCGACATTCCCTTCGGCCAAGAAGCCGCTGGCCGCGGTATCGAGAGCCTCCGTCACGTGGGCGGACGTAACATGGAAGGCATCCATGTCGTTGAGGTAGGCGTCGCATGTTTCGCCCACCACAGGCAGCATGAACTTATAGGGTTCCACGCCCGTATCTGGCCTTCGGATCATCCACTGCAAAATCGACTGATGCACGGTTCCAAGACTATGGGTGTTCGTGATGCCGATAGGTCCCGTGAAATAGCCCGCCTCCTTGATCCAGTGCGTCCCGGTCATTTCACCGTTTCCATTAAGCGAGTGAAATCCCGCCCAAACCGGAGCCCGCAGGGGGCCGGTGCGGCCTCTTGGAAGAATGGTGGTAACCCCAGTACGCGCTGGTCCTCTGCCCGAAATTGACGAGTCGCTGACCACGGTCGAATAGCCCACTTCGATCCCGGCAACGTCGGTAATGGCGTTGAACGGGCCGGCCTTTCCGGGAAACGGTAATCCTAGATTTCGTGCCCGCGGCCTTTCTGAAGCGTGCGATGTCAAGTTCTGATTGGGTTCCATTAGGGTCCTCGTCGGTGGCTTGCGTCGGCCTTTTGTAGCGAAGAGGTGTCCATCGGAAGAGTCGCGCCAGTTCCTGGCGCCTCATTAGAGCGACCCATTCTATAGCTGGGCTCACCGCAATGGTGGGCTGATCCGCAATAATGGTGGTGAGGTAATCGGCGCTGTGTATCATTGGCGATGGTTCTGTCGCGAACTCCAAGGTCGGCCATGAACAGGGAGTTTTTGTCTGTCTATCAGGCAGTGAGGATTTCGAACTGCTCGGCGATTGAAGGTGGATTGTAGGGCGTACCTCACCTGTCGTTTGCGCATCATGTGGATCATCTCGATGCCGGATAAAATGGTTGTGGCGGTTGCCGCCGATTTGAAGCCAAGCATGGATAGGATCCGACGCTTGATGCGCCGGTGATCCTGCTTGATCCGGTGGTTAAGGTATTGGCTCTGTCGGATGTGGATCGGTTTCAGCGACCGTCGTGATCGATCCCGGAGCCGGCTTTCCTCATCGCGGAGGCATATCGCCGCGTGAGTGGTGCGGCTGCTGTCGATAACCATGTGCTCCGGTCGGCCATGGCGCGCAAGAGACTGATGAAAGAAGCGCTTCGCCGCCGATAGGTCGCGGTTTTCGCTGATGAAGAACTCCACCGTGTCGCCCACGCTGTCGATGGCGCGATAGGCATACATCCATCGTCCGCGGACCTTGCTGTAGGTCTCATCCATATGCCACCTGCCTGTGACAGATCGGTTGCGCCGGTTGAACCGCTCCAACAGTAGCGGCGAAAAGTGCACGACCCTGCGATGGACAGTCTGGATTTCGCCCGTCAACAGGGGTCGATGATGGGGATCGTGTGTCCGGCATAGTCGCATTCCATTGCAGCCCACCGTGGCCGACTTGCTGGCGATCATGGTCGCCGGGTCGCCAGCGCCAGCCTGTGAAGCAAGAAGAGCAATATCCCGACCATCGCCATAACGGCGATGGTCGGGATCATCCTTCAGGATGTAGGCAGCGATCCTCAAGCCCTCCGCATATTCCACATCGGGATGAGCAGCGGCATCTCTATGAGGCCGGTGAGCGTCTTGCGGCGCGCGATTGGCTGTACATATTGCCCCAGAAGAACGTAGCCGACATCGTCCCACCAAACCCTTTGCATCTTGCGGGCCAGGGCCTTGCGCTCTTCGAGCGTTTCGACATCCGCCCATTTGGCCCGAAGGGCCTCGTATTCGTCGTTCTTCGGCCAGCCGTAAAAGCTGCCCTTCTCGCCATTCAAGAAAAGGAAGTCTGCGGAGATCGGATCGCTCTCGATGGAATCAGAAGAGCTCGTGATGAAGATGCTCGAGCCGCCGTTCTCGACGGGGCCTTTGTTCTTCAATCGCGCAAGAACTCCGCTCCAGTCGCTCGGGGCAAGCTCGGCATTAACCCCAATCTTGCGCAGCTCGGCCGCGAGAAGCTGGGAGACATTGCTTCCTCCCGCCCAGTCCGTGGGCTGCAGGATGACGACCTTCTCGCCGGCATATCCAGCCTCCTGGAAGAGCTGCCTGGCTTTTTCGGGATCGCCGCCCTTCTTGTACCAACCCGTATTTTCGTCATTCGAATAAGGGGTAGTGTTTCCAAATATCGAAGTGAGGGTGTGGCCGTATTTTGGATCGGGAGCCATGACGCGCAGAAACGCTTCCTGGTCGACTAGGTGAAGCATCGCTCGGCGTGCCTTGATATTGTCGAACGGTTTCTGCAGGTGGTTCATGCGCAGCCACATGTTCCACCCCCCCTTGTCCAGGACCTGGAGTTCAAGATTGGGATCGCTCTCGATCGCTGAGTAAAAGTCGAAAGGTGGCGATGACAAGAAATCGACCTCACCCGCCTGCAAGGCCGAGAAAGCAGTCTGCTGATCGGAGATATTCTCCCAGATGACGCGGTCGACCTTGACGACCTTGCCGCCGCCCAATCCGTCGCTAGCTTCCTTGCGTGGTACATATTTCTCGTTGCGGTCATAGGTTAAGCTAGCACCCGGCTTGGCAAGGGCATCGTTAAACTTGAACGGCCCCGATCCGATGTTCGCGGTCACCTGCTCGGTTGCGGGGCGATCCGCATCCTTTTCGCGCATGATAAATAGCGGGTACGCCGAGATTTCCGCCAGCCGATCGATCAGAAGCCCGAGCGGCTCCTTAAGCGCGATGGTGAAGGTCTTGTCATCCTTCTTCGAGATATCCCTGGCCCGCTCCATAACCAGTTGCCCGCCGGAAGTCTGGCCCCAGCGACGAATCGAGGCCACACAGTCCGCCGCGGTGACGGGGATACCGTCGTGCCAGCCCAGGCCGTCCCGCAACTCGAACGTATAGGTCTTCTTGTCATCGGAAACCCCCCACTTCCCCACCATTTGCGGCTGCGGCAAAATCTTGGAGTCGAGCCCAAACAGGGTGTCGTAAATCGCCACGGCGTGGTTGTAGGTGGGTGTAGACGTCGTATTGTACGGATCGAAGATGGTGGGATTTAACATCACCATCCGCACCGTCCCGGCTGGCGCCGTCTGAGCGCGCAGGACCGACGGGATCGATAGAGCCGCTCCCGCGGCGATACCCGCTTTGAACAAGTTGCGCCGAGAAATTGTCATCTGTTGGTTCCCCTTTTTGGCCACTGTTGCAGTTAATCTGCGCATAGCGAACTCGAGCGAAGTATTCGTCTCCCATTGCCTGTTCGAAGAACTCGATGTTAGCATTTGGGTAGAAGGGTTTTCGCCAAAATACGTCGGCTACTGAAACACGGACTGCATCAAGCATCGCCGTTTGAAATGTCGCACTTCCGCCGGCCTGCGCCACGGAGTGTAATCGCCGTCTCATGACGGAGTGTGGCGCGATTAACCAGCGTCACCTATGTCAATTGCAGGTTCTAGCGAGACGTCATTCATACGGCAGACTGACTGGCGCTCACATATCGAAAGCTTACCCGCAACGCCTTGGGCCCAGCGCTATCGTCCCCCGGTTATCTGCTAGAGCACGTCCGGCTTAATCCGGATCATATCCTGCGGCCTTGAAGTAGTTTTCGCACTCGGCCGGTGAGAACAGGTCGACGATCGAACCGACGGCATCCCACAGGGCCTTGATGGTTCGCTCTGCTTTGGCGCGCAGAAGCGCCTTGAGCTTTGAGAAGGCGTTCTCGATCGGGTTGAAGTCGGGGCTGTATGGCGGCAGCAAGCTGAGTGTCGCGCCGGCCTGCTCGATCGCGCCGCGGACACCTGCCGCCTTGTGCGCCGGCAGGTTGATGGGGTTGTCTAATCGCCGCTGGGACGTCAAGCATGTAATTGCGTCGAGACGACGCTGCCGGGTGCATGGTTGTCTTCGCGGTCGACATCAGTCGCCGCATGATGGAGCTCCGCGGACGAGCCTTCAATGTGGACGACGCACTTTGCTGAGACAGCGGTGCAACCCCATCAGCGGAATGGCTCGGCTCACGTCCCGGCAGGGACGTCTCAGGCGCTCAGGTCCTGAACGCTATTCGCAAGATTTCATGCTGTGGCGCCTGCATTTCGATCAAAGAACTCACCGGTCTTGAGCATCGAATGCATTATCACCGCCAGTTTGCGCGCCACAGCCACGGCAGCTCGTTTGAAGCCAACCCTCTCCCGGAGCTTGAGGCCCACGTGCGCAGGCTGCTGTCGATCGAGCTGCGTGTCAGGATGACCGCCGCAGCCTCATAGAGAAGTCCCCGCAAATGTCGATCGCCGAGTCGGGATATATGGCCGTCATAATCGACTTCTCCCGATTGGTAGCGGCGAGTTGTCAGGCCGATCCAAGCGGCAACAGAGCGGGACTTCTTGAAGTTGCCCGGATCTTCAATGGCAGTGGCGAAAGAGGTTGCGGTAATGGCGCCGATGCCGGGGATCGACATGAGTATGCGGCATGCTTGGCTTTGACGTGCATCTGCGACAAGCTGGCGCCCAAGCTCGGCGGCACGGATGCGAATGCTGCGCCAGGCTTCCAACATCGGTAGGACGACAGGAGCAAGCTCGCACTGATCGATAAGAAGGCTCCGGACATTCTTTTCGAATGTAGTTCCCTTACCGGCGGGAACGAGCAAGCCGAACGTTTTCATGATCCCTCGGATCTGGTTGGAAAGCTCGACGGTGATCCGGACCAGCCGAGTGCGTGCTGCCACGAGCGTGCGGGTCAACATACTGTCGAAGCCTTTCACGCGCACCTCGCGAAAGAATCCTGCTTCAGCAAGACGCGCCAAACCATCGGCGTCATTCGCATCCGTCTTGTTCGCCGCCATATCGAGAGCGGCTTTGGCATGGCGCGCATCGATGCAGATGGCTGGCAATCCCTCGGCGCGCAGCGCATGATAGAACCAAACTGACAGCGGGCCGGTTTCGAACACGACGCGCTTTGCGGCCGGCGCCCGCTTGCGGACAAGCTCGGCAATGATCCTGGGATCAGATGCGCACTTCCCGCGCCAGATCCGTTCGCCTTCACGGCGGATCGACACTGCCGTCTCTTCATCGACACGTCGAGACCGATATGTTCTTCCATGGCTGTTCTCCGTTGATGCTGGGCCCGGCGTCCAGTCGTGAGCCCGTATTTCATCTTATCGGGGAACAGCCACCCTCCAAGGCTATGATCGGTTCCAGGGCGCGTCGCTCCCGCGATTACCCCATGTGGACGCCCCCTGACGGCATCGCTGTGCCAAAGTGGTGTCGTTGATCATCACTTGAACGGAGGCGTCCATGTCGGAAGTTAGCATGATCGGGTTGGATCTAGCGAAGAACGTGTTCCAGGTGCACGGTGCAGATGCATCGGGAGCTATCCTGTTTAGAAAGAAGCTTCGCCGCGATCAGATGCTTAAATTCTTTGATGCGCAGCCGGCTTGCACGGTTGCCATGGAGGCCTGCGGCAGCAGCCATTACTGGGCGCGGGAGATCACGAAGCTGGGACATAACGTCCGGCTGATCGCTCCGGGCTACGTCAAGCCTTTCGTGAAGAGGCAGAAGAACGATGCCGCCGATGCGGAGGCGATCTGCGAAGCTGCGCAACGGCCGACGATGCGTTTTGTGGCAGCCAAGAGTGAGGAACAACAGGCTGCGGCGATGGTGTTTCGCGCTCGCGATCTTCTGGTGCGCCAGCGGACCCAGACCATCAATGCGATACGTGGCCATCTTGCCGAATTCGGGCTGGTGGCCGCGCAGGGCCTTTTCCATGTGGCCAAGCTTGTAACGGCGATCGAGGATCATGGCTCCGCCATCCCACAGGCCGCCCGTCCGATCCTGTGTCTGTTCGTGGAACAGTTGCGCTCGCTGGATGAGAGGGTGGCTGTGCTCGACCGCGAGATCGCCCGGCGCGCCAGGGAGGACGCGGAATCGAAACGACTGATGACTATCCCGGGGATAGGATCGATCACCGCGACTGCTCTCGCCGCTCTGGCTCCGTCGGCTCAGACCTTCAAAAGGGGGCGTGATTTTGCGGCTTGGCTGGGGCTCACTCCGTTGCAGCGTTCCACGGGCGGGAAGCAGAAGCTTGGCGAGACGTCCCGCATGGGCGAACGAACTCTGCGCCGCCTGCTCATTATAGGAGCCAGTGCTGCCGTGCGCTGGGCGATGCGGAAGGGGAAATCTGCGGACCCATGGCTCATGCGCATGCTGGACCGTAAGCCGCCCATGTTGGTGATCGTCGCGCTTGCCAACAAGACGGCACGCATCGTCTGGGCATTGATGGCGAAAGGCGGAACCTATCGGGCTCCGGCCGTGGCGGGTTAGTTCCGCTCGGCCGGAAGGCCTCGAAAGTGTGAGAAGGTCAAACGGAGAGTATGGCGCAACGGTCAACGAGGCGGGATCGGGAAAACCAGATCATGGATACGTGCCTTGAGCACGCGAGATTGAATTGGACCCGCTCCGCGAACTCCCATACGGGCCCGCGGCATGTGGAACGCCGCATCAGAGGCCGGACACATGTCAGCACCCGACCACGCTCCTCATTCTTCATATAAGATTCTTCTTGCGCTGACGGGGGCGTCCACACATGTCCATGATGACGATGTCGCCCGGCTTCAGGGTCGGGACGAGGATCTGCTCGACATAGGCGAGGAAGACGGCGCCGTTCATAGCACCATCATAGACGAACGGCGCGGTCGTGCCGGTAAGGCGCAGCGCCCCGGTGAAGGTGGTGGTCTTCCAGTGGCCATGAGGCACGGCGGCCCGGCAACGCTCGCCGCGTGGGGCGCGGCCCCGCAGCCGCGCCATCTTGGTCGACAGTCCGGGGTGAGTAGGCCGGAGGGATTTCACCTGCCGGCCTCTCGCAGAACGGTGCGTGAACCTCTCGATTCACACCGCTCCCATCAGGCAAACGTATTCGTTCCGAACGCCTTCCAGTGCACGAACAGTCCTGGGTTTTCCCGCGCCAGCTTTCTCACGAAGAGGCTGGCACGCGTCTTATGGGACTGAAAGCGCTTGAACTTACGCATGATCCACGCCCTGAGCTTCCGGTTGACGTAATCAGCCAGAGTGGACAGGGCCGAACGGCTGTAGCGGCCATAATAGGCTATCCATCCGCGAAGGAGTGGATTGAGCTGTTGGGCGATTTCAGCCAGCGTCCCCGGCGTCTGCCGCGGGATGTTCAAGCTTTTGATCGTGGCCCGCATCGACTTCATTGCCGTTGGGCTGGCCGCAGGCGTGTAACCACAGAAGAACTCATCTCGCTGTGTGTTCGCCACGCGTCGCGGCCGGAACTGATACCCGAGGAAGTCGAACACGACATTCGGGTATTCCCCCCTACGCCTTTGGTCTTTGCAATAGACGATCTTGGTCTTTGTCGGATGCATTTGAAGCCCGCATGCTGCCAGTCGAGCACCAAGCTCCGCCTTGAGGGCTTCTGCCTGCTGCTCATTCCGGCAATGCACAAGACCATCGTCCGCATATCGACACCATGGAAGGTCAGGATGCGTCCGGGTCATCCACAGATCAAATGCATAGTGCATGAAGAGATTCGACAAGATCGGGCTGACAACGCCCCCTTGCGGGGTACCGCGTGTGCGCTCGACGACTTCCCCGTTCTTCTCCATCGGCGCTGCCAGCCATCTTTCGATGTAGAGCAGAGCCCACTTGCATGTGACGTGCTTCCTGACCGCCTTCAGCAGGAGATCGTGCGGAAGATTGTCAAACAGCCCTTTGACGTCGAATTCCAGAACCCAGTCATGCTTCCAGCATCGCTGCCGCGTGACGCCAACTGCATCCAGAGCCGACTTTCCCGGCCTGTAGCCGTAGGAGTCTGGAAGAAAGAGGGAGTCCAGATCCGGCTCAATCATCTGCTTGACCACCATCTGTGCGATCCGATCGCTGACGGTGGGCACACCCAAAACCCTTTCGCCCCCACTCTTCTTCGGAATGGAGACAGCGCGAACCGGCGGCGGGAAGTACGTCCCTGAGGACATCCGATTCCAGACCTTGTAGAGGTTTCCTGCAAGGTCCTTCTCGAACATCTCCAGGGTCTGCCCGTCCACCCCGGCTGCGCCCTGGTTGGCTTTGACCGCTTTGTAAGCTTCGTACACTTGTCGTTTCGCAATTCGAAACGGCTTGTCTGTCGTATCTTCCGAAGTCATCCTGTTTCCAGTTGTTCCAAACAATACGACCACCTGATCCGGCCCCTTTGCTCCGGCCCCATTACAGGGCCTTCAACGCTCATACGGGCCGGTCCGCCCCAGTCTCCTGCATCGGTACTCTCGCCTTGCGGTTTGGCCCGCTTGAGCTTCTCCCTTTGCATCAGGAGCCTGGTTCCTGCAGTTCCGCGCGAATGCCTGTGTCCGACTCACGCCCCCTCAACGCCGGTCGCCGCCCGCCCTGTCATCAGGCACCCGGCGGACTTGTCCCAGGATGACGAGACGGTCCTGGTTTCGGCGACACTTACGTTCATAACGACGCGTCTTCGAAGGGTTCACTTTCGTTCGTCTTTCGGACACCCACCTGCTCGGATCTCGTCCGAACTTTTCATCCAACGCTCACCACCACGGCTCTTTACCGCAGCAGCTTGGACTGGTTTGAGACCTGCTCCTGAAAGCCGATCCCGGAGGGCCGTCCCCCATCATTCACGCAGCTTTACGCTACGGTCTTAGTTCATGTTGAACTCCTTCCGCTGCTCTGCAGCACACTCTCATCAATGAAGACGAGCCGGGCAGGATCGAGATCGAGCTGGCCATCGAACCAAGCGCGGCGGCGCTTCAGGATGTCTGGACGGTCCTGCTCCAGTGCATGTGCGGACTTTTTTTGAACGTCCAGCCGCGCCTGCAAAGCCAAGCGCTCAATGCGCTGCGTCCGATACGTGCCGACCGCTCGGTCGCAAGCCGCTCGACCATCTCGTTCAGTGTGATGTCCTTGCGCTCCTCGATCAGCCCGACGATGAAGGCTTCATGCGCATCGAGGCTTGAACCTCGCCGCCAACCCTGCGGCCGAGGCGTTCGCTCGCCGATCTTGGCGCGCGCGACCCAACGGATCGCAGCCGATATCCCGACCCCGTGAACCGGGCTGCCACCTGCCGCGCGGACATGTCCTCGCTCGAAGCCCTCAACACCCGCCACCGAAGATCGCCGCTCAGTGCTCTTGCCATCGTCCACCTCTTCAAAGTGGACGTTGAATCAGCCGGCCAAGCCTGTGTCACCTCACAATGATTCATCGATCGCCGGATATGCTCTAGGTTGACTCCGAGATGCCGCGCCGTGTGGTCGCGCGTATCGGTTCCTCGCAGCGACCAACGCGCAATGTCCCGCAGTCTACCGCCGAGGGCGACATCGGGCCGGCTGACGGCGGTCGCTGCCGCAACGCACCTGCGAGCAAACCAGGCCGCGATAGCGGCGCTTGGCGCAGATACTTGCGCGCCAGCGCGTCGAACCCCTTCGGGGACAGGGTGGACCTCGCCGTTATTAAAGTCGCTCAGGCTCGCGTGAAACGCAGTTTCTTGACGCGGTCCGAGTTTATCTCGAAACCGTCTGCGGTGACGCTTAGCGTTGCCCTCCAGGGCCGATAGGGACCCATGTCGGTGCCGGGCTGGATCAAGAACCAAAGATCACTGTCCGCAGCGACAATGGTCGCGTTCAATGCGCCGAGATCGGAGCGCAGACGGAACATGCCACGCCGTGCGTCGGCGTCGATCTCGACCTGCAGGCCCTGCGCCTTGTTTGCGTACCTTCCGGCAAGAGGGGCGGCCGCCTTGGCGTCTGCGACCAGGGGTGTGTAGACCCTTGGCGTACCGCAGAACATGCCATCGACCTTACCGTCCGGCCTTGGACTGAGAACCAGGTCGGTGATCGAGCTCTCGGGCTTGGCGCCGCCTGGGTGGCCAAAATCGAACCCGCCCACACCAACGGAACTAAGGAAGGTCGGCACGCCAGTCTTGGCGACGATCTCGAACACCTCGGGGCCGTCTTCCTGTCGGTAGCGGCCGGGAGCAAGTTCGAACGGCGCTGGCGCGGCGTTTCCGAAATAGATGTCGGCGATGCGGCGGGCGACCGGGAAGGCGGTTACCTGGTCGTTGTTGGCGATGATGACGATACCAAGCCCGTCGTCAATGAAGCGCATCGAGTGCGAAAGGCCGCCGGCAACATCACCGCCGTGGCTAACAGCGCGGCGGCCACGATAAACATCCGTTACCAGCCCAAGCCCGTAGAAGCCGGTCGCGCCATTGTCGAACACGAATGGCGTCACCATGCGCTCATACATTTCCGCAGTGCCGACCTTAGGGTCGATCAGGTTCTGCTGCCAGACCACCATGTCGTCGAGAGTCGAAACCATGCCGCCCTCGCCGCCTAATTCAATTCCCATGCCCAGATGGATCCACTCGTCAGCGCGTTTTGTATAGTGGGCGGCCAGTCGCTTCCTGGCCAACCAGTCGCGCGGCAGGAGCGAGGTGTCGTCCATGCCGAGCGGGCCGGTGATGCGCTGGCGCAGGACCTCGTCGAAGGTTGCGCCCTCGATCTGTTCAATGATCTCGGACAGCATGAAGAAGCCGCTATTCGAATAGAGCATCGCGCTGCCGGGTTTGAAATTGAGCGCGTCCTGTCTGGCGATGACATCGCGGACTGTCTGGCGGTCTGACGGCGCGAAGATCGACAGGCCGCTAAGGAACATGCCTTCCAGATAGTCGCGGTAGCCGCTCGTATTGGAGGCGAGGTGCCTGAGCGTGACCGGGTACTCGAGCCGGGGCACATAGGGCAGGTGCTTCTGCGCCTCGTCCTCCAGGCTGAGCTTGCCTTCTGCCTCCAGCATCAGGATCAGCAGCACGGTGAACTGCTTGCTCTGCGAACCGATGCGGATGATGGTCTTACGCCCCATTGGCACGTCGTCGTTGATGTTCGCCAGACCATAGGCATTGGCGAAGATCTCGCGGCCGTTCTCGGTCACGGCGATAACAGCGCCAGGCATTTCCGGTCCGCTGAACTTGCTGAATAATGCATCGACGCGCCTGGTAAAATCGCCCTGCGAACTGGTCATGATCGTAATTCCTCGGTGGGGATGCTGCTAAAGGTCCTTCAGGATTATATGACGCATGGGCAAGGTAGTTTTGCGCCAAAATACATCGGCTTTTGAAACGCGGACCCGCGTGCAGCTACGTGATTTGTGATGTTGTCAGCCTCCCGGATTGTCTGACCAGTTCGGGAAAGTCGGTGGTAACTCGGCCCCGTGAAGCATTAGTGTTTCCGACCACGGATCGGTGAAGGCGAAGACGGTACTCGAGCGCCATCCATGTCTGATGTGAGGAACCGTTTCGCGCCTTTGGTCACTAGTGGTCGCCGGCGCACCTCAAAGCCGGCGGTCTGTCCAACTCGCCATTCGAGGCAGGAAACGATGTTTGTGCTCGTCATCATCGAAGCGCAGAAGCAGTACAGGTAGAGGGCCACGTGGCCGGTGTAGGTCATGCGCTCGAGCTGTAGATCCGAGCGTGCTCACGAGCCCTGAGTGTCCTCAGAGCGGAACTCGGGGGCGCCTTGGTGCCTCATAAGGTTGCTGAAGCGCGCCAAATCGGCACACTGTCGCCGACAGGCTGGCGCCGGACCCTCGCTGTGGCGGCGGGACCGACGAAGAGGAATCCGTCCTCTTTCAGCCGAGTGAAGCCCACACGCGTTCATGCAGCAGTTGCACGAACGAGCGCCCGTCGCGCGGTTCGGGCGCGGTTAATCCGCGCGTATCGGGCCTTGTCGATACCCGAGCGAAGCACTCGCTACGCCTGATCTCGGCGGTGACATTTTGAATCGATAGCACTTGGTGGGGAAGTTTGCGCCAAAATGCGTCGACTGCTGATATGCGGGCCTCACAACGCGGCGATGCACCAGGTGGCGTTGAACCTCTCGGACGTAAGCGAAGCGGTGAACGGCACCGACGCCGCAGCGCCGGCCTGACCAGCAGCTCGCCAAATCCGACCGATGCAACAGATCCTTCAAATAAATTTACAGGATCTTTGCGACCGCAAATTGCTGACGATGATACGCTCACGGCAAGGTCTGAGTCGGGCACGGCTGAAAAAAGTAGATGCCGATTTAGGCTCGAACCGCACACAGCACGCAATGTCGGGGCTAAAGCTAATGACAAAAAGAGCGCTCATTATGGTTGGAGGCTCAAGGGGTAATGGTCCGTTACACATCCAAGCGGCCCAGCGTCTTGGTCTTCATCCAATTACCCTGGCGGCGGATCCAACTCAATACGACTATCTTGCGGCGAACGGGATCCAGGCAAACCGTATCGATACAGACAATCTCGATGCGCTGATCCATGAATGTTCCCGTCTGCGTACGACCTATGACATTGCCGGCATTACCGGGTTTGCAGGCCTCGACGAGTCGATCCCTGCGACAGTTGGCAAGCTCTGCCAGCATTTCGGTCTACCGGGACCGAACCCCGCATCCGTTGAAAGGTGCTGCGACAAATTCATTCAACGTCAGCGGCTCGCAGCGGCCGGCGTTCCAATACCTGCTTATCGTTTGGCAGCGAATGCGACGGAGGTAGAAAGCTCTGCCGCGGAGATCGGCCTGCCTGTGGTTGTTAAGCCAGCCATGGGCTGCGGCAGCAGCGGTGTCCGATTGTGCCGCGACGCCGATGAGTTGGCCGAACATACGACCTATCTGTTGGGCGGGAAGCATGTATGGCGCTCTTCGCCGAGGATACTGGTCGAAGAATTCGCCCAAGGCCCCCTTTATGTCGCTAATCTAATGGGGAATGAGGTTATTGGAATTACCGCCTACGAGTACGGCCCGCCGCCGCATTTCGTCGTTCGTGAGTGCATCTGTCCGGCCCCGCTGATTGATGATGACCATCAACGTATCGCCGATGTTTCGCTGAGCTGTTTGCGAGCTCTGGGCCTTGGCTGGGGGCCATCGAACGTTGACTTCCGGTGGACGAAGCGTGGCCCAGTCGTCATTGAAGTCAATCCGCGTCTTGGTGTTGGGGAACCTATACTGATCCGACTGGCTCACGGTGTCGATCTCGTCACCGAGCACATCAAGCTTGTCATCGGCCAGGAATGGGATTTGCGCAAAAGGCATCCGCAGACTGTGGGCTGGCGGTCCCTGCTTCCTGATCGCGATGGCATCCTCGATTGGATCGATGGCGACTGTCGCGCGGCTGCTGTACCGGGTGTTGTCGATGTCAAATTTTACATTGAACCCAAGACGCCAATACTCAGGAAAGGCGACGTCCGAGACTCTATGGGATATGTCATCGCCGTTTCACCCAGCCTCGCTCAGAGCAAGGCGATCCTTCAGCGTGCCGTCGACTTAATCAGTTGGTCGATCACACCATTTCCGACCTCTGGCGAATCGTAACGATATGCGGCCCACTTGCCTCCTGCGCGCCTGGAAGAGCTCGATGCAGTCCAACCCGGCTTCATCACCCAGCTTCATCCGATTCCGAGGTCGACATGGCCGTTCTCGACCATTGCCATCACATCGAGCGCACTGCCGTCGAAAAACTCTGAACGAGACGCGCGGGTAGCATTGCAATACTAGTCAGGAATCCGGGGAAGCAGGCGCATTCCAACAGAAGGAAGGCAAGCGATCCGCACCTGATCTTTCTGTCTTGTGGTCGCAGCCGGAAGTTCAACAACAGCGTTTTCCCGTGCCATGACTATACGCGCGCTTTATCAAGTAAATAACGGCCGAAAGCCTTCAACTCGACACGCTTTGTTGTGCGCTCCAGCAGAGAGACGTCAAGCACTTCTTCTAGTTTTGAATCGTCACCCCGTGAAGAAAGCCATTTCGGCACCGGCGTTGAAGGCGAGTCCCGTTTCAGAGGCTATTCCGGTTGAACTGCGGAGGTCAGGCTGATAGTGGCTGGACCGGTGACGCTGGAGCGGTTGCAAGCAGCGCCGGAAGTAGGCAAACAAAAGCCTCAGACAGTTGAGCAAGAGGCTGAAGTTGTAGCCGACGGCGGCGAGCGTGGCGTTGTTTGGCGTCGCCATCGGTGACGGCCAGGAAGTTGCGGCCCATGCGGTGGTCCTGCTTGAGATGGCCGATGACCGGTTCGACGGCGGACCGGCGTCGCAGTGCCCGCTTGATGGCCTTGGTCAGCCGGCGACATGGACCTTGAACATCTTGTCCTTCGGCGCGTTGTGGCCGCGATAGCCGGCGTCGGTGACGATCTTGCCGAGATTGGCGCCGATCGCGGTTTCGATGGCGGGAATGACGGTGGCCAGCGTGTGGCCGTCATAGGGATTGCGGGCCCTTGACATGGGCGACGAACTGGCCGCCGCGGCTGCGCGCAGCGTGGTGGCGACCGAGACCTTGACGCCGAACTCATAGGCCTTGTGAGCCTTAACCTTGCCCATGCATTCCACCTCGGGAGCGTGCAGGGAATAGACCTTGCGGCCGCGCTCGCTGCCGCCGGTCCCTGACGCGCCGGGCAAGCGACAGCGGCAGGGCGAAGACGTGGGCCAGTTCCGGCTGCCCGGCGAGCGGGAGTGTCAGAATTTCCGTGTGCGGGCGGGCATAATGGGGTCTCGAACGAGGACCCATCTCAGCGGCACGATCTTGCTGCCGGGGCGATACCACATACCGGTTCCCGACATGATGTCCAGTTGACAGCGCTCGTCACCGTACCATTCGGAGGCGACAATCCTGCGCCAGACGGTCGTCCTGGCTTCGGCGACGGCCTTGAGCTTGGGCAAGGGCGCGCCCTTGCTTGCTGGCCGGCCTGCCAAGCGCCCGTGGCCCGCGCGCCGGGGCGGTGGGTAGAGGTTGGCATCAAGACGCAGCCGGCTGACGACGGTGCATCGACGCCGCACGGCGGCGAGCAGGTCCAGGACCGCAAAACCGCTGTCGCCGATCCAAAGTATCTGAGTACAGACCTTGTCATGCGCCTCAAGAGGCAGCAGCGATATGGCTATCATTTGATGGAGTAAATCTGAAGATTCATTCCTCACCTCATCATAGTCTGGCGGCTGGTATCCAACTTCCTTGCAACGACCGAAATGCTCAGCCATTTGGCCAGCTCTTCTAGCGCAGCTAGACCGCCAGATCAGAAAGAGCACGCTACCGAAATACGCCAGCTGAAGGAGCAGCGAACAAGCCAGCGTCGTGACGACTACTGTGCCGATGGAATGAGAAGCGAAGTAGACGGTCAGAGCGGTGCTGCACAGGACCATTCCCAGGACGCGACAAAAGATTCTAAAGGGCAACGCCGTTCTCCTGGTTTTGTCTCCTCAGATCATGCTGCGACCTGGTCGGCCGCAACATGGGTCTGGCAGTTCTTCGGGCAGACGCGGGCGCAGGCCCCGCAGCCAATGCAGCGGCCGGCATGATCGACGACCATGATCATGCGATTGAGCTCGCCATCGAAATCGTCATCCTCGTCGTCGCAGGCGCCGAGGATTTCACCCGCATCATCGACGCCGTAAAGATGCATGACCTCGCGCGAGCAGACTTTGAAACAGCGGCCGCAGCCGATGCAGGTCGTGCCGTCTATAGCGGTGAGATATTCCGGCATCCATCCGGAGCCGTCGCGGGTGGTGAATGTGCTCCTCATCGTAACTTCTTCATTGCAGCGAGCTCTCTCTTGGCACCATCCAACTCGGCAAAAACGGCCGACGTTTCCTCGGCAACTTCCTCTATCTCCGTCCATTTTCCCGGGAGATCCTCTGCAAGGTCGCGCAATTTCATCTTGGCAACTGCCGCGCGCAGCTGAAGCTTTCGGACTTTCTTCCCCATCTCATCTAGCTTTGACATAACCCTTCCTCGAAAATCAGTTTCATCACGCCCGCGCTAGGTCGCGATAGGCTTCAGTGGCTGAGGTCGTATCGTCGACCAGTTTCGTACCGGCCTCCGCGAGTTGCCGGAAAGTCTCGAAGCCGAACCGATGGACGTCTGGACAGAACGGCGAACTGCCCGACCGTGAAAAGCACGGGCCCGAACGCCTTACGGTTTTCATCTCCACGATTGGCGATGTCACCGGGCGAAAACGCTCCGCAATCGCAAGCCCGACGGCGGTGTAAAACATATCGAGCCTCCACAGCACGTCCGGATCGGAATAGCCCATGCCACGGATCGCATGGCGCTGTTTTCTGGTGACGATGAAGTCGGCCAGCAGCGTGGCGTCCGATTTGCCTTCCCATAAGCAGTATGACTCCTGAGCACGGATCAGCCGCACGAGGCATTTGACAAACGGGGTGGCAAGCGCCGCCTCGTCCTCGTTGACAGCAGGGCTAACCGCGGCGTCAGACACTTCATTTTCTCCTCATTTCAGTCCTCTTCCTCGAAGGAGGATTTCTTTTTCGGAGACGCCTACTTCGGGCACACTTGCGCATCCGACGCCCGGCTCGGGGCGGCCAATTCCACGCAATTGATGTCCCTGCGGCCGACTTTGGACGCATCCTCGACTGCCAAGCCTTCCAGGCGGATCCGCGTCGAACATCACTTCCGCCGTGATGCGGCCGGAGATCATCGCAAGATTCGAGCCTCGAACCTGCTACAAACGATCCACCAGGTGCTGCACGGAGCCTAGTTGCTGCGGCCACGGCAGGGAAATGAACGAATTGGCCCGTAAACATTCGACCATCCCCCCCTTTTAGGTGCTCTTCTCGCCCGGCTGCGCTTTGGCCCCTTCGGGAAGCTTGTTTTGCGGAGCCGCACAGGGAGCGCCGTAACAAACCTTCTCACCCTTGTAGTTGGCCAGGGCCTGCAGCAAATCCAGCAGAAGGTGCTGTTTCAGTTTGTCCGGGATAGGCTCCGAACCGTCTAGCGACTTCAGTGCCAGCTCGACTAACTCGATCGCGCGATCTTTGTTGCCGCTCTCGTGATAGTACCGAGCGACCGCCGGATAAGACCGGAACTTAGGGCCGTCGGCTTGCGGGGGATTCAGTGTCAGAATGGCTTCGGAGAGCTCCTTGCCCATCGCAAAGCGCTCAGCACGCGGGAGATGGGAGTTGTGCTTCGCGGGATCGAAGAGTTGGTTCAGGGCCATGGCCATCCAATGCTCCGCCTCGAATTTTTTGCCGATCGCGTCCCGAACTAATTGGTGCATAACCGGCAAGCCGGTCTGCATGTCGCGCAGTTTGTGAAGCAGTAGATTCGTATGAGTCTCCCGGAAGTCGAAATTGTCAGACATCAAGGCGACGCCTTCTTCGACAGCCGAGAGCGCCGCCGTCCAGTCCTCGGCCTGCATCGCCGGCCGAAGTTTGGCGTATGTCGGCTGGTCAGCATTAGTTCGCGCGCTATGCGTTGGTGGCTGAAAATCCGCTCCGTATCGGCGGCTTGATCGCTGGTGCGCCAGCCGCCGCTAAGCACTTTCGGCAAAACCTCATAGAGTTGCATCGGATGACCGATAAAGGCGATGTGGCCGTCTCGGTCGACCACGAACGAGGTCGCAATCCCGACGGAAAAGCTGGGTTTCATCCAAGGCTTGTTCATTTCGCCCGTGTAGTCGAACGCGATCCGATAGTTCAGATTCGAGCACTTTTCGGTCAACCAAGCGTCCAACTTGGTTCGGGCCTCGACGGCCGTTGGAGCGTCTTCATCAGCCGCGATCCCGACGACCTCAAGTCCGCTGTCCTTGTATTTCTCCTGCAGCTGCATCAGATGGGGCATCGCCGACACACATGGTCCGCACCAAGTTGCCCAAAACTCGACGATATACACTTTGCCGGGCTGGAGGTTCGTAAGGGGCTCGCCACGCAGCCAGTTCTCCACTTTGATCGAAGGAGCCGGTGACTCCATTTGCAATACCATGTTGCTCTCCAAAGCTATGGCCAAAGGTTGCGCGACTTCAGGCGCGAGCTTGTTTCCCTCTTAGAGAGGGGCACGCGGGTTCAAGGAGAGGAGAGCATCGCTCGTCACGCGCGTCTGCGTGCAGCCAGCCTTCCCTCAGTGTTGCCGCATCTCAATTCGCAAAGGCCGTGCCAGCGCGCTCAGCGCGCAGTAACCCCGTGATTCGCTGTCAAAAGCCTCGATCTGCCAAGATGGCCGGTTGTATTGAACCCGACATGTTTTCTGCCGCTGTCAGTTTTTGGACACGCATCACCGCTTCGCGCCGGGCAGAAAAGCGTGGCCCGGACGACTCAATACGCATTCGCGCCGAGGGACGAGGCCGTGGACATCATGACTGCGTTGGCTACCGCCAAGCTCGTCATCATCGTCCGCTTCACGCCACCGGCTTGAGCGTCTTGCCGTTTCGGTCCCTCAGGCGGTAGCGGATCTCGCCATTTGCGATCGCAAGGGGCAGCTCCATCCGAGCGTCGCCTGTGCCCTGCCCTCATCCGCCTTGCGATTGAATTCCTGGCTGGCGTCATGGAGTTCTTCACGACGAAGCCGGTCCAGCTGCAGCTCGCCAATACCGCCATCGTCAGATCGACGACGATGATCGTGGCGAAAAAGGCTAGGATGAGTGCCGGAATGTGCGGCCGGTGAGCTCTCCGGGGTTCCTGCTTTGTGCCGACATTTTCTGTGTTCCCTGTGCTCAGGCGCTACAGGGACCGCCTGGTGCGAATGTGAGCGTTGTCGGAATTTGACCAGCCTCAAGGCCGCTCGGTCGCCATGCGATGGGCCGGGCAGACAGAAAACGCCGAAGATGCGGCCTCCCTCGCCGCTGACCCGGCTACCATCCCAGGCGATGACAACGTGATTGACGCCATCGTTCGCGCCGAAGCCGGCAAGAGCCCGACCGTCCGACTCGAAGGTCGGCGCCTTGGCCGCTGCACGGTCGTTGCGGTGTTCACTCACGGCACTCACGGCCAGTGGTGAGGAAATCGCGATAACGCTAATACGGATGCGGCTACGGTCTGAACGCGGCCTGCTGCGCTGAAACGACTTTCTTTCTCGACCACGCCGACCCAAGCATCGGTGTTTTGAGCGCATTGAGGAGCGCCTGTACCTCTGCGCGGCCTTTTGAGCTCCGCGTTACGGATCATCTCGGGCGAGGAGAACCCCCGAGCGCGCGTTAGAGACGTCCGGGATGTCTCGGCGACGGCGCTTGCAAATTCGAGCTTCGCGAAAGTTGCGCTTTGCCGCGACCTTTCTCCGACTTCGCATCAGGGTAGGTGACCAGGGGAGTAGAGCCTCGAACAGCATCGGCGCTACTTCAAAACCCGTCAGCGGGCCAAAAACAGCGGCTGGCGGCTTGCCAACTATCCATCTTGTCACGCCACCGAAGAGCCGCTCGCGTAGCCGGCGGCTGCCATAGGCACCCATGACAATCATGTTGGCAGACGTGTCGATTGCGTGCTGCGCGAGCACCGTGGCCACCGGTTTGCCGGCGCTCGGCAGCCGGTCGACCAACACCCGAGCACCATGCCGAGTGAGATAGGCAGCGATGTCGGCTCCCGGCTCGGCGCCGTTTCCGGTGCAGGTCGCCTCCGGATCGACTAGTGCGACACGAACTTCCTCAGCACCGGCTAGCAGATCCAGCGCTTCCCGAACCGAACGGGACGCCTCGACTCGCGAATCCCAGCCGACCAGCACGCGCCGTGGAGACAGAGTTGCCTCAGCGCCCTCCGGCACGACAAGCACCGGCTTTCCCGTATCGAACAAGCTGCCGTTGATAACAAGAGGTCCGAGACTAGTGTCGTCGAGAAGTGCGGGGCCGATGATGGTCAGGTCGGTGCAGAGCGCCCGCTGTCGCACCGCGTCACCGACGCCAGCCTTGTCCCAGTGTTCGGTATCGACATCATAGCAGCGCCACGTGGCTCTCAGCAGTTTGTGAATTTCCCTGGATGTCTTTTCCAGGTTGGCCATGTCCTGTGAAAATCTCTCGATCTGCCTAAACCGTTTGTCCAGTCTGGCGATGGCCTGTGCGCGTTGTCCAGGCCACTCGGGGATGCCATCGCCGAGCAGCGGAGACGGCATAATGAGCGGCGGAGGCGACATCACCAGTACGGAAAGATACGCGCCGACTTCGGCACACAAGCTGGCAGCTGTTCTGACATCCTGATCGGAGTGGTCAGCTCCCGTCACACTGAGTACGCTTATGTCGTACGTGCCGGCGCGTTTCGAAGCCGCAAGACTTGCCCTCAGCCCGACGGGGGAGTGGCACTCCATCCGTTCGCTTTCATTCGTCCGGCTCCTCGAGCAAGTAGCCGGCCGACCTGACGGTGCGAATGACGCTACCTGGCGAGGCCGCCTTCAGCGCCTTTCTAATCCGGCTGATATGGACGTCGACGGTGCGTGGTTCGACATGGATGTTGTCCCCCCAGGCCCTGCCGATAAGCTCCTCCCGGCTGAAGACCTTGCCGGGAGCTTCAATCATAACCCGCAGCACGTTGAACTCGATGAGTCCGAGGTGAATGTCGTGGCCATTGCCGCGAATCCGGCGGGCATCGCGCTTCATTTCAAGGCTGCCGCAGCAGAGCCAGCTGCCGTTTTCGATCCCGTTTGAACCCCGCTTCGGCAGCGCCAGCCTCGCCCGTACACAGTCGAGCAGCTTGGCCGGGTCGATCGGCCGCACAAAGATCTCGTCAATGCCAGCTTTCAGGAGATCGAGGTGCTGGTCCTCGGCGCCGCGCGCGATCAGGGCAATAACGGGCAGGTCGGCCGTCCGCGGCTCCTCCTTGAGGCGGGCGCAGATTGTGGCTCCCGTCGCGCTTGCTGGCACGCAGTCCAGCACGACGGCGTGGAACTCCCGTTGTTCGGCCAATACAAATGCTTCCTTCGCGCAGCCTGCCTGCTCACTCGCGAAGCGGTCCGCCTCCAGAATGTGGCTATAATTCAGATAGAACTCCGCATCTTGCGAACAGATCAGGACGAGTGGCTTCATCGGCGCTACCCCAAGAGCCCACTCATCGACCTGGCCCGCCTCGGCTTCCGTGGGCTGGCTATCGCGCTCGCTCAAGATTGTCGTGGCCCCCCTTGCTCGAAGATCCGCTTCATCACGCACGCGCCACCTCGGGATAGGTCTCGATGGTAGCGATTGCGTCGCCGACCAGTTTCGTGCCGGCCTGAGCGAGCTTCCGGAACGTCTCGAAGCCGAACCTGTGGACGTCGCGCAGCGTCTTCGATAGAGCGACTAACCGCCCCGCCGTGAAAAGCACGCGCCCGAAGCCTTCATGGCTCAGCTCCATCATCGGCGATGCCATGAGGCCGCAGCGCTCCTCGATCGCAAGCCCAACGGCGGTGTAAAACATATCAAGCCTCCACAGCACGTCGGGATCGGGATCGCCGATGATCGGGATCGCGCGGCGCTGTTCCCTCGTGATGATGAAGTCGGCCAGCAGTTCGGCGTCCGTTTTGCCTTCCCATAACCCGTAGGAATCCTGAGCGCGGATCAGCCGCAGGAGGCATTTGACGAACGGGGTGGCAAAGGCCGCCTCGTTCTCGTTGACAGCGGAGGTAACCGTGGCATCAGACATTTCGCCCACTCCTCATTTCAGTCCTCCTCCTCGAAGGACGGTTTCTGTTCGGCGACACCTGCCTGCGCCAGCACCTTGCGCAGCCAGGGGGGAGGACAAGTCCTGAGCATCATCTGCGTGCGCAACAGCACCTCTTGGATGGTTTCGGGCTGCGGCACTTTGATCGGATGAATTTTTGCCGAAACAACCTTGGCCGCCGAAGGTCCGCCGATGGCCAGACAAAACAGCAGATGACAGCCCTTCAGCGCCTCCACCTTCGGGGCGATGCGGTCATCGCCCTCAGTTCGGTGCTCCCCGCTCTCGTCGGAAACGTCATCGAACGCTACGGCTTCAACGAGATTCCACTCCTCGCGTCGCACGTCGTAGACAGCAAAGCGCCTGGCCGAACCGAAATGGGCGTTGAGGTTCTTCATGTCCTGCGTGGCGATAGCCACGCGCAATGCGCCGGCTTGGCGTTCCGGCGTCGGTGCGTGAACCTCGTCAGTGACGAGCGAGAGGCGACGAACGGAGCTCATCTGGCATTTCTCGCTTACGGAGTGGATCAAGCGCCTCAGGCGTCGGCGTGTGCCGGTTGGCTTCAAAGATGTTGGCAACCTCGAAGATCAGGTCGCGGGTCCCCTGGTAGAGGATTGTGAGCTTGTGCTGACTGCCGAGCCGGTCGAAGATCGGGAAGCCGACGCGCATGAGCGGAATGCCGAGGCGCTGCGCCGCCTGGCGGCCGTGGGAATGGGTGACGAGAAGATCAGCGCCGGCGCCAAGCGCTTCCAAATCGCCGAGATCGCCGATTTGAACCCACTGCGCCGGTACTTCCTCCAAAATTTTCGACATGTCGGTCGTGGTGACCGCCGCCGCGATTTCGGAGCCCATGCCGATGAAGAAGCTCGCGAGTTGGTAGAGTTGGTCTGGTTCAGCAGCGATCGCAATTTTCTTGCCTCCAAAGTGGAAATGTCCGTCGAGCAACGCGTCCTCCAACTGCGCCCGGCGACGGCGCACCCCAGCCGGCGCCGCCGCGCCCGAAACCGCGGACAGCAGAGAGACGAACCGGTCGGCGTTCTTCAATCCAGTCAGCGACCGGAACAGCACGTAAGGCACGCCGGTCAACCTCTGAAGCAGCTCGGCCGGGCGGCGCATATGCTCACCGATGACGATGCATTGCTCGGCCGTGCCAAGCTCGCGGATATCCTCGATGCTGGTGCCGCCGTAGGTGGTCGTGATCCAGCGGTCGGGCACCGTACCGTCGAGCGAGCCGGAGACGTCCGGCAGAATCACCGGCTTGAGTCCAAAGCTTTCAATCATTTCACGCAAATGCTCGATATCAGCCACAGTGAGGTTCCAGCCAGGCAGGATCACGATCTTCTTCGACTGCCGCGCCTGCTCGCCGGGCCGCGTAATCCTTTCGATCATCGCGGTGACAGCCTTGGCCCAGCCCTCTTCGATCGCGCCGTCGAAATCCGGTGTGTTGGCTAGCACCACCTCCGTACCCGCGAGTTCTTGCCTGCGCTTCAGCCTGATATTGGCGATATCTCCTGCGCAGTCTTCGCCCCGGGTTTCCACCAGCGCCGTGGTGCAGACCCCGATCAGCGTTGGCTTTGTGCGGGCCTTGAGGTTGAGGATCGCCTCTTCCAGATGGTCTGCCCCGCCGAGGATCGTCGCCACCTCGTCCATCGCCGTCGTCTGCAAGGGGATGGCTTCCTTGAAATGCCGCACGAACAGCACGAGCGCAAAGCTGGTGCACCCCTGGCTGCCGTGGAACAACGGCATCGCGCCGTCGACGCCAAGAAAGGCCAAGGCGGCACCCAGCGGCTGCGATGACTTCAGCGGATTGATCGCCGCCGCTTTGGTCTGGGGAAGGATGCGGACCATCGGCTTTCCTCAACACCCGCCGAAATCGTCGATCGTCGTGCCGGCGAATTCCTGGACAACATGCAAGGTCGCGGTCTCGCTTTTCGTGCTCGGCAGTTCCTCCCTCACCGCAGTCTGGCAATCCCATGGTGCCGGCTCCCGCACCTGGCGCCAGATCGGGTTATGAATGGCGAAGTCGATCTGGCGTACGAGTTCCACCATGCCGTCATAGCCGGCGTAAGGATGTTGGCGCTCCTGGTTGATATCGAGCCAGGGTGTCTTGGCCTTCAGCGCGATGAACTGCGTGCGCCCGCCTGACAGCATGATATCGGCCTTGTGTTCTGAGAGCATGGCGTAAAGCTCGCGCGGCGCCATCTGCTCGAATATGTGGTTGTCGTCCTTGAGTATCTGCTTGATGCGCTCCTTGTCTTCGACCGTCGACTTCTTGACAGAGGTGCCGACGATCTCGATGCCGATCTCCATCAGCGCATGGACGAGCGACCAGGACTTCACACCGCCGGTGTTGAGCAGCACGCGCTTGCCTTCGAGCCTCGGCCGGTAGGCCGTGAGCTTTTTCCACGCGATCGCCTCCTCCTCTGCAATTAAGGCCTCGGTGCGGCCGAGGATCTCCGGATCGGCACCCTTCTTCACGAGCAGCTGAGAGATCTGTCTGAGCGCTTCCGAGGTGTCGGTGATGCCGTAGAAGGAGCCCTCGAAAAACGGGATGTCCCAGCGCTGCTCCATCTTGCGGGCGAGATTGATGAGCGCGGTCGAGCACACCATCATAGCCGCCCGGGCGCGGTGCGCGCAGGCAATGTCGAAGTAACGCGCGTCGCCCGGAATGCAGGCGCGCACCCGGATACCGAGCCGATCCAGCAGCGGCTTCACCAGCCAAAATTCACCCGAGAGGTTGAATTCGCCAAGAATGTTGATGTCATAGGGTCCGGCGTCGTCCGGTTCTACCGTGCCGATGACATGCTCGAGCAACGCCTCGCCGGCAAGCTTGTTGCCGAGATTCTTGGAGCCGACGAAGCCTGGCGCATTGACCGGCACCACCGGTAGGCCGAACTTTTCCGCCGCGCGCTTGCAGACGGCCTCGATGTCGTCGCCGATCAGCGCCGTCACGCAGGTCGGATAGACGAAGATAGCCGGCGGCCCATACGCTTCCTTGATCTCGCGGATCGCTTTGAAGAGCTTCCGCTCGCCCCGCCCCATCACCACGTCGAGTTCGGTGAGATCGGTCGTGAAGCTCGTGCGCCACAGCGTTGGCCCGGACGAAGCCGCACCGCGGTTGTCCCAGGAATTGCCCTCGCAGGCGAGCGGCGCATGGATCAGGTGCGCGACGTCGGTGATCGGCTGCAGCACGATCTTGGCGCCATCGAAGGCACAGCCGCCGGCCGCCGCCCCGGGGGTCAGTGGCTTCGAACAGCCCTCCTTGCGCGCCTTGGCATCCTTGCCGCGGTTCTGCTCGCAGGCAGGCTCGTTGAAGACATCCTGGATTTTGGCTCTGAGCGAGGACATTCCGTTGGTCTCCGAAGTCCCTTCGGGAAGACGACCGGCCTCACCGAAGAGCCGGCCGCCACCCTTAGCGGGTGAGGTCATACGAATAGTCCGTCACGCCCGTCTCGCTTGTCTCGCGATCGAGCTTGTCGAAGATCTTGTCGAGGATCGTCGTCAGGACGCGCAACCCGCCTTGGTAGCCCATGAGCGCAAAGCGATGGTGATGGTGCCGGTCGAAGATCGGAAACGTCAGCCGGATCAGCGGCGTGCCGGTGTCGCGCTCCAGATACTTGCCATAGGAGTTGCCGATCAGCAGGTCCACCGGCTCGGTGAAGAGCAGCGAGCGCATGGCCCAGAGGTCCTTGCCCGCCCAGACTTGAGCGTCCTTGCCGAAGGGCGATGATGCAAGCAGTTCCTTCAACTCCGCTTCCCATGCCGAGGTGCCGTTGGTGGCGAGGCAATGGGTCGGCTCGCCGCCCGTCTCCATGATGAAGCGGGCCATGGCGTAGACAAAGTCCGGATCGCCGTAGACGGCATATTTCTTACCGTGCAGCCAGGATTGGCTGTCCGCCATGGCGTCAACAAGTCGGCCGCGCTCCAGGCGGATTGCCTCGGGGATTTGCTTGCCGGAAATCGCGGAGACCTCCATCAGGAAGTCGTCGGTCGCCTGGACTCCGAGCGGGTAATGAAACGAGGCAGTCGCCTGCCCTACCCCCTCGCAATACTCCAGTGTTTTTCGGGTGTTGTAATGCTGTAGCGAAAGTGTCGCCTCGGCGTTGAGTGCTTTCCTCACGTCTTCGATCTTCGTGCCGCCGTCGTACATGCGGTATTCGCCGTCCGACGGCGTGTCGAACTGGTCAGAGGCGTCTTGGATGAAGGTATATGACACGCCCAGCAGATCGAGCAGGCGCTTGAGTTCCCGGTTGTTGCCCACGCAAAAGCCGTCGAAACCCGGAATGATGTTGATGGTTCCCTCGGCTTCCGTTCGCTCCTCGCCTTTCCAGAAGTGCTCCAAAATGCCCTTGACCGTAACGTCGTAGCCATCGACATGGCTGCCGACGAAGGCTGGCGTGTGGGCGAAGGGCACGTCGAAGTCGCGCGGGACGGAGCCTTCGTCCTTGGCGTTCTCGATGAAGCTGTGCAGGTCGTCGCCTATGACCTCCGCCATACAAGTGGTCGAGACGGCGATCATCTTCGGGTCGTAGAGTTGGTACGTGTTGGCGAGCCCGTCGACCATGTTCTTCAGGCCGCCGAACACTGCCGCATCCTCGGTCATCGAGGAGGAAACCGCCGAAGCAGGCTCCTTGAAATGGCGCGACAGGTGCGAGCGGTAGTAGGCCACGCAGCCCTGGCTGCCGTGGACGAAGGACATGGTTCGCTCGAAACCGGCGGCCGCGAACACCGCGCCGAGCGGCTGGCAGGCCTTGGCGGGGTTCACGACAAGCGCTTCGCGAGCGAGGTTCTTTTCGCGGTATTCCCACGTCTTGGTGAATTCGCCTTGGTCGGTAACGACCTGGTCCGGGTGAGGACATTCGAAATTCAGCCTCTTCTCGGCGAGCATCTGCCTGTATTCCGGCTCGCGGAACAGGGGCGCATGGTCGAGAACTTTTTCAGCCGACTGCGGCATGGATGGTTACCTCTTCTCCATCTGGCCGCGCCATACGGCGGCACAGGGACGTCGAAACGTTTCAGGTCTCCCGCGGACAAGGGGCCGCAGGCGTTCATCGGCCTTCCCGGCTTCCGGGAGGCCAGGTTTTTCATTCCGCAGCGATCGCCGCCGACGGCTCGGCTTTTTTCTTCCAGGGAGCGTCGTAGAGGCCCCAGACCGGGTTGTTGATGGCCAGATCCATGTCGCGGGCGAAGATGGCGAAGCCGTCGTAGCCGTGATACGGGCCGGAATAATCCCAGGAATGCATTTGACGGAACGGTATGCCCATCTTCTGGACCGGGTACTTTTCTTTGATGCCGGAGCCAACGAGATCAGGACGGATCCCCTCGATGAACTTCTCCAGCTCGTAACCAGTCACGTCGTCATAGATCAGCGTGCCCTTCTTCACGTAATGGCCGGTACGCTGATAGTCGTCGTTATGGCCAAATTCATAGCCAGTGCCGACGATCACCATGCCCAGATCCTCATATGCCGTGACGACGTGACGGGGGCGCAGCCCGCCGACATAGAGCATCACCGTCCTGCCTTCGAGGCGCGGCCGGTATTTAGCGATGACGGCATCGACCAACGGCCGGTATTTGGCGATGACCGCCTCGGCCTTGGCCTCGATTTCCGGCCCGAAATGCTTGGCTATCTTGCGCAGAGAGGCTTCGGTCTGGGAGGGGCCGAAGAAATTATACTCCATCCAGTCGATGCCATACTTTTCCTCCATGTGCCGGCAGATGTAGTTCATCGACCTGTAGCAATGGATGAGATTGAGCTTGGCCTTCGGCGCGCGCTCTATTTCGGCCAGCGTAGCGTCGCCGGACCAGTTGCCGACCACGCGCAGGCCCATCTCCTCGAGCAGGATGCGCGAAGCCCAGGCGTCGCCGCCGATGTTGTAGTCGCCGATCACATTGACATCGTACGGGCTGGCCTCGAACTCGACGTCTTTCTTCTCGAACACCCAGTCGCGGATCGCATCGTTGGCGATGTGGTGGCCGAGCGATTGCGAGACGCCGCGGAAGCCCTCGCAGCGCACCGGCACGATCGTCTTTTCGTGCTCCTTGGCCTTGTTGCGGGACACAGCTTCGGTGTCGTCGCCAATCAGGCCAATCGGACATTCGGATTGCACGGTCATGCCCTTGTTCAGCGGAAACAGTTCCTCGATCTCGTCGATGATCCGTTCCAGCTTCTTGTCGCCGCCGAAAACAATGTCCTTCTCCTGGAAATCGGAGGTGAACTGCATCGTGACGAACGTGTCGATGCCCGTCGTGCCGACGTAGTAGTTGCGGCGTTGCGACCAGGAATATTGCCCGCAGCCGACCGGGCCGTGCGAGATATGGACCATATCCTTGACTGGACCCCACACCACGCCTTTCGAGCCGGCATAGGCGCAGCCGCGAATCGTCATCACTCCGGGGATGGACTTGATGTTCGATTTGACCTCGCATTCGGAAAGGACCTCGCTTTCCTCGCCAGCCTCGTCGCCGCTCTTTGCGACGCTCAGGTGCTTTTTGCGGCGCTTCGCCGCCTTGTCAGGATATTGCGACAGCACCTCCTCGATAAGCTTCGCATGGAGGGCGCCGTCATTCTCGTATTCCAGGCTCATGGGACCCCTTTCAAGGTTCAGGGTGACGCCTCACCAACGAGGCGCCGTTCTTTGAAAGGCGCGCCAGGTCAAGGCCGCGCCTCGTTCGGCAGCGGTCGTTACTGTGCGGCCGCCTTGGCCGCTTCCTTGACCTGAAGCTCGGCAAGCATCTGCTCGTCAGTCTTCATGATGCCGAAGTCGAGCAGCATGTCCTCGAGCTCCTCCATGGTGATAGGGGTGGGGATGGTGCCCTGGCCCGAATTGGCATGGATCTTCTCGGCCAACGCCCGGTATTCCCCGGCCTGCTTGGAGTCCGGCGCATATTGAATGACAGACATCTTCCTGAGTTCGGCGTGCTGGACGATGTTGTCGCGCGGCACGAAATGGATAAGCTTGGAATTGAGCCTGGAAGCCAGCGCTTCGGCGAGGTCGAGCTCGCGATCGGTTTGGCGCTCGTTGCAGATCAGGCCGCCGAGCCGCACGCCGCCCGAATGGGCGTATTTCAGGATGCCCTTGGCGATGTTGTTGGCGGCATAGAGCGCCATCATCTCGCCGGACATGACGATATAGATTTCCTGGGCCTTGTTCTCGCGGATCGGCATCGCGAAACCGCCACACACCACATCCCCGAGCACGTCGTAGGAGACATAGTCGACATCGTCGTAGGCGCCGTTCTCCTCGAGGAAGTTGATCGAGGTGATTACGCCGCGGCCGGCGCAGCCGACACCCGGCTCGGGGCCGCCCGACTCCACGCATTTAATGCCTTTGTAGCCGACCTTGAGCACGTCCGCGAGTTCCAGGTCTTCCACCGAACCTTCCTCGGCCGCGAGGTGCAGGACCGTATCCTGCGCCTTCGCGTTCAGGATCAGGCGGGTGGAGTCGGCTTTGGGGTCGCAGCCGACGATGAGGATTCTCTGCCCGAGATCGACGAGGGCGGCGAGCGTATTTTGAGAGGTGGTGGACTTGCCGATGCCGCCCTTGCCGTAAAAGGCGATCTGACGCAAACCTGACATGTAGCTTTCCTTCCTTCGTTCCATTCATCGCGGCTGCCGCGACATGAATGCCGTCGGGCAGCTGTGGCCGCCTCGCACCCAAGGATCTCAAGACTCGTGCCAATTTGGCTGATCGAACCGAAGAATGTTTTCATGGTTGCTTTTCAGGGATTTAGCTTGAGGCCAAAGAAAGGATCGGCGGAACAAGCCGTGTAGCGGACCCGACAATGGCGACACAAAGCGTCGGATCGCGATCCTCAGTCACCGCATTCGTTCGAACCGCATCGTTGTGGTGAGGTGGGCGAACAGCATCTCGACCCTAGCGTTAATTGCGGGGATGCTGCGAAGTCTTCTGTTCCGGCGAGCTGACGTGCTTGGTCTCGCGTGTCCTCATCGAACCTGCGCGGAATCTGCGCGCCGCTGGCATACCATCGATCCACGGCATCCATCCGGAGCCACGGCGACAATTCCGCCATTTCACCAACCCAAGGCGACGCGGCTCACTTATCGGCGCAGGAGTTCAGTATCGGCGTCATCGCCTTGACATGTTCGTCAATCCGCTCAAGCACTTTCGCCGCGACAACGTCGCGCTCAGGCAGATGCCACCAGTGCTCATTGACGAGTTCGACGGTCTCGACCACTGCCTTCAGGACTGCCGGCTCCGGAAGCCTTGCGCGGTTCGCAAATGCCTTCCATCGCGGTGCTGCTAGCGCCTTGAACGAGCGCTCCCCTCCAAGCGAAAGCGTCGGCGGGAATATATGACACGGTCGACAGAACGTCGTAGATTGGTGCAAGCACCGGCTTGTCGCCGTTACCGGGATAAATCAAAGACCAGTTCTTCAGGTGCATGTCGCCATTGCCGGTGATGACCGTCAGCACCAGGCGGCGGACGAATTCGAGAGCCGCCGTAGGCGAGACGGCCACGCCAAGAGCCGAGGCTATGTATGGTAAGCGGCTCCCTCATATTTGCGCGAGGGATAGACACCGAAGACCTGAGCGAAATCCTCGATGTGTATCCTCTCGCCATCGGCGCCGCGATCGAAGCGTTTGACGAGAAGGACCTTGCCCTACGACAGCGTGTTGAATTCTTCGGGAATGCCCTCAAAATTGGACTTCTCGACCAGTTCGCATTCAGGCACCTCCATGCCGATTGCTGCGGCCAGCGCCAGGTTGGCGAATTCGTTCTCGGAAACGCCCGGAAACGCCGTCGAAGCGAACTTGGCGATGTACCGGCCCTGCTCGTCGTCCATCGGCAAGGTAAGGCCCCCGCCTTTTCCAGTGTTCTTCATGACCGACAGCTTCATCTGCACGCCGGCAAGTGAGAACCGTGCCTTGGGCTTATCCTTTGAAGCATCCTGCGAAACCGCGATCGCGCCGTCACTTGGCAACGCCCGTACGGCTCCCGGCAGATCGGCGCCAGCGCCGCTAAGAGATCGAAATCATTGCCTGGCCGCACATTGCCTTCATGGTGCTTTTCGCCCCGTCGGCGAGTGGGACGCCCAATGCGTCGCGGCCCCCTACCCGTTCGGCCGTTCCGTCGTACCAGGCGAGCGTCTCGTAGCCGCGAAAGCTGCTCACGCGACCGTTTCGCGATCTCGGCCCGTTCAACGCCGTTCTGGGACGGGAAACCAAGCGAATGGCTGGCGAAACGGCTCCGCCGCAGCCTGGCCTCGATCACAAGAACCCGGCGTCGGGCGTGAGCAACTCGACGTCGGATTGCATTGAAGCTTCAGCCAGGGCGGCTCAGTACGGATCGTTGTGAGCGACACGCTTCGGACTCCCATTCGATTGCCCGACTCGGCTCATGCCGGGACGGGCGGTATTCTGAGGGTGTCTGCGCACCATGTTCATGGTGGCCGACTCTGAAGCGGCGCCCAATCGGAAACATTAGCATCTCCGCGTTTTGGCGTGGCTGCTTAAACTCTTCGACAGTAACCGCCTCAAGTAGCAGGTCCAAGGCTTCGCGCCCCCTCCGACTTATCGGGTCATCGCCCCGCAGGTAGTGATACGCTCGATCTAAATGCACCCGCGCGGCGGAAAAATCGCTTGTCATATGACCCTCTCAGTTACCGCCCGCATTAGCCGTCTAGGAGGTGAGGGAGGCGCAATCGTTAGTATCCACAGACGGATTTGATTTAAATCGCTGATGATCCGGGAGAAACCAGGGCGCTGGCTGGTCTTGATGCGAGAGCCTCGCCGGATGGGTAGTATGCCACGGCTAGGGACGGTCTTGATCGAGATGATGGTTGAGGCTGCGGACTTCCCGGCGGACAGCTTCGATCGTTCTAGGCGTCTGCGCCGATAAATCAGGCGGGCGAATGCTCTCAATGTCCGCGTTGACAGCCATGCGAATACCGCTTCGTTCTAAATCTGTGGACACGGACCGAATACTGGCCCCGGCAAGTCGGCCAGTCGAGCTCTAATCCCTTGCCATCACAAAACGCGCATTCACGAGGGGTCATCGCGAATGCCGATCATCATCGGGCTTAGGGAAGCCATCCCTGAGCACTCGTCGTCAACCAGGGCGAGGACGAGATTGTGGCACCTCTCCTGTTAGGGTTCGTTGTCTCTCCCGTCTGTGAACAAGCGGGGTCAAGCTGCGGTCTTCACCCGGCCCGGTTCCGCTGCCGCCCCAAAGTTGATTGTGGAGCGTGCGGAAGCGACTGCTGGGTCATGCTCTGGAAATACTGACCGATTACACAAATCTATAGACAAAAAGTCAGTACTGGCAGCCGTGAGTTAACGATCGGCTCGTGGAAGGCAAAAAACGTGCAGCACGAAGATCCTCAGCCGTCCGCTCCAACGACGCTTGCCCCGCTTCGCAATCCGGTATTTCGCTCGATCTGTACAGCCATACAGATATCCAGCCTCGGGTGGCTCGTGCAGACGGTCGCCATCAGTTGGCTGATGGCCACCATTTCAGCTTCCGACCTCATGGTCGCACTCGTTCAGGCCGCATCCACATTGCCGGTGTTTTTCCTCTCAATTCTCGCCGGAGCCATCGCCGATAACTTCAGCCGCCGATGGGTGATGTTTGCGGGGCACTGCTTGATAGCATTGGCATCAACGACGCTGATGATTTTGGTCGGTCTGGGATTTGTCGATCCTTGGCTGATACTCGGACTGGGTTTCCTGGCCGGCTGCGGCTTTGCTTTGAATGATCCGGCCTGGCATGCTTCGGTCGGCGATATCCTCGACAAGCGCGACATACCGGCCGCGGTCACGCTGATGTCCGTCGGATACAACATCGTACGCAGCATAGGTCCTGCTCTGGGTGGGACGATTCTGGCCTTCTTTGGTCCGCTGGCCGCTTTCGGCTTGGCCGCGCTGAGCGATCTCGCGCCTCTAGGTGCACTATGGCGCACCAAATGGAAAATCCGCTCTTCGCCTCTCCCCCGCGAGAGAATGATGACGGCGATTCACGACGGAGTGCGCTTTACGGCGATGTCCCTGGAAATCAGGGCGGCGATCGCCCGCGGAACCCTTTTCGGGTTGGCCAGCATTTCGATCTTGGCGTTGCTGCATCTCGTCGTTCGGGATCAGTTGAAGAGCGGGCCGATCGTCTACGGTATTCTATTGGCCGGCTTCGGCACCGGGGCTTTCATCGCGGGTATGAGCAACGGCTTCCTTAGGCGGATCACGTCTCAAAACAGGCTGGTGACGTTCGACTTTGTCGCTTGTGCAGCATGTTGCGTTTCCGTTGCACTAACATCGTCGGTCCCTGTGGCGGCAGTCGCGCTTGCCTTGGGCGGCGCGGGTTGGCTTATCACCTGGACCGGCATTGACGTGGCGGTGCAACTCGCAAGCCCACGGTGGGTAGTCGGCCGTACACTCTCCATCTACTACGCCTTGAGCGCTGGCGGTATGGCTGCCGGCAGCTGGATTTGGGGTTCCGTCGCGCAGAATTACTCCCTGACCTGGGCTTTGGAGGGCGCCGCCGGGGGTCTGTTGCTGCTTGCAGCAGCGGGAATGGTGTTGCCGATACGTCCATGGGAAGATACGGACCAGGAAAGTTCGGATTTTCGCGCACCGGAGCTGGCACTCGATCTAAAGCCAAGGAGTGGCCCTATCGTCGCCAAAATCGACTATTGCATATCCGAAAAGAATACCGACGCGTTTCTGGCCTGCATGCGTGCAAAGCGCCACGCTCTTAGCCGCGCCGGTGCGCGAAACTGGACGCTCCAGCGCAACCTCCAAACGCCTTCACTTTGGACAGAGACATTTCGCACGCCACCTGGATGGACTTTCTTCGCCTGATCATCGGCTGACGGCAGCGGACAAGGAAGCAGCCCAGCAGCCTCTCGCCTTGCACGATGGAGAGCTTCCTCCACACACAGTCCTTTCGATCGAGCGAACGACCGAGGCAGCTCGTACCCGTGCGTCAACAATCGCTTCTCGTCCTCCGAGGTGACGTCATGATAAAGGTGTCAGCCGATGCCAACCCGCCGCGAAGGGGCCTAGGCTCACTCCCAGACCCCCATTCTGGGCTTCGGCTCCACTCAACCGCGCATAAACTGCGTTCCTTTCTCTGACCAGCCAAGGCTTGTCCGACTCCCCCGAAGAGAACCGCCCAAGAGCGCCGGTGTTACTATTTCCACAAGCTCCTAGTCGATAAGGACGCGAAGTCTACGCCATGGAAGGTCGAGCTCCTCGCCGCGCGCGATCAAGGCCATGTGCTCGCTTACCTGCTCGGCAACGGCCCCGGTCAACTCCGGCAGTTCAGTCAATTTTTCGAAGGCGGCCATTCATCTGATGCTTTCGGCAAGGTTGCCACGTCTGTCTGAAGCAAAAGCTCGTCCAGCGTGAGCAGCGGCGAGCGCATCGCCTTGGCATAGGCGTAGTGGAAGCAATCGAACATGCATCGACGAACATTATTCGTCACCACCTGTGAGATCATGGTCGAGCTCGTGATAGGCCTCCGGTGGAACCGGCTTTCGACCTGGCTGAAAAGACAGGCCGTGCTTAACCAGAATCTTTTTCGCCGTTTCTCTCGGGCTTTCCTTGTTCATCCGGTTGCGGATGGTTTCCCGCAGGGCGACAATCACAGCATCGGTGATGCTTGTGCCGTCAATGCGCGCAAGCTCCCGAGCGAGAGTATCGGCCTCCGGATTGTTGGCGAGCGGGCGAGCGGAGAACAGGGCAAGATAATCAAGCAATTTGAGCCGCGATAGCCTTCCACTCGGCCATCGCGCGTAGGCGGTGGTTCCGGGTCAATCTCACCAAGGCGTCGGGGCTCTGAAAGCGGCCCTCCCCTCCCCTGCTCAGTGCGCGGCTGCAGGAGTTTTGTTGTTGAGGTTGGCCTCCGTATCATTGGGCGTTAGAGCACGCAGCACCGCCTCAGGCTCCCGGTCCATGACGCGAAGCAGTGTACGGGCCGCGCCGCTTGGCTGCCGCTTGCCCTGCTCCCACTTCTTGTAGCCGGATGGACTGGTTCCCAGCACGGTCGCCATCTCATCCTGTGTCAGGTCGAGCTTCTTGCGGATGGCTTTGGCGTCGACCGCGCCAACATCGACGCTGTGCACCTTGATACCGGGAACGTCCTTACCCTGCGCGTGCGCCAGAGCTTCCGACATAGACTGGATCAGATCAGCGCCGAATTTTGTCATCTCGCTCATGTCCTGCTCCTGTTCGCTGCCTTAATCGCCTTGGCGAAGGCTGCAACCGCTTTTGCCTCGTCCGGCTTCAGATCGACCTTTTCATTCTTGCCGTACGCCAACAGCGCGTAGATCGGTGCGTCATCGCTGTACCAGTAGTAGATGACCCTTGCGCCACCGCGCTTACCCTTGCCTTTGGCGCCGAACCGCATCTTTCGAACGCCACCGGTACCTGGAATCTCATCACCCACCTGCGGATTGGCAGCGAGAAAGTCGATCAGTTCCTTCCGCTCATCGTCGCTAAACAGCTCCGCCGCCTGCTTGATGAACAATGGTGTCTCGGCGACGGTCTGCATGCACTTACTATAACCCAATGGGTTATATATGAGCCAGCGGTGGGCAGAGTCAATGGCCGATCTACCGAAACGACGCCTCCAACCGATCGATTATCCTTATCCTCTGGATTTGGAAATCAGCCCCGCAACGAGCTCTCAGGCGCTGCAAATGGCCGCTGACATGCAAAACGTGCTTCCCGTCGACCACAGGGACGGCTGATCGGCTACCTGCTCGGCGGCAACGACCCCGGTCAATTCCGGCAGTTCAGTCGATTTTTCGAAGACGGTCATTCATCTGATCCTTTTGGCAAGGTCGCCACGTCTGTCTGAAGCAAAAGGTGGTCCAGCGTGAGCCGCGGCGAGTGCATCGCCTTGGAATAGGCGTAGGGGCAATCGAACTTGCTGAGGCGCCGCTTTGCTATGCCGTGCTGTCCGGCGACAGCGACCGCGTAGGACAGGACGTGTCGGGGCGAAACCGGGCTCGCAGAGCCGAATCTTTGGTGCTGCGAGCCATTCGACGACGACCGCCTCAGTAGGCGCAATTCAACTGATCCGGCCGTGAAAGCACGATGATGGCTTCCTAGGCAGCAAGTGTCATGTGAACGGCGAGCCGCATCGAGCGGCGCCGCTTCATAGGCGTCGGCCGTGTCCTCCGCCGCCATCATCGAGACGATCGCACATGCATCGACGAACATTATTCGTCACCACCTGTTGAGATCATGGTCGAGCTCGTGATAGGCCTCCGGTGGAACCGGCTTTCGACCTGGCTGAAAGACAGGCCGTGCTTAGCCAGTGTCTTTTGCGCCGTTTCTATCGGGCTTTCCTTGTTCATCCGGTTGCGTATGGTTTCCCGCAGGGCGACAATCACAGCATCGGGTGATGCTTGTGCCGTCAATGCGCGCAAGCTCCCGAGCGAGAGTATCGGCCTCCGGATTGCGAATGTTCAGCGTCATGTGTGTAGCTCCAAGCGCGTAGCGCCCTTTACATCACTGTGTAGCTTGGAGCATACCCGCAGTGTCGGTCGATTAGGCTGGCTCACACTTCGCCGGGGGCTTTGTTCATCCTCCTCTTCAAAACTGTTAGCGGCGAGCCAACCCACCAATGTCACTGAGGCGAATTCCCTCGGGACGGGCAGAGGCTGCCTGCCGCGCGTCCTAATGGCCTTGGCGCTTCGGGGACGGGCCACGCTTTTCGGGCGGCGCGAAGCGTGTCCAAAACCTGACAGCGGCAGACAATATGACAGGTTCAGAACAAACAATGGCAAAAATATCAGGTGCATTACAACCGGTCATCTGGGGCACCGGGAGGTTTTTCCAAAGCATGTGCGCGCTGAGCTCGCTGGCATGGCCCTTGCACGAATAAGGGAGCAACCAGAGGCTCCTCTTCCCCCCAACCCGTGCCTCTCTAGGAAGGAAACCAGAGTGCCGACAACCTTACCCTTTGGAAATAACTTTGGACAGCACCCGGTCTTGCAGATGGAGTCCCCGGCCCCTTCGATTCAAGTGGAAACCTGGCTGCGTGGCGAGCCGCTCAGCAGCTTCGAGCCCGGGAAAGTATACATCGTCGAATTTTGGGCAACTTCGTGCGGCCCATGTGTGGACGCGATGCCTCATCTGATGCAGTTGCAGGAGAAATACAGGGACAGCGGCGTTGAGATCATCGGAGTCGCGGCTAGTGAAGACGCTCCAACGGCCGATGAGGCCCGCAGCAATCTGGACGCGTGGTTGACCGAAAAGTTCTCGAATCTGAACTTTCGGATGGCGTTCGACTCCACAGGCGAAATGAAAAAGCTTTGGATGGAGCCCAGCTTTTCTTGCTGGATTCCGACCAGTTTCGTGGTCGACCGAGACGGCCACATCGCCTTTATTGGTGGCCCGACGGAACTCGATGAGGTTTTGCCGAAGGTGCTCAACGGCAGCTGGCGCGCCAGCGATCAAGCGAAAGCCGCCGACAGGGAGCGGATCGCGAAAGGCGAACCCAAAGCGCGCGAACAAGCGCTGACGAAGCCGATCAAGGCTAGATATCGGGCGGCGATGGAGACAAATGATTGGAAGACGGCGCGCTCGGCAATCGAGGAGGGCGTCGCCTTGATGCCGGACAACCTATATTTCCGCGTGAGTCTTGCGCATCTGTTGCTTCACAAAATGCGCGACATGGAGGCCGGCTTGCCCGAAATGCGCCAATTCGTTCGCGACGCGATCAACAGAGAGTCCGAGCACTGGATATATTATGGGCTATTCCTACTCTTCGCGCCGTGCTTTGATTATGCGGGCTTTCCGTCTGCTGAGCGCTTTGCGATGGGCGAAGAGCTGTCTAAACACATCGTGGCACTGCCGCAAGGCCATGGCTCTAAGTTCATGTCTTATCCGATGGTCGCTCAGTACTATCATGAGAGCGGCAACAAAGATCGCGCGATCGAGTTGGTCGAGCAGGCACTTAAGGTGCTGGACGGTCCGGAGCCTATCTCGAACGACCTGAAACAGCACCTTCTACCGGAGTTGCTGCAGGCTCTGGCCAACTACAAGGGTGAGAAGGTTTGTCACGGCACTATCTGTGTAGCTCCGCAAAAGGATTCTCCCAACGTCAATGGGGTGGCCGAGGAGCAAACCTAAGAAGGGGCGTGTCGGAATGCGTTACTGGTCAATTCGTCCACTTTCCTGGCGTGGTTGTGCAAATAGCAGGCCCAGGCGTCCAGCCCAGCCTCGCCGTCATCCGCAAACACGTGACTGACCAAGGAGAAGACGACGTCCCCTGATCACCTCACCAAAACATACTGCCGCTGCGGGTCTCCCGGACCCGTCAAAGATGGCACTGGAGTAAGGCTTGGAACATGAAAAAAGGTTACTAGCCAGCTCGACGCTGCCCACCGATCCACCTGCACCCACAGGCGGGGAAGACGGGGACGCAGCCGACCGCCTGTCTCAGCGCCACGATAGCACTCGCACGCTCCGGCAACGGAACACCATTCAACATCCGCACCAAGGACATCCAAAAATGGCAAAGAATTTCCGGCCGCTGCATGACCGCGTGGTCGTTCGCCGCGTCGACTCCGAAGCGAAGACCGCCGGCGGGATCATCATTCCCGACACCGCAAAGGAAAAGCCGCAGGAAGGCGAGATCGTCGCCGTCGGCTCCGGCGCGCGCGACGAAGCGGGCAAGCTTGTTCCGCTCGACGTGAAGGCTGGCGACCGCATCCTGTTCGGCAAGTGGTCCGGCACCGAAGTGAAGCTCAATGGCGAAGACCTTCTGATCATGAAGGAATCCGACATTATGGGCATCATCGGCTGAATATCGGCCTCACCCTCATTTAAATCTTCGGGCTCAATCCAAGCCCCTGCCAGGAGCTA
>NZ_JAMYQV010000034.1:0-43337 GCF_040321065.1 Mesorhizobium sp. M0563
GAGAAGCGGCTACGTTTCATGTCCTGGTCCTCTCGATGGGCCAGAACGAACTTCAAACCGGATTAGATCAGAGGGGCAAGGTCAGCAGCTGCCTTTCCCCCACTCCGGAGACTTTGTCCGCTGTCTAGTGGTACCCACCTGACTTGTACCCACTGACATAAGAGTCCGGCTCGGGATTTCCCTTGGCTACACGCGAAGGAGCGGGATTTTGCTTGGGCCAACTCAGTGGTCACCGTCGTGAAAAGTTCGAGTACCAATTCCATTCCCACGTTCTGCCTGCATCAGCGGAGAACGCACGGCTGTAAATCGGGGTTTGCGGGTTGCGCTTATCCCAGTGGAATTTTACGATAACGTCCTTGCCGGCCACAACCTCACGGCCGAAGAATTCGCCTTCGTCGCCATTGAACGAGCCCACCTTTCCGTCGTCGAGTTTGCCCGCGTTGCTGTCGGCCCAGTAGATCGTCCAGAGACGCGTCTTTGGATCGAACAATCGCACGGTGAGGCCCTCGAACGGCTTTCCTCCCAACTCCGTACGAAAAATGTCGAAGTTGCCCAAACCCACCAGGATTTGGCGGAACTCTTGGGTCGCGTCGAATTCCTCCCACTCGTCGCTGCCGGCCAGCGGTTCCTTCAACGTACGGTTCCTGATGTTCCAGTTGCCCACCAAATAGTCGAAGTCATTTTTGGACGACGTCTGGCTCGCCGTTATCGCAAGTTTCCCGTCCGATGAAAGAGAGAACGCACTCATCTACTTTCCTTTGGATCGACGTCGTGCCAGCACTGCCATCGCCGCGGACATGACGAATGTATGGGCGTTTCTGCGATGACTTCGGCGCGCTTCGCATGTCCAATCGCGGCAACAAGTGGATGGGACCCAACCGCGCGTCGTGAGGCACGCCCGCCGTCGCCTCCATGTTGCAACGCGTAAGCCGAAGACCCGTTCCGGACACGATCCGCTTCGGTTAGCTCCGCCACTCCGTCGCGAAGTCGCGTTGCTCCGCGCTCCACACAGGATTTGCTAACCGCCTTGAACCCCTGAACCGACCGCCCAACCGGATACCAAGTGTCAGATTCTGACCACTAGCGGCTGATCGGCTTGCTCTTCAGTGGACGGTGATGATGCCGTTTACGGCCCGCCATTCGGAGGGCTGGATCAGGTGATGATGGGCGACGCGCACCGAATGCAACGGGCCTTCGATCTCGCGCTCCCAGAAATCAAGGAAATGCTTCAGCGTCGGGAAATCAGGGGCGATATCGTATTCCTGCCAGATATAGAGCTGCAGCAGGCTTCGATGATCGGGTAGGCGGTAATGGATCTCCGCCGTGGTGAGGCCAAACCCTTGCATCTGGAGCTGAAAGTCCCTGCTGGTCATGCAATCTTCCTTCCGTTGAAATCTCCGTCCGCGAAAACGCCTCTTGTTCCACATAGGTTCCAGTCGCGTTCGGGAGAGCGACGAATGTGCAAGCAATTACAGTACATTGGCACTCTCATTGGTCGAGTGCTAAAATTTTTGCGTGACCCTCTTGAAAGCAGAAAAAAGCGCGACTAGTTCGTATGCACGCGATGCCTGATGAAGGGGTCGCGCACCCCGTGCCGGGCCGATATTGCCGGTCCGGTCAGGAGGATCTTCGAAAATCTGTTTGTCCCGAGAGGAGAACGACATGACGTTCCGTCCATTGCACGACCGTATCCTGGTCCGCCGTATCGAGGTCGACGAGAAGACCGCCGGCGGCATCATCATCCCCGACACTGCCAAGGAGAAGCCGCAGGAGGGCGAGGTCATTGCCGCCGGCCCCGGTGCGCGCGACGACAGCGGCCAATTGCAGCCGCTCGATGTCAAGGTCGGCGACCGCATCCTGTTTGGCAAATGGTCCGGCACCGAGATCAAGCTCAATGGCGAGGATCTGCTCATCATGAAAGAGAGCGACGTGCTGGGCGTTATCGAGGGCGCCGGCGAGATGAAGAGGGCTGCCTGAGGGGGGCCTGAACAAGCATTCCAGTCAACGAAAAGCTGCCTATTCGAAGGAGTGATCCAATGGCTGCCAAAGATGTGAAATTTCATACCGAAGCCCGCGAGAAAATGCTGCGCGGCGTCGATATTCTCGCCAATGCGGTGAAGGTAACGCTCGGTCCAAAGGGCCGCAATGTCGTCTTCGATAAGTCGTTCGGCGCGCCGCGCATCACCAAGGACGGCGTGACTGTCGCCAAAGAAATCGAGCTCGAGGACAAGTTCGAGAACATGGGCGCGCAGATGGTGCGCGAGGTCGCCTCGAAGACCAGCGACACCGCAGGCGATGGCACCACGACCGCGACGATTCTTGCTCAGGCCATCGTCAGGGAAGGGGCCAAGGCGGTCGCTGCCGGCATGAACCCGATGGATTTGAAGCGCGGCATCGACAAGGCGGTCGACGCCGTCGTCGCCGACCTGAAATCCAATGCCCGCAAGGTGACCAGGAACGACGAGATCGCCCAGGTCGCCGCCATCTCTGCCAATGGCGATGCCGAGATCGGCCGCTTCCTCGCAGAGGCGATGGAAAGGGTTGGCAATGAGGGTGTCATCACTGTCGAGGAAGCCAAGACCGCTGAGACTGAGTTGGAAGTGGTCGAAGGCATGCAGTTCGACCGTGGCTACCTCTCGCCCTATTTCATCACCAACCAGGATAAGATGCGCGTCGAACTCGAAGAACCCTATGTGCTGATCCACGAGAAGAAGCTGTCCAACCTGCAGGCCATGCTTCCTGTGCTCGAAGCCGCCGTGCAATCCGGCAAGCCGCTGTTGATCATCGCCGAGGACGTCGAAGGCGAGGCGCTGGCGACGCTGGTCGTCAACAAATTGCGCGGCGGCCTGAAGGTTGCGGCCGTCAAGGCGCCGGGCTTCGGTGACCGCCGTAAGGCCATGCTCGAAGACATCGCCATCCTGACCGGCGGCACGGCGATCTCGGAAGACCTCGGCATCAAGCTCGAGAACGTCACGCTGGAGATGCTCGGCCGCGCCAAGAAGGTGCTGATCGAGAAGGAGAACACCACCATCGTCGACGGTGCCGGCCGCAAGGATGAAATCCAGGCGCGCATCAGCCAAATCAAGGCGCAGATCGAGGAAACCACCTCCGACTACGACCGCGAGAAGCTGCAGGAGCGGTTAGCCAAGCTCGCTGGCGGTGTCGCCGTCATCCGCGTCGGAGGCTCGACCGAGATCGAGGTCAAGGAGCGCAAGGATCGCGTCGACGACGCCATGCATGCCACACGCGCGGCGGTCGAGGAGGGTATCCTGCCCGGCGGCGGCGTGGCGCTGCTGAGGGCGGCGAAGGCGCTCGATAACGTTGTCGTCGACAATCCCGATCAGAAGACCGGTGTCGACATCGTGCGTCGCGCCATCGAAGCGCCGGTGCGCCAGATCGCCGAGAACGCCGGTGCGGAAGGTTCGATCATCGTCGGCAAGCTGCGCGAGACGACCGACTTCGGCTATGGCTGGAACGCCCAGACCAACGAGTTCGGCGACCTGTACGGGCAGGGCGTCATCGATCCGGCCAAGGTCGTTCGCACTGCGCTGCAGGGTGCCGCCTCTGTTGCCGGCCTGCTGGTGACGACCGAGGCGATGGTGGCCGAGAAGCCGAAGAAGGAAACGCCCATGCCTCCGATGCCCGGCGGTGGCGGCATGGACTTCTAAGATCAGGCTTTCAAAGCGAGATTTCGAAACGGCAGATGGGCCGTGTCCGCCAACGCGGGCACGGGCTTGCCGGTTCGGGTCGAATGCTGAGCAGGTGTTGCCATGGATATGACGGACAGTTTTGGGAAGATCGCGGCGCCGACCCGCCCGAAGAACGATTTCAACTATGAAACCGATTGCAGGGCGGCGCTGGCGCCTTTGGTCGACGGCCTGCTGGATATGGCCGAGTCGGCCGGCTGGGACCGCCGCAAGGCTGCCTACACGCTGATGTTTTTGTCGGCTCAACGCGTGGGAGCCGGCAAGGAAAGAGCGTAAATGATCGCGGCGCGGATGCGCGATTGCCTGCTCTAGTGGGGAAATTGGCAGCTTCGCCGACAGTGCTCTAAGCCATCGGTAGTAACCGGCGCATAATCAGCGAGGCGTGGCCGCCCACCCCGTGTGCAGCCGGCCGGCGCTCGACCACTTCGAAACCGTGCTTGCGATAAAAGGCGATTGCCCGGTCGTTGCCCTCGATCACCTCCAGCGCGATGCTGGGAATCCCCGCATGCGCTGCAAGAACCGCGTGCAAAAGATCGGCCGCCAGCCCGGTGCCGTACTCGCTTTTGTCGATATGGAGCCGCTCGAGCATGACATCGCCCTTGTTGCCCATCGCGGCCATCGCGTAGCCGGCGAGCGAGCCGTCCGCCCGCTCGGCCACGAACCACATCTTGCTGTCGTCCCCGAGCTCGGTCACCAGCCGCTCCGGCGCGTGCTTCTCATCCGACAGCCGTGCCGTGGTCTCGGCACCCAGGATTGGCGAATAGGTGTGGCGCCAGGATTGGCCCAGCAGCCGCGATACCGAGGGCACGTCCTGTTCGGTCATGGTTCTTATTTGGGTCATTGGCACCTCGCCTCAGAAACCTGCCCCTTTTGAGCGGAGATGTTCGGCAGGACAGAGAGGTGCTGTCCCGCCGATCCTGCACGGCCGAGTTCAGCGCACATCCGCGCCGGCCGTCATGACTATGTGCTGGCAGACATTGTCGATATCGCGAATGACGTCGTCGTTCCAGAAGCGCAGGATAGTCCAGCCGCTGCTCTCCAAATAGGCGCTGCGTATCCTATCCCGCTCGGTGTGCTCAACGTCGGCGTGCTGGCTGCCATCGACCTCGACGATGAGGCCGTGCGTCGGGCAGGCAAAATCCACAATGTAGGGTCCAATCGGCACCTGCCGGCGAAAGCTCAAATCCATGAGCCGATGCGCGCGAAGCTCATTCCACAGTTCAGCTCGGCGTCGGTCATCGCGCGACGCATGGATTTTGCATTCTTGCGCTGGCGTGACGGAACGAGATCGTGCCCCACTAGGCGCTCCTGTCTTCGTGATTGGCGAAGTCATGGGTGACGATCTCCCCCCTTGCGGGGGAGATGCCCGGCAGGGGAGAGGGGGGTGCTGTCCCGCCAGCTTGTCAGCCATTTGCAGTCTAATCCTCCTGCTGGAATGGGCTTGGAAGCGGCTTACATTGAGACGTTGGCGATCCTTCCCACCCCCCTCTGTCCTGCCGGACATCTCCCCCGCAAGGGGGGAGATTGGCTGTTGCCAGCGCTTTCGCCAACCTCTTGCTGTCTTGCAGCGAAAATCGTCGCCCCCGCCATCACCGCCTTACCCGCGATTTCAGCCAGCGGTCGAAGGCGACGGCGAGGATGAGGATCAGGCCGATGACGATGCTTTGCGTGTATGACGAGACGTTGTTGAATTGCAGCCCGTTCTGCAGGACGCCGATCAGCCCTGCACCGACCACCGTGCCGCCGACGCTGCCGATGCCGCCGAACAGCGAGGTGCCGCCGATGACGACCGCCGAGATCACCGTCAGCTCGTAGCCGATGCCGGCGACGGCTTCGGAGGAGTTGAGCCGCGCCGACAAAACGAAGGCGGCAAGGCCGGCGAAGAAGCCGACGATGATGTAGACCGAGATCAGGATGCGGTCGACGCGCAGGCCGGAGAGCCGCGCGGCCTCGGCATTGCCGCCGACGGCGTAGACGGCGCGACCGTAGCGCGTGTAGCGCAGCACGATGTGGCACAGGATTGCGGCAATCGCGAAGATGATCGCCGGCACCGGCACCGGGCCGATCAGGCCGGTACCGAACCAGCGCATCGAGGCGTCGAAGCCGGAGATCGGGCCGCCATTGGAGATCGTCAGCGTTAGGCCGCGAAACACGGTGAGGCCGCCGAGCGTGACGACGAAGGGCGGTACTTTCAGCCTGGTGATGGCAAAGCCCTGGACACCGCCGGCCACGGCGCCGACGACGACGGCGGCGAGAAGGGCGGCGAACCAGCCATAGCCCAGCGTGCCCGTTGTCGACAGCGACAGCGTGTTGGCGGTGCCGCCCTTGGCCACCACCGCCGCGACCATGCCGCAGAAGGCGAGCAGCGAGCCGACCGACAGGTCGATGCCGGCGGTGAGGATAACGAAGGTCATGCCTAGCGCGATCAGGCCGGTGATCGAGATCTGGCGCATGATGTTGAACAGGTTGATCGGGTCGATGAAGCTCGGCTTCAGCACGGTGAAGACGACGATCAGCACCGCCAGGAACATCAGCGGGCCGAAGCTCATCAGCAGGCGCGCAAGATTGACGCCGCCGCGCTGGCTCCGTTCGGTCGTGCTGGTCATTGCGTTGCTTCCTGATTCTGGGCTTCCTGCTTCTGGTCGAGCGCCATCAGTTCCATCAGTTTCTCCTCGGTCGCCTCGATGCCAGGCATCTCGCCGGTGATGCGCCCGCGCCGCATGGTGACGATCCTGTCCGACACGGCAAGCACTTCGGGCAGCTCGGACGAGATCATCATGATGGCGATGCCGCGCGCGGCGAGCTCTACCAGGATCTGATGAACCTCCGCCTTGGCGCCGACGTCGACGCCGCGCGTCGGTTCATCGACGATCAGCACCTTGGGATCGCGTGCCAGCCAGCGGGCAAGGATGACCTTCTGCTGATTGCCACCGGACAGTCCCTCGATCGCCTGCTCGGGCGAGGCCATGCGGATCGACAGCATCTTCCTGTAGTTCGCCAGCGCTTCTCGCTCGCGCCGCTCGGCCATGAAACCGACATTGGAGTAGCGGTCGAGCGCGGCGATCGAGAAATTGGTGAGGATGGCGAGTGCGGCGAAGATCGCCTGGTGCTTGCGGTCTTCCGGCACCAGGCCGATGCCGAGCTCGATGGCATCGGCGGGTGAGGCCGGCGCGATCGGCCTGCCATCGAGCCTGATGGTGCCGGCGGCAATGCGGTCGGCGCCGAAGATGGCGCGGGCGAGCTCGGTGCGGCCGGAACCGACGAGCCCGGCGACGCCGAGGATTTCGCCCGCCTTGAGGTCGAGATCGACGCCTTCGAGCACGATGGCGTGCGGCGCCTGCGGATCGCGCACCGTGCGCAGGCCGCGCACCGAGAGCCGGACGTCGCCGGCGACATCGCGCTGCGTCGGCCTTGCATAGAGCTCGGAAGCGGCGCGGCCGACCATCTTCTCGATGATCTTCGGCAGTTTGATCGGCCCACCTTCGCGGTCGAGATGGCCGGCCAGCCTGCCGTCGCGCAGCACCGTCATACGGTCGCAGATTGCCGATGCCTCCTCCAGCCGGTGGGTGACGAACATGATGGCGACGCCGTCTTTGCGCAGCCGGCCCATAATCGCCATCAGCTTCTGCACTTCGGTTTCGGTCAGCGCCGAGGTCGGCTCGTCCATGATGATCAAGCGGCTCTTCAGCGATAGCGCGCGGGCGATCTCGACCAGCTGCTGTTCGGCCACCGACAGTGCGGAAACCGGCGTCGCCGGGTCGAGATCGAGGCCGACACGAGCGATGATCGCGCGGGAATCTTCCTCCATTCGCCGCCAACTGACCAGCCCGAACCGGCCGAGCGGTGCGCGGCCGATGAAAATATTCTCCGCCGCGGTCAGCGTCGGGATCAGGCTCAGTTCCTGGTAGATGGTAACGATGCCGTGGCGTTTCGCATCCTGCGGATTGTGCGGATTGAATTCGACGCCGTCGAAGACGATGCGACCGCTGGACGGCGGCATCACGCCGGACAGGATCTTGAGCAGCGTCGATTTGCCGGCGCCGTTCTCGCCGAGCAGGCCGAGTATCTCGCCGGGGCGGACTTCGAGCGAAACGTCGTTCAGCGCGGTGACGCCGGCAAAGCGCTTGGTCACGCCCTCGACGGTGAGCAGGGCGGGGGAGGGCACAATAGCGGCTGCCTTGGGCAAAGTTTGCTCCTCGATCATTCGGTCGTACGCAAGGCTGGCGGGACAGCACCCCCCTCTGTCCTGCCGGCCATCTCCCCCTCAAGTGGGGAGATTGGCAGCCTCGTTGGCCTCGCTTCTTCTGCAAGATCGAAAATTAGCGAAAGCCCGGGTAACATCCAATCTCCCCCTTCAAGGGGGAGATGGCCGGCAGGCCAGAGGGGGGTGCTGTCCCGCCGGCTTCGCCTACTTCGTCTCGCCCAGCCTCTCCGCCTTGTCGAGATTGTCCTTGCCGATGACGATCGGCGTCAAAAGCACCAGCTTTTCCTTCGGCTCGGTCTTGTCCCTGGCGTAGGCGACCGCGATCTGCACGGCGGTGCGCGACTGCTCGCCGGGGAATTGCTCGACCGTGCCGGCCAGCTTGCCGTCGCGCACAGCGACCAACGCTTCGGGAAGCGCGTCGAAGCCGTAGATCTTGACGTCGGTGAAGTTGCGCGCCGCGCAGGCTTCAACCGCGCCAAGCGCCATGTCGTCATTGGCGCAGATGATCGCGTCGGGCTTGCCGTTGGCGGCAAGGCCGGCCTCGGTGACGGACAGCGCCTCGGCGCGGGCGAAGTTGGCGGTCTGCTCGAAGATGATCTGGTACTTGTCCTTCATGGGATCAAGGACGTTGTGCACACCCTTGTTGCGGTCGATCGCCGGGCCGGCACCGGGCTGGCCCTGCAGATGGAAGATCTTGGCGCCGTTCGGGAACGCCGCCACCATGGCCTGTGCTTCGGCCTCGCCGCCCTTGACATTGTCGGCGCCGACATGGGCGAGGATGCCTTCGACGCCCTCGACGCGGCGGTCGATAGTGACGACGGGAACGCCGGCCTTCACCGCTTCCTCGATGGCTGGGGCCAGCGCGTTGACGTCGAGCGGCGAGATGACGATGGCGTTGACCTTTTGCACCAGTGCCGCCTCGATGTCGGCGGTCTGCTTGGGCGCCGAATTCTGGCCGTCGCTCTCGACCAGGTTGACGCCTTGCGCCTGCGCCTCAGCCTTGATCTGGTTCAGCATGTGCACGAAGAACGGAAAGCCGAGGCTCGGCACCGAACCGAGGATGGTCAGCTTGTCCTGGGCGAAAGCCAATTGCGGAGCGGCCAGCGCCAAGGCGCCCATCGCCGCGGTCGACAGCAGGAATTCACGTCTGTTGATCAATTTAGTCTCCTCCCAGATGAGCGCACGACCCCGAAACCGGAATGGGTTTTCCGGAAGGTTCCTTGCGTCGATTCAAAAATGGAGTGTCCTTCGAGCGCCCAACTCGTGTTTGAAGGGACGCAACGGCGCTCCAGCCGGTCCACCGCGACGTTCTCCTCCGCTCGGTGCCTGCCGGCGGATGCTAGCCAAGGCCGGAGCTTTGCGCAAGAACGGGAGAAGGCAAGACCTACCGATCGATCATCACCATGGTGCGCTCGCCGTAGCGCGGACCGGCGACCTTGCCCGGCGCCAGCGCGTCGTCGAGCACCTGCATCTCGGCGGCGTCGAGCCTGATCGAAGCCGCGGCGACGTTCTCCTCGAGATATTTTCTGCGCTTGGTGCCGGGGATCGGCACGATGTCGATGCCGAAGTCGCTCCCCTTGTGGAGCAGCCAGGCCAGCGCGATCTGGCCTGGCTTGACGCGCTTGGCCGCGGCGATGTCGAGTACCGTGGCTGCCGCCTGCATGTTGGCGTCATAGTTGGCGCCCTGGTAGCGCGGATCGCCGCGCCGGTAATCGCCCTCTGGATAGTCTTCGGCGCGCCTGACATCGCCGGTGAGAAAACCGCGGCCGAGCGGCGAGAACGGAACCAGGCCGATGCCGAGCTCCTTCAGCAGGGGAATGATTTCCGGCTCGAGATTGCGCTCCCACAGCGAGTATTCGCTCTGCACTGCCGACACCGGATGCACGGCATGCGCCCGGCGGATATTGGCGGCGCCGGCCTCCGAGAGGCCGAAGAAGCGGACCTTGCCCTGAGCAATCAACTCGCCGACAGCACCCGCCACCTCCTCGATCGGTACCGCCGGATCGACGCGGTGCTGATAGAGGAGGTCGACGTGGTCGGTGGCTAGCCTCCTCAGCGAACCTTCGACAGCCTCGCGGATATGCTCCGGCCGGCTGTCGCGCTCGGTGCCGACTTGCTTGCCGTTTTCGATGCGAAAGCCGAACTTCGTCGCGATCGTCACCTCATCGCGCCGGCCCTTCAGCGCGCGGCCGAGCAGTTCCTCGTTAGCGTACGGCCCATAGACTTCCGCAGTGTCGAGGAAGGTGCAGCCGAGTTCGATGGCGCGGTGCAGCGTGGCGGTCGATTCCGCCTCGTCGGCCGGGCCGTAGGACTGGCTCATGCCCATGCAGCCGAGGCCGATCATGGAAACCTGCAGCCCCTGGCCACCGAGTTTGCGTGTCGTCAACGTCATGTAAAGTTCTCCAGGTCAGCAGCGCGTTCCAAGCCGCCACGTTCAATATAGCGCGCCGGCTCGGTTTCCACAGAGCGAGAGACGCCGCCGCGCGAGGGTTCGCAGCGGTCGCCAAATTGACAGCCGACCCGCTCTCGGCCATCCTTAGGCATGCCGCCTTGCGGCTTTGTGCGTGAGTAACCAGCATGGCCAGTTCCGTCACCAGCCAGAAATCCAAGCGCGCCGCGGTGCGCGAGGCGCTCGACCGCCACAAGGTCTACATCACCGCGCAGCGTTTTTCCGCCGGCGGCTACAGTGCGCGAGTGCTGGTCGACGGCGAGGCCTATTGGGTCGACGAATTCCGGCTCAGCCAGCTGCAGCAGGGCTTGTCGCCGGCCGAGCTCGAATTGACGCCGGCCACCGACGATTGAGCGGCGTGACTTCCCATCCTTCGTCATCCCAGGGCGGAGCAGGAGCGAAGCGACGTCGCGGAGACCCTGGGATCCATGCCGTGACATTGGAGCGCCGCTGCGATGGGATTTTGATGCTGCGCTCGTTGCTTTTGCCCACCACCTACGCCTAGTCCATGCCAGCTCCTTCGAAGCTCAAGGCCTATCGCGCCAAGCGCGAGTTCACGAGGACGCCGGAACCGGCCGGTGGCCTGGCTGCCGGTGAAGGCAACCGCTTCGTTGTCCACAAGCACCACGCCACCGCCGATCACTATGATTTGCGCTTGCAGGTCGGCGACGTGCTGAAGAGCTGGGCGGTGCCGCGCGGCCCGTCGCTCAACCCGGCCGACAAAAGGCTGGCGGTCGAGACCGAAGACCATCCGCTCGAATATATCGATTTCGAGGGCGTCATTCCCGAAGGCGAATATGGCGGCGGACCGATGATCGTCTGGGACACCGGCGTGTGGGCGCCGATGGACGATGTCGAAAAGAGCCTGCGCACCGGCTCCTTCAAGTTCCGGCTCGCCGGCGAGAAGCTCAATGGCGGCTGGATGCTGACGCGGCTGAAACCGAAGCCCGGCGAGGATGAGGGCAAGAAGAACTGGCTGCTGTTCAAGGAGCGCGATCTCGCCGCCGATGCCACGCTCGACATACTGGAAGCCCGGCCGGAAAGCGTCAAATCCGGCCGTCGCATCGAGGAACTGGTGGCACCGCCGAAGCCGGCCGCCAAACCTGTCAGGCCGGTGGTGCTGAAACCCGGCGCTTTGCCGGGCGCCGTCAAGGCGCCGCCGCCTTCCCGGATCGAGCCGCAGCTGGCGACCTCCGTGGCCAAGCCGCCGGGCGGTGAGGATACTGGAGAGGAATGGCTGCACGAGATCAAGTTCGACGGCTACCGCACCATGGCGCACCTGGCCGACGGTGCGGTCAGGCTGATCACCCGCGCCGGCCTCGACTGGACGAAGCGCTATGGCGACCTGCCGCTTGCCTTCGCCAGGCTGCCGTGCCGGGAGGCGATCATCGACGGCGAGGTCGTCGCGCTCGACGCCAAGGGCATCAGCCGCTTTGCGCTTTTGCAGGACGCGCTGGCCGAAGGCGCCGGCAACAAGCTTCACTTCTACGCTTTCGACCTCGTCTATCTCGACGGCTGGGACCTGACAAAAGCGCCGCTTCGGCGGCGCAAGGCGCTGCTTTCGCAACTTCTGTCCGGTCTCGGCGCCAACTCCGCCATCCAGCTCAGCGATCATGTCGAAGGCGACGGCCAGGCGCTCTATGACCAGGCATCCGAGATGGGGCTGGAGGGTGTGGTGTCGAAACGCGCCACGGCGGTCTACCAGAGCGGCCGCACCAAAACCTGGACCAAGACCAAGGCGCTCCAGACCGGCGACTTTGTCATCGCCGGCTACACCGTCTCCGACGCGGCCGAGGGACTCGCTGCACTTGGCCTCGGCGAATTCGAAGACGGCGAGCTGCACTATCGCGGCAAGGTCGGCACCGGCTTCGATGCCGCGACCGCAGGCGAATTGCTGGCGCGGCTGGAGCCGTTGCGGGCCGGTGCATCCGCGCCCGAGGGCGTTCCGCGCGAGATCATGCGCGAGATGAACTGGGTGCGGCCGCTGCTTTCGGCGCATATCCATTACGCCAACCGGACCACCGACAATGCGCTGCGCCATGCCGTGTTCCGCGGCCTGCGTGACGTCGGCCTGTCGACGCCGGTTTCGGCCAAGCGCAAGCGGCTGATCGCCGAGGCCGACCTCGCCACAATCTGGGTGACCAACCCGACGCGGCGGCTGTTCGGCAAGACCGGCCCGACCAAGCTCGACATCGCCGTCTATTACGCGCTGGTCGGCGATTTCATGCTGCCGCACATTCTCGGCCGGCCGGTCTCGCTGGTGCGCTGCCCGACCGGCAAGCCGCAGGACTGTTTCTTCCAGCGCCACGCCTTCACCGGCATGCCTTCCTCGGTGGCGACCTTCGAGGCGACGAATTCGGAGGGCGAGACCAAATCCTATCTCTCGGTGGAAGACGCCAAGGGCTATCTGGCTCTGGCGCAGTTCGGCGTCGTCGAGTTCCACACTTGGGGCACCCATCGCACGCGGCTCGACAAGCCGGACCTGATCGTTTTCGACCTCGACCCGGGCGAAGGGATCGCCTGGCGCGAGGTGGTTGAGGCGGCGGTGCACATTAAGGGCGAGCTGGAAGCGCTAGGGCTGGTGCCGTTCGCCAAGACCTCCGGGGGGCACGGCATCCACATCACCGTGCCGGTGACGCAAAAGCAGAACTGGAAGAAACTGCACCAGGCGACCAGCGCCATCTCCACGCATCTTGCCGCCACCGCGCCCGACACTTTCACCACCACCATGGGCAAGGACAACCGCAAGCGGCGCATCTTCATCGATTTTCACCGCAATGCGCGCGGCCACACCTCGGCGGCTCCCTATTCACTGCGCGCCCGCACCAATTTGCCGGCCTCGACGCCGGTCAGCTGGAGCGATCTGGAATCCATCGATGCTCCACAGGATCTGAATTATTCCTCGCTGCCGGGCCTTCTGGCGACGTCAGGCGACCCTTGGGCCGACATGGAAGATTTCGCCAGGGATTTGCCGGCGATAGGCACCGCGACGTAGTTCTGCGAGCGCGGCCCAGACTCCATCGACGCTCCGGAAAATTTGAATTATTCTTCGCCACGGACCTCTTGCCTGCAGGCGGCTCCCAGCGGAGGAAGATTTCGCTAGGGATTTGCCGGTATTGTAAGGGGCAATGTAGGATTTCGGCAGCCGCATTCGTCCTCCGGACGAAACAGCGCTGCGAACAGTTCGACAGCACAAGGCCGCGTAGGAGTATTTCATGGCGCCCAGGGCAAGTTGGAAAGGTTACCTCAAGCTCAGTCTGGTCAGCTGTCCGGTCCGGCTCTATCCGGCGACCAGTGCCAGCGAGCGCATCAGCTTCAACCAGCTGCACAAGAAGACGCACAACCGCATCAACATGAAGCCGGTCGACCCTGAACTCGGGTTGGTCGAGCGTTCGGACCTGGTCAAGGGCTACGAATACGAGGACAAGCAATACATCATCATCGACGATACCGATCTCGACGCGGTGCGCATCGAATCCAACCATACGATGAACATCGAGGCCTTTGTCGACGAGCGTTCGGTCGACGTCATCTACCAGGACGCGCCCTATTACCTGGCGCCGGATGGCGCAATGGCCGAGGAGACCTTTGCCGTGTTGCGCGAAGCGATGCGCAAATCCGGCAAGCTGGCGATCGCCCGCCTCGTGCTGTCCAGCCGCGAGCGCGTGGTGACGATCGGCGCGCGCGAGAACGGCATGTTCGTCTGCACCTTGAGGAATCCGAACGAAGTGCGTGGCACGGCTGAATATTTCGGCAATATCCCGGCCGGAAACCCCGATCCGGAAATGCTGCAATTAGCCGAAGCGCTGATCAAGCAGAAGGAAACCACCTTCGACCCGAAGAATTACGAGGACCGCTACGAGATCGCGTTGATGACGATGATCCGCGAGAAGCTCAAGGGCCACAAGCCGATCATCGCGGCGGCGCCTGAGCGCGGCAACGTCATCAATCTCATGGATGCGCTGAAGGCGAGCCTGTCGCAGTCGGCCAAGCCACCGGCCAAGTCGAAGAGCAAGGCCGATGAAACAGCCAAGCCTGCGGTGAAATCCGCCAAGGCCGGCGCTGGCGCGGCCAAGGAAAACCCGCTCAAGGCGAACCTTCTCAAAGCCGTCGGCAAGAGCAAGGCGTGACGGCTCTTGCCGGCACGGTCTTCGGCATCGTCGGCGCGCTGGCGGCCTTTCCGCTCAGGCTGGCGGCGCGCGAGGTCGCGCGCCAGCACGGCCAGTTGCGGCGCGGCGTCACTCGGCGCACCACGCATGTCGTGTTGGGCCGCATGTTGCTCGCCAGGGCCGGCGACATCGAGATCGAGCGCCGCGTCGCTGCGGAACGTGCAGCCGGGCGCAGGCTGGTCAGCGAGAACGGCTTCCTGCGGCTGCTCGGGTTGATGAAGGCACCGGAAGCCTCGACGCTGTCGCGGCAGTCGCTGATCGATCAGTCGCGGCTGACCGGCGCCGATCTCGACCTTTTGTCGCTGTTCGACGCCTTCGAGCATGATTGCGAACCGTATTCCTTCCGCGACCTGATCCTCGCCCGCAAATATGCCGGGCTGGTCGCCGGCGGCGCCTCATGGGGCGCGATCGTGCGGTCGGTGCATCGCTCCGGCCCGATCGCCTCGCTCACCGCCAAATCGCTCAATGTCGGCTCGCAGCACGGGCGGGCCGACGCGATCTATCTCGAGGGCGGCCAGAGCGAAGTCAACGGCCAGCTGCTGTTCGATCTGGGAACGCAGGATGACGACACGCTGGAAGAGCTGTTCGCCGATGCCGAGGCGGCGGAAGAGGCTGAAGACCACGAGCAGGCCGCGGCACTCTACCAGCGCTGCCTAGCCATCGACCCGAGCGATGCCATCGCCGCCTTCAACCGCGCCAACTGCCTGCGCGCCTCCGGCCACGCGGCCGAGGCGGCGCACGACTATGCCCGCGCCATCAAGTGCGACCCGGTGTTCGTCGAGGCATGGTTCAATCTGGCCGGGCTGATGAGCGAAGAGGGGCGGGTGGCGTCGGCTCGGCGGCATCTGCTGAAGGCGATTTCGCTAGATGCGAAGTACGCCGATGCGGTGTTCAACCTTGCGAGGCTGGAGTTCGACGCCGGCAATCTAGCCGAAGCGCGGCGGAACTGGGCGCGCTACCTCGAACTCGACGCGGATTCCGAATGGGCACGTATGGCGGCCAAGGGTATCCAGTTCGTCGATTTGCAGCTGGCGCGGATGTCGGCGGGGTGAGGTAATCCAATGCCTGCGCTTGAACACCCCCCTCTGTCCTGCCGGACATCTCCCCCTCAAGGGTGGAGATCGGCAGCTTCGGCGCCCCGCGTGCCTTTCAGCTTTGGTGGTTGGCGAAAACGCAGACGTCATCCAATCTCCCCCCTTGAGGGGGAGATGGCCGGCGGGACAGAGGGGGGTGCGAAGGAACTCGGCCTTCATCTGCGGGCCACCCCATGACGACCTTCCTCTTCGACGGCCCCGACACCGCCCCAATCACCATCCTGCTCGCCCATGGCGCCGGGGCGCCGATGGATTCGCCCTCGATGACCGCGACGGCAAAAGCGCTGGCCGAGGCCGGCTTCCGCGTTGCGCGCTTCGAGTTCCACTACATGGCGGCCCGCCGCTACGGCCATCGCAAGCCGCCGCCGCGCGCCGAGACGGTGAACCCCGAATACGTCAAGGCAATCGCCGACCTCCGGGCGAAGGGCGTGAAGGGTCCGCTGATCATCGGCGGCAAGTCGATGGGCGGGCGCGTCGCTTCGATGATCGCCGAGGAGATGTTTTCGAAGGGCGAGATCTCGGGCCTGCTTTGCCTTGGCTATCCCTTCCATCCGCCGGGCAAACCGACACAGCTTCGGACGAAGCATCTCGCCGATCTGAAGACGCCGACATTGGTCTTCCAGGGCACGCGCGACGAGTTCGGGACCAAAGACGAGGTCGCGACCTATGCTCTGTCCGACGCAATCGAGATCTTCTGGCTGGAAGACGGCGACCATGATCTGAAGCCGCGCAAAAACATCTCCGGCTTCTCCACCGCCGATCATCTGAAGACGCTGGCTGATGCAGTGAAGGCGTGGACCGAACGGATCGTGCGCTGAAGCAGGCCGATGAAGATCGCCACCTTCAACGTCAACAACATCAACGGCCGGCTGCCAAACCTGCTCGCATGGCTGGCCGCCGCCAAACCCGACATCGCCTGCCTGCAGGAGCTCAAGGCCAGGCAGACGCAGTTTCCGCGCACCGCGCTTGCGGCGGCCGGCTACGGGGCGGTGTGGGTCGGGCAGCCGACCTGGAACGGCGTCGCCATCCTTTCGCGTGGCTCGGAGCCGGTGCTGACCCGCGAGGCGCTGCCCGGCGACGACGGCGACCAGCAGGCGCGCTACATCGAAGCGGCGGTCAACGGCATCGTCGTCGCCTGCCTCTACGCGCCGAACGGCAATCCGCAGCCCGGCCCGAAATTCCAGTACAAGCTGGCCTGGCACGAAAGGCTGGAGACGCATGCGGCGCAGTTGCTCGACACCGGCCTGCCGGTGGTGCTGGCCGGCGACTACAACATCGTGCCCGAGCCGCGCGACATCTACCCGACCCGCTCCTATGACGACAACGCGCTGGTGCAGCCGGAAAGCCGGGCATCGTTCCAGCGGCTGCTCGACCAGGGCTGGCTTGATGCGCTGCGCAAGAAGCACCCGACGGAGACGCTCTACACATTCTGGGACTATCGCCGCAACCGCTGGCCGCGCGATGCCGGCCTGCGCCTCGACCATATCTTGCTCAGCAAGAAGCTGTCGCGCCGGCTGGTAGCGGCGGGCATCGACCGCGACGTGCGCGGCGAGGTCGGCGCCAGCGACCACGCGCCGGTCTGGCTGGAGTTGAAGTGAGGCACGAAAGCTGGCGCCGCCTTTCCGGGCGGCAACCAGTCAGGTTGGCCGCGCCGCTTCGCGGGCGAACGCCTCGATCAAAGGGGCGTATCCCTCAAGGTCGGGCTGAGTAGCGAAACTGTAGGTAGCGGCGGTCGAAGCCCAGGGCAGCTTTTCCGAAGTGAAGACTTCGACGAAGGGCACGTACCAATGGTGCTCGTCCAGCATGGTCGCGCGCACGTTGACAAGGAAATCCAGGCCATGCGGACGCGTGAACATCCAGTTCTTGCAGTGCGGGCAATAGAGCTGCCGGTGCGGGCCGTGCAGGCCGCCGACCACCGGCTCGCCTTGCGTTATGGCGAAACCGTCGCTGGGCACGGCGATGGTCAGGGAATACGCGCTGGCGCTCAGCTTCTGGCAGCCGGTGCAGTGACACGCCGTCGTCAGCAAGGGCGGCGCGCTGATGCGAAAGCGTATTCCACCGCACAAGCAACCGCCGTCCCAAGGTAGCTTCCAATCGTCCATCGCTGGCCTCGCCTTAGCCTCTGCCAGCGATCTAGCGCGCGACCGCCAAGCTGCAATCTCACCCTTGAGGGTCCCAGAAGGGAGGAGATCGGCAGCTTCACGTCCTTCCCCCAGGAATCGTGAACACCACGTCGGCGCGGCCGTAGCCGCCATCGGCGACCTCCTCGATCAGCACCATCGTGTAGGGGCGCACGCCTTCGCCGAACATCTCGACGAACAGGGCTGTGGTCTTGTGGACGAGGTCCTCCTTCTGTCCGGCGGACAGCGCGCGCTCAGGCACCTTGAAATTTGCAAACGGCATGATGTCGATTTCCTGTTGATTGTTGGAGGTAAAGTCAGACCGTGCCGCCATTGGCGCGCAGCACCTGGCCGTTGACCCAGCCGCTGTCCGGTCCGGCGAGGAACGACACCACGCCGGCGATGTCGGCGGGCTGGCCGAGCCGCCCGAGCGGGATCATCCTGGTGATCGTTTCGACCAGTGCCTCGGACTTGCCGCCGAGGAACAGTTCGGTGGCCACCGGCCCCGGCGCCACGACATTGACGGTGATGCCGCGCGGCCCGAGTTCCTTGGCTAGCACATGGGTCATCGCCTCGACGCCGGCCTTGGTGGCAGCGTAGACACCGTAGGTCGGCTGGTAGAGCCCGACCACGCTGGACGAGAAGCTGATGATGCGGCCGCCCTGGCGCAGCCGCCTTGCGGCCTCGCGCATGCCGCGGAAGACGCCGCCGAGGTTCACCGCGACCTGTTGCTCGAAACCGGCGTCGTCCGTCTGCGCGATCGGCGCGAGCTTCATGATGCCGGCATTGTTGACCAGCACGTCGAGGCCGCCAAAGGCCTGCTCGGCTGCGTCGAACAGATGCGCGACCCCCTTGGGATCACCGACATCGGCTTGAACTGCGATCGCCGTGCCGCCTGCCGCCTCGATCTCGCGCACCACGCCTTCGGCGGCTTCTGCGCCTCTGGCATAGTTGACGACGACCGAAAAGCCGTCGCGTGCCAGGCGCCTGGCAATTTCGGCACCGATACCCTTCGAGGCGCCGGTCACCAACGCCACCTTTCCATTCCGCGCAGTCATGTCAGCTCTCCAATTCTTGTCGGCTGAAAATAGGCGATAAATCCTGCGGGATAATCGCTCGGGACTTGCCAACACCATTCGGATATGGCGAACAATGGCGATGGACAGTCTCGACCGGATGCGCCTGCTTGCCCGTGTGATCGAGCGCGGCAGCTTCACCGCGGCTGCCGCCGATCTCTCGATGTCGCGATCGACCGCCACCGAGGCGATCAAGGACCTAGAGGCGCGGCTGGGGGTGAGGCTGCTCGAACGCACCACGCGCCATGTCACCCCGACGTTGGACGGCCAGGCCTATTACCAGCGCTGCCTCGCCATCCTTGCCGATGTCGAGGATGCCGAGGCAGGCTTTCAATCGGCGCAGCCGCAGGGCCTTTTGAGGATCGACGTGCATGGCTTCATGGCCCGCCATTTCATCCTGCCGCGGCTCTCCGAGTTCCTCGACCGCTATCCCGGGATCGACCTGCATATCGGCGACGGCGACCGGCTGGTCGATCTGGTGCGCGAGGGCATCGACTGCGTGCTGCGTTCCGGCGAACAGGCCGACAGCGGCATGATCGTGCGGCGGGTGGCAACATTGCGCGAAGTCACCTGCGCCAGCCCCGCCTATCTCGAAAAGCACGGCATGCCGGCAACCCCCGACGATCTCGAAGGCCATCTGATGGTCGGCTTCCGCTCGTCGCGGACCGGCGAGGTCATGCCGCTCGAATTCACCGTTGGCGGCGCGTTGCGCTATGTCAGCCTGCCCAACCGGGTGACGGTCAACGGCTCCGACACGATGGCGGAGCTGGCGCGTCTCGGCTTCGGCCTGGTGCAGGCGCCGCATTACCGCTTCGCCGGGGATTTCGCACGCGGCACGCTTGTCGAAGTGCTGCCGGATTACCCGCCGTCGCCGACACCACTGTCGGCGCTCTACCCGCAGAACCGCCAACTCGCGCCGCGGGTACGCGTGTTCATCGACTGGGTGACCGGGATTTTTGGCGAGGATGGGACATCGGGCCGGGTGTGATCGTGCACCGGGCCGCCGGCTACTTTGCGAAGGGCGATCGGAACGAGATATGCCGTGACGGGCGGGGTTGGGTGAGGACCTAAGCTGCGCTCTCGCTGCGTTCGCGTCCAAGGGCCGGCAAACTGTAGGAGATCACCGACATCGTTGCGCTGATCGAAGCGAGGGAAGCCGAAAGCCGATGGTCGCGGAACGTACAAAAACGGACCGCGCCTCACGTTCACGATGGAAAATTCGGACAGTTAGCCGACAACTCGGCCCATGCTCGATCCAATTCGAGTTTCGATTGGGTCTTTTCAATGCTTTTCGCGGCAGCGTTGTCGATGAAGTTGCTTTCGATCCGCATGACTCGAAAATGTCCACCTGACGGCCGCTGATAGAGGACAATATAGCCGCAGTAACGATCGATGTTTTCAAACTTCGCCGCTATGTCGACCGCGGCATAAACGCCAGGAAAGGCAGCATTCGCTGGGTCCTTCAACCACGTGAATTTGAGTAGCCGGCGCTCGCGCACAGCGCCGGCTTGAGAATGAAAATCCTTACTTTGCTCCACGAAGGCGTTCGATGGGATCGAAGCTTTCGCGGTATCAGTCATCATTTCGTATGCCCGCCCATACTCTTGGTTATCGAGCGAAAGGAAATAGCGACCAACCGTTTCCGTTGCATCTCGAACCGCGTCCTCCGAGGGCGTCCACTCTTGCGATTGTGCGGGTAGGATCGCAACCAACACCGAAGTCACGATCGCAAGGAAAGCTACGGCTGCATGTGTCATGGGAATTTCGTCGCAGGAGCTTGCCACGAATGCAATCCGGTCACGGCCGATAGCCAGAATTTCGAACTGACCCACATCCCAATAGCGCGCTATGTTAGCGCTGCTGCAAGCGGACTGTCACGGAACTCCAGCCACCTGCCATTGCGCTGCGCGTCATCGCGGCCCTGATCCTTGATCAGCTCCGCCCTCGTGCTATAAAAAGCTATGTCAGGGACCAGCCCCGCGGCCACTGCGCCGCTCATCGTGATCGATCTTCAGACCGGCATGTTCGACGGCGTTGCCGAACCGCCGATCCATGATGCCGACGGCATGGTTGCCCGGACCCGCGCGCTGATCGAATGGGCACGGCGGAGCGGGCGCAAGATCGCCTTCATCAGGCACGGCGGCCCGCAGGGCGATCCTCTGGCGCCGGGTGAGCCGGGCTGGCCGGTGTGGCCGGCGCTCGGCCAGGCCGAGGACGAGCCGATTTTCGCCAAGCGTGTCGGCGACGCGTTCAGCAATGCCGCGCTTGCAGAATGGGTAGTCGGGCAGGGCGCCGGCGAGGTCATTCTGATCGGCGCGCAGACCGATTTTTGCGTGGCGGCCACGGTGAAGGGCGCCTTTGCGGCGGGCCTGGGCGTCACCGTGGTTTCCGACGCCCACAGCACGCTCGACACCACCAGCGAGACCGCGGCGGAGATCATCGTCCGGCACAATGCGGCATTTGCCGCCGCCGGGGTCAAGCTGGCGACGACAAAGGCCCTTACCGATAGCTGATCGCCGGCTCATTCGGCAGGGCTACTTAAGCCAAGACTCGTATGCGGCCATTCCGTCGTATTCCCATTCGAAGCGTTTTCGTAATGCGCGGACGCTTTCCTTCCACGTTGTTCCTTCGCATTTATCGAGAATGTTGAGGAGGCTTTGTTTGAGACTGGGCCAGTCAAACTCTTCGACGAAGATGACCGCGCGCCGATTGAGATTTATCTGGTCTCTGATCTGGTTAGCGATGACGTACACCTCGAAGTAATCGCTTCCAATATCCTCGTCCCACCCGATCGCCAGGGTTAGTGCTAGAGCGAAGCTCTTGGGATCCGTCGGCCGCCACTGTTCCAGTATTTTCTCGCTGTCCGGGATTTTCATGCCGGAGCGGATTTCCTGCTCGGTACACCCCTCGCTGATCAGGCTTTCCGTAACAAGATGACCGTTTTTCAATATTGGACCGAGATTCCCTGCGCTAACGCCTCTCAACCTCAGCCGGGATGGATAGACGATATTTGACATGGCCGTCTTTGCAAGCTTGCAATCACCGCAAGGTAGTGACCAATTCTCGGCCGGGCAATCGATGTCCATCGACCCTGAAGGCTTTGGGCGATTTGGCGCAGGCGTTCATGATTTGCAGGCTTCCTCTGAGGGGGCCGATCGCGTAAGGCGCGGGGAAAATCCCTGAAGCCTCGCGTGGAAGCATGATTCGTCTCGAAAGCATCAGCAAGCAGAACGGCAGGCAGATCGTCTTCATCGAAGCTTCGGCCGCCTTGCAGAAAGGCGAGAAGGTCGGGCTGGTCGGTCCCAACGGCGCCGGCAAGACGACGCTGTTTCGCATGATCGACGGCGAGGAGCAGCCTGACGAAGGCCAGGTCTCGGTCGATCGCGGCGTCACCATCGGCTATTTCAGCCAGGATGTCGGCGACATGTCCGGCCGCAGCGCCGTCGCCGAAGTGATGGACGGCGCCGGGCCGGTGAGCGAAGTGGCGGCCGAGATGCGCGAGCTCGAGCACGCCATGGGCGACCCTGACCAGGCCGACCAAATGGACGAGATCATCGCCCGTTACGGCGAGGCGCAGCATCGTTTCGAGGAGCTCGACGGCTATGCGCTGGATGGGCGCGCCCGCGAAGTGCTGGACGGGCTCGGCTTCAGCCAGGAGATGATGGACGGCGATGTCGGCAAGCTGTCCGGCGGCTGGAAAATGCGCGTGGCGCTGGCCAGGATCCTTTTGATGCGGCCCGACGCCATGCTGCTCGACGAGCCGAGCAACCATCTCGACCTCGAAAGTCTGATCTGGCTGGAGCAGTTCCTGAAGAACTATGACGGCGCGCTGCTGATGACCTCGCACGACCGCGAGTTCATGAACCGCATCGTCAACAAGGTGGTCGAGATCGACGGCGGCTCGCTGACCGCTTACTCCGGCAACTACGAATTCTACCAGCAGCAGCGGGCGATTGCCGACCGGCAGCAGCAGGCGCAGTTCGAGCGCCAGCAGGCGATGCTGGCCAAGGAGATCGCCTTCATCGAGCGCTTCAAGGCGCGGGCGTCACATGCCGCCCAGGTGCAGAGCCGGGTGAAGAAGCTGGACAAGATCGACCGTGTCGAGCCGCCCAAGCGCCGCCAGAAAGTGTCGTTCGACTTCCAGCCGGCGCCGCGCTGCGGCGAGGACGTGGTGACGCTGAAGAACATCCACAAAAGCTATGGCAGCCGCTCGATCTACGAGGGGCTGGATTTTCAGGTGCGTCGCCGCGAGCGCTGGTGCGTGATGGGCATCAACGGCGCCGGCAAGTCGACGCTGCTGAAGCTGGTGGCTGGCGCTTCCGAGCCGGATAATGGCACGGTGGCGCGCGGCCCGAGCGTCAAGATGGGCTATTTCGCCCAGCACGCCATGGAAGTGCTGGAGGGCGAGCGCACCGTGTTCCAGACGCTGGAAGACGCGTTTCCGCAGGCCGGCCAGGCGCCGCTCAGGGCGCTGGCCGGCTGCTTCGGCTTTTCCGGCGACGAGATCGAGAAGAAATGCCGCGTGCTGTCGGGCGGCGAGAAGGCGCGGCTGGTGATGGCACTGATGCTGTTCGATCCGCCCAATTTGCTGGTGCTGGACGAGCCGACCAACCACCTCGACATCGCCACCAAGGAGATGCTGATCACGGCACTGTCGCAGTACGAGGGGACCATGCTGTTCGTCTCGCATGACCGGCATTTCCTGGCGGCGCTGTCGAACCGGGTGCTGGAACTGACGCCCGAGGGGATTCATACCTATGGCGGCGGCTATACGGAGTATGTCGAGCGCACCGGGCAGGAGGCGCCGGGGTTGAGGAGCTGAGGCGCCGACCCAGCTCTGCCGCTCGATTCCTGAGGCTAAGCACGAGCTGTTCAGCCGTGTATCGCAATTTCGCGCAGCGGATCGCCGCCGTCGATGAACAGCCGGCCTTGCGCGGTCAACACAGCGCCGAGCCGTTGCAGGGCGATTTTTCCCGCTTCGGGATGACGACCGTCCAGCGCGCCGACGCGCACCGCAACGGCAATGTCGAAGCGCTTCTCGTCGGCCTCCAACTCGAAATCTTCGATCGCGACCTGGCGAAGACTCAACCGGCCTGCCGCAATCTCGGCGCGCGAGGCGGCTCCGGCCTGTGCGATGGCCTTGGCGGAGCGATCGATCGCCAGCACATGCCCGCCGCCGATCCGGCGCGCGATCTCGCGCGCCGCAGCACCTGGTCCGCACCCGATCTCCAGCACGCGCATGCCCGGCCGCAAAGGCAGCGCGTTGATGATCGCCAAAAGCCTTGGCGACAAGTCGTTCGCCATTCCCTGTTCTCCAGCTTTTTCGCGATCCGAGATTAGCGACCGCGGCCGGCGACGGGAAGAGACGCGGACATCGCCGATGCATTCACCCAGCTGCCGGGTCGAGGAGGGACATGATCAACATCGAAGAGAACTGGTCGGTCGCCTCAATTGCGGCGGCCGAGCGGCCCGGCGTCGTTGACCTGAGGGGTAGGGAGGGACTGGCGCCGAGCCTAACCGGTGGGGGGTAGATTACCGGCCGTTTATGTGTATACGCTCAAGCTAATATAAGAGCAAGCTAATGTTATGCGTCAGCGGGCGGGACGTTGGTTTCTGATCAGTGGACGGCCGCCGCCTCCTGGCCGCGCACTCCAACCGGCCCAACACCGCTTATTGCCTTCAAGTCGTGGCTCCAATGCTGTACCCAGCCCGAATTCAAGGAGCCTCCATGACCTCACATCCCGACATCCCCGACGCCAGCATGGCCGTCGATGCGGCCGGCATGACAGCCGATGACGAGCGTGCCGACGAGGCGGATGCCGCATGGCAGGACGATGTTCGCGAGGGCGTGCGGCACATAGGCGATCTGGATTCCCTGCCGCTGTCGCCTGCCGAGCGCGCGGCGGCCGAAGCCGCGGCCACGCGTCACAAGGTTCGCATTCCCAAGGCCTATCTCGACCTGATCGACTGGAGCGACCCGGCCGATCCGATACGGCTTCAGGTCATCCCGTCGCCCAATGAACTGACGGAGCAGGAGGGCGAGCTCGACGATCCGATCGCCGACCACGCCTTCAGTCCGGTGCCGAGATTGACGCATCGCCATGCCGACCGGGTTCTGCTGTTCCCGACCTATCAATGCGCGGTCTATTGCCGGTTCTGCTTTCGCAAGGAGTCGCTGACCTCGATCGGCCGGGGTTTTTCGCGCGAGGCGCTGGAGCCGGCGTTCGCCTACATCGAGTCCCATCCGGAAATCCGCGAGGTGATTCTGACCGGCGGCGATCCGCTCTCCCTGCCGGACAAGACGCTGACGGAAATCCGCGCCCGCGTCGAGGCGATCCAGCATGTGCGGCTGTTGCGCATCCACACCCGCGTGCCCGTGGCGCTGCCCTCGCGCGTCACCGGCGGGCTGGTTCAAGCCTTGCAGGGCCGGCTGATGGTCACGGTCGTCACCCATTTCAACCATCCGCGCGAGATCACCGAGGCGACCGAGCGGGCCTGCCGTACTTTAAGGCAGGGCGGCTTCGTGCTGCTGAACCAGAGCGTTCTGCTGAAAGGCGTGAACGACACGGTCGAGGTGCTGGAAGAGCTGTGCCGCGAGCTGATGTACCGCCTTGGCGTCAAACCCTATTACCTGCACCACGGCGATCTCGCGCGCGGCATGGCGCACCGGCGCACCACGATCGCCGAGGGCCAGGCGCTGGTCAGCGCCTTGCGTGCGCGCCTGTCGGGCATCTGCAACCCCGTCTATGTGCTGGACCTGCCGGACGGCGGAGGGAAAGTGCCGCTCGGCCGGTCCTATCTCGAGGCGCGGGACGGGGAGACGTGGCAGATACGTGGGCTTGATGGGGTTGTGAGGGCGTACAGGGAGGTTGCTGGGGAGTAGGGGACGCGCAGCCACCGAACCGTCGAGGTCGCGTTCAGCTTATGTAGTAATGTCCCATATAGATATCATGGTCTAGACAGGACATGTTCGGTTCTGGGAATGTGCATTGGACGTTCCGCTAGTTTAGTCAACTAATATATATCGCCCAACTCATATCGTCGGTTTTGGGCTAGCGGGAAAACCTGCCTCCTGCTTGTACGACGGTGCCTGAGGCCACACTTTACAACCGGCTGGCAAAGCTCCCTTTTGTTGATGTCAGCCTAAATCCGGCTGGTGTTTCGATGCGGCGTTGAGGCTATAGAGCCGTTCAACCGGGCGGCCTTGAGATGCATTTCGGTCGGTCGAGAGGGGGTATGGTGATCGACGGAACGCCAAACGTGATTCTGCTGATCGGCAGCGCCCCCGATGTGGTGCGCTGCGCGGCCTGGCCCAAGCAGGCCTTCGGCAAGATCGTCGCCATCAACAATGCCTGGCGCGTGCGCCCCGACTGGGATTTCCTCGTCCATGCCGGCGATTTCCCGGCGGAGCGGATGCCGCAAGGCGATCCCCTGCAGCAGGCGCAGATCTTCAGCGCCTCGCATTACGTTCCGGCGCAAAACAGCTTTGGCGGCTTCGTCTATGCCGGCGGCACCATGTCGATGACGGCGGCCTACTGGACGATCCACAGCCAGAAGCCCGACGTGCTGGCATTCCTTGGCTGCGACATGATCTACGACCAGCCCGGCAACACGCATTTTTACGGCGTCGGCCGCGCCGACCCTTTGCGCAACGACGTCACGCTGCGCAACCTCGAGGCGAAGTCGGCCCGCCTGCTCATCCATGCGCTCCGGCGCGGGTGCCTGTGCGTCAACCTATCCGACCTGCCGCGCAGCCGGCTGATCTTCCCGCGGCTGACGCTCGACGAGCTCGGCGCGCTGTCTTCCTCGCAGCTTTCGGAAATGAAGGCGGAGATGCTTGCCGGCCTGCAACTCGATCAGGCGGAGGAGGCCGACAGGATCGAGAAGGAACTCGGCTATTTCTTCGAGGACGGCATGTACTGGAAGCACCTCGACAAGCTCGACGAGAAATTCCTGGCCGATATCGACAGGCTGTGGATGGCGGCGGTGGAGGCGAGCCAGCCGAAGCTGCCAATCTCCCCCACGAGGGGGGAGATCGGCGTGGCATCCGCTTAGCTTTTGGCCGCCTCGAGCTTGTCTTGCGTCTTCGTCTCGAAATCGCTGGCGTCATGGCGCTCGTGCAGCTGCATCGAAGGCTCGCCGAAGGTGCGATTGACCATGCGGCCGCGCTTGATCGCCGGCCGGGCGTCGATGGCGTCGGCCCAGCGCTGCACGTTCTTGTACTCTTCCACCTGCAGGAACTCGCCGGAATCATCATACATGCGGCCCTTGGCCAGGCCGCCATACCAGGGCCACACCGCGATGTCGGCAATCGTGTAGTCGCTGCCGCCTAAATACTCGCTTTCGGCCAGGCGCCGGTCAAGCACGTCCATCTGCCGCTTGGTCTCCATGGCGAAGCGGTCGATGGCATATTCGATCTTCATCGGCGCATAGGCATAGAAATGGCCGAAGCCGCCGCCGAGATAGGGCGCCGACCCCATCTGCCAGAACAGCCATGACAGGGTTTCGGCACGAGCCGGCTGCTCTGTCGGCAGGAATTCGCCGAATTTTTCGGCGAGATAGAGCAGGATCGAACCGGATTCGAAGATGCGGATCGGCTTTTCGCCGCCGCGGTCCATCATGGCCGGGATCTTGGAGTTGGGGTTGACCTCGACGAAGCCGCTGCCGAACTGGTCGCCGTCATTGATCCTGATCGGCCAGGCGTCGTATTCGGCGCCGCTGTGGCCGAGCGCCAGAAGCTCCTCCAGCATGATCGTCACCTTGACGCCGTTCGGCGTCGCCAGCGAATAAAGCTGCAGCGGATGCTTGCCGACCGGCAGTTCCTTGTCATGCGTCGGGCCGGCGATCGGCCGGTTGATGCTGGCGAAAGCGCCGCCATTTGGCTTGTTCCAGGTCCAGACTTTTGGCGGCGTATATTGGTCCGTTGTGTAGTCGTTCATGTCGGGAGGCCTTTGGATTGGAAGGATTGGGGATTGGAAGGATTGGGGAGGATCTCAGGGTATCAACTTGGGTGATGGAGGAGGAACTTTGCATAGGACAGCTTCGGATAGCCGTAGGTACAGATAGGGCGGCCGGCGCTGTTGCAAAACCCCGGCGCCAACGGCGAGGCGCCGGTCCACACCAAAGCCGGCGCCGCCTCTTGCGCCTGGTCACCTGCGCCATACCTATAGCCCATATCGGCCTGCGAACCTCATATCAGCCTGCGAACATTGCCAGGAACCAAAGCATGAATATCGAGCCCCTTTTGCGATCCATCGTGGCCGTCCGCGCCACCGTCCCCGAAGACGCCTTCACGGCAGACGCGCTGGGCACCCGCCGCGAAGGCAGCGGCGTCGTCATCCGCGGCGACGGGTTGGTGCTCACCATCGGCTATCTCATCACCGAGGCCGAGGAGGTCTGGCTGGCCGACCAGGACGGCCGCGTGGTGCCCGCCCATGCGCTCGCCTACGATCAGGAATCGGGCTTCGGCCTGGTGCAGGCGCTGGCGCCGCTCGGACTGCCCGCCATTGCGCTCGGTGATGCGTCCAGGGCGAAGATCGGCGATCCCGTCGTGCTCGCCGACGGCGTCGGCCGCTCGGTGCGGGCGCAGATCGTCACCAAGCAGGAATTCGCCGGCTATTGGGAATATCTGCTCGACGAAGCGATCTTCACGGCGCCGGCCCACCCCTCATGGGGCGGCGCCGGCCTCATCGGCGCTGATGGCAGGCTGCTCGGCATCGGTTCGCTGCGCCTGCAGATGAGCCGCAACGGTGAGGTCGCCGACATCAACATGGTGGTGCCGATCGATCTGCTGCCGCCTATCCTCGACGATCTCCTGACGCGCGGCCAGGTCGCCAGGCCGCCGCGGCCGTGGCTCGGCGCCTTCTCGGCCGAGAGCGACGGCAAGGTCGTGGTGATGAGCGTCGCCGAGGGCGGCCCGGCCGCCCAGGCGGGCCTACGCCAGGGCGACGTCATCTCGGATGTCCGCGACGCGGCGGTCGACGGGCTCGCCGATTTTTATCGCAAGCTGTGGAAGAGCGGCCCGGCGGGCGCCGAGATCCCGATCCGCGTGCTGCGCGACGGCCGCGAAACCTGGCTGCGCGTCAAATCCGCCGATCGCAACAGCCTGCTGTGGAAGCCGCCGCTGCAGTGAGGCAACCGAAACCTCTCACGCTCCGCAAGCGCTGAAGCCAGTGCCTGGGGTCCACTCCGCGAACGGGATGACCTTGCCTTCGACCGATACGGTCGCGTGCCTGGTGGTGCCGTCCGCCAGCTTCTTGCTGCTTTTGCCCTTGCCGGTCAGCACATTGTAGTCGCAGTCGCCGGCAACATTGTCGTCCATGTAATCCCAATATTCGTAGGCGAAACCGGCGACGACGAACGTGCCGTTGCGCCAGGCGAGCGCCAGCGTCTTGTTGGTCCGCTCGCTGCCGATCTCCATCGCCGGAATATAGAGCTTGATCGAGCCGTTGGGGAGCGCGGTGAGTTCGGGCTCGGCGTCGGATGTGGCGGGGCCTGGCCGGTCGTAGTCCTTCCATTCCGCGTAAATCTGTTCATGCACGACCCCGGCAGGCCTGAGAAAATTGCCGTCGCGGTCCCTGAGGAACAAATGCAGGTCCATGGAATAGCCGGGCTCGGTCTCAACGATCATCGCCAGATCGGCGGCGCCATCGCCGTTCCAGTCGCCGGTCGCCGCCGTGATGATCTTCTGGGTCTCGATCGGCTCCGCCAGGGCGGCGGCCGGCAGCAACAGGACCAGACCGAATATTGTCGATCGCATGTAAATCCCCCGAGCTTGGGCAGGCCGCGCTTCTCAGGAGGCCCGGCTCTGCCGCGTCTCGGAACGGCTCGTCTCGTTGAGCAGCCGGCAGAGCGAAACCGCTTCACGACGGCTCAGGCCGATCAGCGCGATCTGCGAAAATTGCGCCGGCAGATCGTGAACGATGTCCCACACCATCCATCGTCCGTTCGGCTCCAAGACACATTCGTAGCGCAATAGTTGTTCCTGCATCCGACCCCCCGGCTTTGCTCACCGGACTGGTACAGTGTCGAGGTAAATGAGTTGTTGCGCCGCGAGAGTATTCCACGGCTATCAAAACCAGGCGTTGAATCCCGCAGCGGCGAGCCTGACACACAGCAGGCCGCCCGGCGGGGCGGATCTCGACAAGGCGGCAGGGCAGGGACGCTTCTGGCGTGAGCGGCGCCGGCCGCCAACGTGGATCAGGCGTTGCGGCTCGCCATATGCGCGTCGAGCTTCCTCCTCGAGGGGCCGTAGCGCTTGATAATGGTCGCGGCCTCGCTTTGCGGTATGCCGTATTTGCGGGCAAACGCAGCGACCTCGTATGGCTCTTCGCCGGAGACCAGTTTGCGATCCTGCTTGGTCTTGGATTTGTCGTCGGCCATGGCGTCCTCCATCACATCTGGTCGTTATAGGGCTCCTTGGTCCGGCCGACCATCCTGGCCAGTTCGGCAAAGGACGGCACGCCGGTTTCGCCCTGGGCATTGTTGGCCGCCTGCAGCAGCCTGAGCGGAAAGCAGACGGCGTCGCGGTTGGACGGCGACATGTCTTCATAGAGACGCTCGTCGCTGGTCATCGCCGCCTCGGCCCGGCGCAACGCCATGTCGACTTCGTCGACCGATAACAGGCCCTTGTGGACCAGCGCGTTGTTGACGGCCGCGATTGCCATCATCAGTCCTTCGAGCTGGAGATTGGCGACGTTCATCGTCTTGCGTCCTTGCCGGGCTTCTTGACGGTAGCCTTGCCGTCTGGACGGATCGCTGCGCGCGGCGGGTTCTGGCCCTCCGAATGCCGGGTCTTGTCGTCGAAATCGTCAGCCGGCCTGGTCAATCCCATGCCGCCGGGAGGTGGCTTGTTGCCGGCCGCATCCTGCGAGAATTCGTCGGCCGCGTCGGGGCTCGTCTTTGCCGGATATTTCCTCGCTCCGGTCTCGTAGCGGTTCTGGTCGTCGGCCATGTCCTGTGCTCCGGTTGCAATGAGCAGATAACTTTCATGCGACGGCAGCGGTTCCGTGGCGAAATCGACCTTGCCGGTGCCGCAGCCTTAGCAATCTGTCGGGTTTTCGTGCATTCTTGTGCATGCCAACGATGCTTCGCTCCGACGCGCCGGCAAAATGCTGCTCCTACTGCGGTGGGCGCGACCACAATTACGAGGATTGCCCGAAGCGCAAAAGCGATGCCGAACGGCAGAAGGACGCGTCAGGCAACGCCTACCAGCGCGGCGCTGCGGCTGGAGTGGAAGTCCGCTAAAGCGGTTCCAGAAAAGTGTCGGCGGTTTTCCGTCCGGAACTGCGTCAAACAGACAAGCGGTTTTCAAAGCCAATCTCCATTGTCCGCCTAGCCTGATGGCGAGCTACCAATCGCTACCTTGCATAAACAGGTAGCGTGTTATATACAGCCATTGAATTGGAAGTTACGCATGACCGACTCGATCCAGGTGCAATTGCGAAAAGGCGCTCTCGAGTTGTGCGTCCTGGCCGTGCTGTCGCGGGGCGAAAGCTATGGCTACGAGATCGCCAGCACGCTGGTCGCCGCTGTGAACATGGGAGAAGGCACGATCTATCCGCTGATGCGGCGGATGCAGAATGACGGCCTCGTCGCCACCCGCATCGTCGAGTCGAGCAGCGGGCCGCCGCGCAAATATTACCGGCTCACGCCGCTCGGCCAGCAGGCTTTCGAAGCTCATCGCCGCGACTGGCGCTCGCTCGCGGGCGCAGTCGACAAACTTCTTGAGGATTTGCCATGACCAGGGATGCCTTGCTGCGAAAATTGAGACTGGGGCTCGCCGGCCTGCCAACTCAGGAGATCGAGGATATTATTGGCGACTACGCCGCCTATTTCGCCGATGCCTCGGGCCGCAGCGAAGCGGAGGTCGCGGCGGCCCTGGGTGACCCGGCCAGGCTTGCCCGCGAACTCCGCGCCGAAGCTGGGCTGCGCCGTTTTGAAACTCATTGGAGCGTGTCGAACATGTTGGCGGCGACGTTCGCGCTTGCCGGCCTTGCCTTCGTCGACATCGTCTTCCTGCTGCCGCTGCTCATCACCGCGGTCGTGCTTGCGCTCGGCCTTGGCATCACGCTTGTCGCCATCGGTGCGCTGGGCATCAAGATCATTCTGACCACGCTGCTGTTCGAGCCCGGCGGCACGCTCACGGCGATGCTTGGCCGCGTCTTCATCGGCGCCGGACTGGTGTGCGGGTTCCTCGGCGGCGGCGCCCTGCTGTTGCTGGGGTCGAGCGCCGGCATACAGGTCTTCGGGCGCTATGCCCGGATGCATTCCCGTCTGACCCACCCGGACCGCAACCAGGCTTGAGCGGTGCCAAGATCGCAATTTGTCATCACGTTGAAGGAAACGGACCATGACTGGAAAACTGGCATTCGTCGCAGCGGCGGGACTGGCCGGCGCCGCGCTCTTCCTGGCCGTCGGCATCGGGCTGGCCGGGCCGGACTGGATCAACGCCGGGGGTTCATGGATTGGCGGACAATCCACCTGCGGAGCAACCACATCGACCAGAAAAGAGGTCACGCTGCCGTTCCGCAACGACGGCAGTTTCACGATCGCTTTGCCGGCTTCAGTCCGTTATCAGCCGGGTGACAAGGCCGAGGCCGTCGTCAGCGGCGAGTCGACCCTGATCGACCATGTGCGGATGGAAGGCAGCAGGCTCACCTTGGATTGCGAACCGGGCTGGTTCGCGTCCCGGTTCGATGTCAGCGTGTCGGGGCCGGCAATTTCAGACTGGAAAGTGGTCGGCAGCGGCGACCTTGCCCTGTCGCAGATCAATCAGCCCGGGCTGCAGCTGAACATCCGCGGCAGCGGCAGCGTTACCGCAACCGGAACCGCCCAGACGGTCGATCTGGATATCCGCGGTTCGGGCACCGGCCGGCTCAGGAACCTTATCGCCCAATCCGCGCGGATCGAGATCCGCGGCAGCGGCGATGCGGAGATTACCGCACAAGCGTATGCGGACGTCACGATTTCCGGCAGCGGTGACGTCGACGTCTATGGGCGCCCGACCATGCGGCGTTCGGAGGTCAGAGGCAGCGGCAGCATTACGCAGGTGCCGTGAAGCAATTTCGGCGTAGGGAATTGCCCTGGCCGGCCCGAACCACCCGGCCGGTCCGACCGGCCGGCGCGAACATCCTTCCATGTCCAGAGGATTGCAATGCCGCCACTATTGTGGGCAAAACCAGCACGGGCAATCAAGTTGGGGTGGGGCAATGACCGATACGCAAGGCAATTCGGGCCGTCCGCAGGGCAAGCCGGGGACGGCGTCGATCGGTTCCGGCCTGATCGCCCTCGTCATCGTGGCGCTCGGCGTCTTTGCGCTCCTGGGATCCTGGTACACGATCGACCAGGGCGACCGCGGCGTGCTCTTGACCAACGGGGCGCTGAGCTCGGTCGTCGATCCCGGGCTGCATTTCAAGCTGCCATGGCTGCAGCGCGTCGAGAAGATCAGCCTGCGCCAGCAGGTGCTCAAATGGGGCTGCGAGAACCAGAACGATTGCAGCGGCCTGCCGGCCATGCAGGCCTATTCGCGCGACCAGCAGCCGGCGGACATGCGCGTCACCGTCAATTTCCACGTGCCGGCCGCCGAAGTCAGCAACGTCTACACCAATTACGGGTCGATCGAGGCACTGGCCGACCGTGTCATCGCCAGGAAAGCACCGCAGGAAATCAAGACGGTGTTCGGCCAGTACGACGCGGTGTCGGTGATCCAGAACCGGGCGAAGTTCAACAAGGACGTCGCCGAGGCCATTGCGGCGGTAACCGATGGCCCGGTGATGATCGACAGCGTGCAGGTCGAGAACATCGACTTCTCCGACGCCTACGAGCAGGCGGTCGAAGCCAGGATGACGGCGCAGGTCGAGGTGCAGAAGCAGGAACAAAACCTGCAGCAGGAAAAGATCAAGGCCGACATCGCCGTCACCCAGGCCAAGGGCCGCGCCGACAGCGTCAAGGCCGAAGCCGAAGCCAGCGCCTACAAGACCAGGATCGAAGGCGAGGCGACCGCGGAAGCCATCAAGGCCCGCGCCGCCGCAATCGCCAACAATCCGCTGCTGGTCGAACTGACCAAGGCGGAGAGATGGAACGGGGAATTGCCGAAGTCGATGATCCCGGGCTCAACCGTACCGTTCCTCGAACTCAGCTCGCCGGCCGCAGCATCGAACTGAGGCGCGGCATCGCGGCGCAACCAGGTCAGAGCGGCGGCGCGGTAGCCGTCCTGATGCGGTCACGGCTGAAGCACGGCGCCTCGGGCGCTTGCTTGCGTTTGCCCGAGAAAAGCCGTCAGCAGCTCCATTCCCGCCGGCCAGTCGCCGAGCCCGCTGTCGCCATTGATGTGGCCAAGCGGTCCGGCGATATGGAGATCGCTGCCCCAGCGCTCGGATTTTGCCCTGACATAGTCCAGCGAGCCGTAGGGATCGTTGGTGCTGGCGACAATCAGCGAGGGAAAGCGAAGCCGTTGTTGCGGTGTCTCGGCGAAGGCGCGGGCGGAGGAGGGGAAGGCCGGCGACGCAGGGTCCGGAACCGCAACCAGCAACGCGCCGCCGACCTCGCGGGGCGAGATCCGCTGCCAGTGCGCGACCAGCAGGCAGCCGAGGCTATGGGCGACGAGCACCGGTGGTGTCCTTGCCAGGCCTACAGCGGCTTCCAGCGCAGCCACCCAGTCGTCGAAGTCCGGCGCGTCCCAACTCGCCGGGCTGAACCGCCGCATCGCCAGGTCCGCCTGTTGCCAACGTGTCTGCCAGTGGGCTTTGCCCGATCCGCCGATGCCCGGCACAATGATGAATTCGGTCATGCGAAGCCCTTCTCTCCTGATGCAACGCGCGCAATTCTAGGTCTTCTCCCAGGCGGCGGAATGAGAGATCATCGGAAAGCAGCGAAGAAATCCGATGGATTAAAGGTGATCATGCGGAACGGCGATTATCGGCCAAGGCTCGATCCCACCGATCTGGCGATCATCGAGATCATGCAGGAGGATGGCCGCATCGGCATCTCCGAGCTTGGCCGCCGCGTCGGCCTGTCCCAGCCCGCCGCTTCGGAACGGGTGAAGCGGCTGGAGGAGCGCGGCGTCATCACCGGTTACAAGGCGGTGATCAATTCGGCAGCGCTCGGGCTCGGCACCATGGCGGTCATCCGCTTGCGCACCACGCATGAGCATATCCAGGCCTGCCTGAAGAAGTTCGCCCAGTTGCCGGAGGTGATCGAGGTACTGCGGGTGACCGGCGAGGACTGTTTTCTGGTCAAAGTCGTAGTCCCGTCACCGCCCGACCTTGAAAGCATCGTCGACAGCATCGGCCACTACGGCACGGTGACGACAAATGTGGTTCTGCGCGCCGAGCCACCGAAGCGGCTGGGGCGCGAATTGGTGACGAGGGCCTGACCGGGGCGCCGCCCCGCCGCCCGTCTATCGCTTTGTCTGCGTATGCCCGACGGCATTGGCGAACGAGATGCCGCCCTTGATCTCGCGCATCGCCATCGAGGTAATCGTGCGCCGCACGCCGGGTAACCGGCTGAGCTCCTCGCGCAGCATCCTGTCGAGCGCCATCATGTCGACGGTGACGATCTGCAGGAGATAGTCGGCCTCGCCTGTCGTGGCGTGGCAGCGGCGGATCAGCGGATGCTTCTGCACCGCCGCCTCGAAGGCGTCCGACAGCTCGAAATCGATCGACACCTGGATAAAGGCTTCGATGCCGAAGCCGAGCTTGGCCGGGTCGATGCGGGTCGAGTAGCCGCGGATGACGCCGGCGTCCTCCAGCGCCTTGACCCGCTTCCAGCACGGCGTCTTGCTCAGGCCAACCTCGTCGGCGAGCGCGGCAAAGGAGATGCGGGCATCGCGTTCGAGCGCCGCGACGATCTTCCGGTCGACCGCATCCAGCAGCATTCGTTCTTTCCTTCCGCTTCAGATGCAGTTTTTGTCCTTTGTTTCCCGCCAGCCGAATAACAGAAAGGGACAATGTTCGGCAAGAAAGCGATTAGACTCGGGGACCGGGACCCAACAAGCGCCTGCGGCCCGACGGCCGGGGCAAGGAGCATGGCCATGGACAAGCAGGACTATTATGCCCGCATCGAAACGCCTGAGATGCGCGACTATGGCGTCTACCTCAAATGCGACAGGCTGCTCGCCTGCCAGAAGCCGCTGGCCGAGATGGTCAATGCCGACGAGCTGCAGTTCCAGATCGTGCATCAAGTCGAGGAACTGTGGATGAAGCTCATCGCCTATACGCTGGTCGACGTCGTCGATTTCCTGGAAAAGCAGGACACGCATCGCATCGTCACGCTGATGGGGCGCGTGCACCGGCTGATGCGCATGATGACGGCGCAGCTCGACCTGCTCGAAACCATGTCGCCCAAGGAATACCAGCAGATCCGGTTGCAGCTCGGCAATGGCAGCGGCCAGGAATCGCCGGGCTTCAAGCAGCTGCTGCGGCTGCCGCCCGATCTGTGGCGGGCCTTCAAGGCGTCCTACCTCGATGGCCGCGGGCTCTCGGTCGAGGACGTCTACGATGCCGGCTACGATCACGGCGACAGCTATGTCGTTGCCGAAGCGCTGGTCGAGTTCGACGAGCTGTTCCAGAAATTCCGCGCCAACCACCTCTACCTCATCCACCGCACGATCGGCCTCGGCGCGAAATCGCTGAAGGGCCGGCCGGTCGAATTGCTGGAGGCCGGCGCCCGCCACCGCTTCTTCCCGGAGCTCTGGGACATACGCTGGGCGATGACCGACCGCTGGGGCAGCCAGTATGGAACGATACGGGAGCCGATCAGCAAGCCGGGGGCCAAGGTGGGGTAGTCCTGAACCTGGTTCCTCGCCCTAGTAAAGGCAGGCAATCGATAGGGAGTCCCCCTCATCCGGCCGCGGAGCCTGTCCTCGGGCTTGCCGGAGGCAAGACCCGTGGGCGGCCACCTTCTCCCCGCTGGGGAGAAGAGGCTGGCATCAACGCAGGCGACCTCCTCTCCCCTCGGGGAGAGGTCGGACTGCCCCGAATTGCCCTTCGCAATTCGGTTGGCAATCCGGGTGAGGGGGCACTTGCCCATATGCGCCCTGCCTCCATTGGGCGAGGAACCAGGTTCTGCAATGTCTGGCCCGCTACGCGCTTGTATCCTGCAGGTTTTTCGGGGGATGATGTCGGGCTTGCGGCTGGTGGTGCGTCCTTGGGGCGAAACCGTCGCAACTCTTGGGAGGACATCATGACCTTGGAAACCACTCAATCATCCGTTCAGTCGCCGTGGCAGACCGCGGCAATCCTTGTCGCCCGCCTGATCTTTGCCGCCGTCTTCCTGATGGCCGTGACCTTCAAATTCATCGATATCGGCGCCACCGCCGGCTATATCGCGGCGGCCGGATTTCCGTTCCCGCTGTTCCTGGCCTGGTGCGCAGCCCTGCTCGAGGTCGTCCTCGTCCTATGCTTCCTGACCGGCGCCTTCTTCTCCTGGGCAGCACTCGTCGCCGGCGCCTATGTGCTGTTCCTGGGCTTCGCCTTCCACGGGCCATCGCACTGGGCCGGCAACCAGGCGGAGTTCGGCTTCTTCGTCGACCATTTCACCTTCCTGGCCGGGCTGCTGTTTGCCGCCGTGCACGGGCCAGGCCGCGTCCTGGCGCTGAAGCTTGGCAGGGGTGATGCCGGAATTTCGGATCCGGCGTCTCGATCCGCACCAGCATCGTCGTGACATCGAGGACGGCCGGGTCCCGTCATTCAGGCCATCGCAGGTCGAGTGCAATAAAAGCGACAGCTAAAGTAACGGGCGTTCTAGGTTTATGCTTTTTGTAGAGGCGCCTGCATTCCCTCTGTACTTCCAACTTTCGACGGGCTAAGCAAGACACGGGTCTTTAGGGGGAATTCATGAACATCGCCACGCGTTTTGCTGCCGCCATGATCGGCGCGTCACTGCTTGCCGGCTGCACCACGTTGACCGAAGGCGAATTCAACACGATGCATGCCACGCTTGAAGGCAGCCCTGCCGTGAAGCGCCTGGTCATCAAGGACTGCATTGCAAGAGAGAAATCCACGTCGCTCGGCGAAAAGAAAACGTACGCTGCGTTCATGAATGTGAGCGTGGCGAAGTACGAGACGGCCCTGTGCAGCCGTATCAGCAATGCCATTGCCAGTGGCAGACTGACCTACGCCGACTATGTGAAGCTGCATTCGCCAACCGCCGACAACAGCAAGGTCATCAGGATCATGCAGGGCCGCTAGCAGTCGCCGCCAGCCCGGCACGGCAGCCGTTATCGCTGTGTCAACTCCGATCGCGGCGCCAGTTATGATCGCCGCGTCACATCTGGTCGTTGTAAGGTTCCTTGATCTGACCGACCATGCGCGCCAGTTTCGAGAAGGACGGCATGTCCGTCTCCGGCTGACACTGATTGGCCAACTCCAGCAGTCGGATCGGGAAGTTGACGGCGTCGCGGCTCGACGCCGACATGCCTTCGGACCTTTCCTCGTTGGTCTCGCTGGCTTCGGCCTTGCGCAAGGCGATGTCTATCTCCTCGACAGAGAGCACGCCCTTGCGGACCAGCACCTGATTGATCGATGCGATGGCCATAAGCAGGCCTTCGAGTTGCAGATTGGCGACATTCATGGCTTTTGCTCCCATTGGCTAAGCTTCAAACGCGCGAATGCCTGTTCTGATCCGGACGGTGGCGTCTCGCCGGCCGGTGTGCCTCGCCCACCACCTCGCATTTTTTGCTGCCGCCACATTTTGTTCTTGCTTTGTGCCGGCAGCTATGCTACTAATCTGGGTATGGTGCTGATTCACACCGACGACCCGCCTCCCGAGGCGGGTTTTTTGTTTCAGGCCGGTTTGGAGACTATCACGGCGAGCGAGGCGAGCTTTCCGTCACTCAGGCTTCGGATGTAGTTGCGGCGGCGCTGCAGGAATTCCGCGCCCATGACGATTTCATTTGCCTGCTGCTGCGCCGGCGAGGGCACGATGCCGGAATTGGCTCTCTTCAGCGCCAGCTCAACATGTTCGCCGGTTTCGTCGACGATCTCGTCGATGCGAAACCCGGCATCGCCAAACAGGGCTTTCAATTTTTCCCGATCGGCGAGGTGACTGGTCGCCGGCGAAACCGCCCATGGCATGGGGTAGTATGGCGCGCCGCCGGCGAGCACGGCCTCGGTCCAGATCAGCCTGCCCCGCGGTTTCAGCACGCGCCAGGCCTCGTCGATGACCGCGGCCTTATTCTCGATGTTCATGCCGACATAGAAGCAGATCGCCGCATCGAAGGTGCTGTCGCCAAAAGGCAATTTCGTCGCGTCGGCCTGATGGAAGCGAACCTTGTCGGACAATCCGCTGAGGGCGGTCAGTCGGCTCGACGCGGCGACAAAGGCCGGCGTCAGGTCGATGCCGTCGACCTGGCAGCCATAGGTCGAGGCCAGAAACCTTGCCGGCCCGCCAATGCCGCTGCCGATATCCAGGATCCGATCTGTCGGCGAAGGCGCAAGACGGGCCGCATGCTCCCGCGTGGCGATCAGTTCGCGGCCATGGAGCTGATCGAATGGATAGAGTTGCGCGGCGGCGAGTTTGCCGGCCGGGTCGGCGTCCGGGATCGCGGCCAAGATGCGATCGATGATGCCGTCGCTGCCGTAGTGACTGGTGACATTGTCCATGACGCGTTCCCCTCAAGCGCAAACACCATCCCATCAACGCAAGTCTCACGCAATGCCCCGCCTTTCTCGCCAAAGAACCCCTCTTTCCAGCCGTCCACCGATGAAGGGTGCGAGGTCGTCAGTGCATTTTTTTCCGCTGATGCCACATTTTGTTCTTGCTTTGTGCCGGCAGCTATGCTACTAATTTGGGTATGGTGCCAATTGGCTCCAACGACCCGCCCGCCGAGGCGGGTTTTTTGTTTCAGGCTTCCTTTTCGACCAAACGTTACGTGAGCTGCCAGCTGTGGGGCCGGCAGGACAGGGGCGCGAAGGAACGCGACCTGACGATCGTCGGAACCGCGAAATCACCAACCATGAATCCCGCAACGCGCTCGTGCGCCCACCCCAGAGAACATCCCCATGTCCAACCGTTACGCCACCATCATCACCGACGATGACGGCCACGAGGTCGTCAGCGCCATTGGCGAGTTCGCCGGCGCCGCACCCTATGCACGCATCGGCCGCTTCGAACTGGTCGCCGCCGGCGTGCGGATCGGTATGCTGCGTGGCGGTATCGTCGATGCGGTCGGCGGCTTCGGCTTCCCGTCGGAAGCACTCGACGGCAAGGCGGTGGCAATTCTCAGGGCACGGCTGAATGCCTTGCTTGACGCCGGTGCGATGAAGCCCGGCACGCTGACTGATGCGAAGCCGGCGAGCCAGCCGCACAAGCCGAAGTCGGCACGCGCCGGCAAGAAGGCCAAGCCGCGCAAGCGCATTGTGCGGCCAGCCAACAAGAAGCCGGCGATCTCCGCCGGGACGGCAGAGTAGGGCATGGCCAAGGCTCCTTCCACCGGCGATCCCCAGCCGCACGATCAAGCACCCGGCAAGCGAACCAAGCGGGCGAAGAAGACGCTGGCCGACGGCTTCCTCGAAGCGATCCGCGCCGATTTCCGCGCCCATGGCGCCGGCGTCATCGCCGAGGTGCGCGCCGAAAAGCCCGATCAGTATCTGAAGCTCGTGCTCTCGGTGCTGCCCAAGGATCTTAGTGTCAACATCAACAATCTGGATGCATTGAGCGATGACGAAATCAGGCAGCGCATCCGCGGCCTCGAAGCCGTCCTTAGGCCGTTCCTCGAGAAGCCGGACTTCGCAAAAGGCTTCGCCCAGCCGGGCGGCAAGGAAGGAATATCTCAGCCTGCTGGCGGAGCTGGACCGGAGGCGCCGCACTAACCAGCTTGCCGCCTATCGGCCTTATCCCCGACAGGCCGAATTTCACGCAGCCGGCGCGACCAATCGCGAGCGCCTGTTCATGGCCGGCAACCAGCTCGGCAAGACCAGGGCGGGCGGCGCCGAGTGGGCGATGCACCTCACCGGCCGCTATCCCGATTGGTGGCAAGGCAAGGTTTTCGATTGTGCGGTACGGATGTGGGCGGCCGGCGTCACCGGTGAAAGCACGCGCGACAACCCGCAGCGCATCCTGATCGGCCCGCCGCAGCAGCAGGCGGCCTGGGGCACCGGGATGATCCCGGCCGACGCGATCGTCAGCACGATGGCGGGACGGGCGCCGGGCGCGCTCGACAGCATCGTGGTGCGCTGGGGCGGCGGTGGCGATGTCCAGGCCGACGAATCGGTGCTGTCGTTCAAGAGCTACGAGAAAGGCCGCGAGAAATGGCAGGGCGAAACGCTGCACGGCGTCTGGTTCGACGAGGAGCCGCCGCTCGACATCTATTCCGAGGGACTGACCCGCACCAACGCCACCGGCGGCATCACCATCGTCACCTTCACGCCGCTGCTCGGCATGTCGGACGTGGTGCTGCTGTTTTTGTCCGCGGAGCAGGTGGGAGGGATGGGGAGGGGATGACAGGGCTGCGAAATCGCGCAACTCGCGTTCCTTCGCGCCCCCTCTGTCCTGCCGGACATCTCCCCTCTAGTGGGGAGATTGGATGTCGCATTGGCTTTCGCCAATCTCCAATGCTTGCGGATAAGCGAGACGCTGAAGCTGCCATCTCCCCCCCCTTGAGGGCCCCTTGAGGGGGAGATGTCCGGCAGGACAGAGGGGGGCGCTGTCCCGCCATCATGAAAACATCTTACCGAACAGCAGCATACGTCCAACACCTGCCACCATGATTCAATGCCGCGAGGGTGAAAACAATGACCCGTCACGTCACCTTCATGACCATCGACGATGCCGAGCATTATACGCCGCAGCAGCGCGCCGAGATCATTGCCGCCTATCCGGCGCATGAGCGTGAGGCGCGGGCCAAAGGCATTCCGGTGCTCGGCTCCGGCCGCATATTTCCGGTGGCCGAGGAGCTGATCGCCTGTGAGCCGTTCCCGCTGCCGCGCTATTGGCCGCGGCTCGGCGCACTCGATTTCGGCTGGGACCATCCCTCGGCGGCGGTCGAGCTCGCCTGGGATACGGAGGCCGACGTCGTCTATGTCACAAAGGCCTGCCGCGCTTCGCAGCAGACTCCCGCCATGCAGGCGCTGACTCTGAAACCGTGGGGCGAATGGCTGCCATGGGCATGGCCGCGCGACGGCCGCCGCGAGACACTGGAGGGTGCCGGCACCGCGCTTGCCAAGCAATATTCGGCACATGGGCTGAACATGCTCGCCAGCCATGCGCAGTTCGCCGACGGTTCGGTATCGGTCGAGGCCGGGCTGATGGACATGCTCGATCGCATGCAATCAGGCCGCTTCAAGGTGTTTTCGACGCTTTTGCCGTGGTTCGAGGAGTTCCGGCTCTATCACCGCCGGGATGGCCAGGTGGTGAAGTTGCGCGACGATTTGATGGCGGCGACCCGCTATGGCGTGATGATGCTGAGGGAAGCGGTGGTCGACCCGGCGGTGTTCAAAGCCGCGCGGCGGAAGGCGGGGCAGGCCGATCCGCTGGGGGCGTTTCGGTGACCATCCGCATCATCCCCGCCACACTGCGCGATCTCTCCTATATCGCCGCCAACCTGCGGCCGGAGGACCGAGCCGAGATCGACTGCCAGTTCGACGAGTGGTCGCCGGCTTTGCTGGCGCTGACGGCGCTGCAGGGGTTTGCCTATGTTGCCGAGCTCGACGGCAATCCGGAGGCCGGCTTCGGCGCCGCCGAACAGCGCAGCGGGCTGTGGATCGCCTGGAGCTGGGGCACGCGCCGCATGAGGCGCTGCGTGCCTGGGATTACGGAATTCTTTCACGCCGTGCTCGGGCCGCAGGTTGCGGCGCACGGCGCCTGGCGGGTCGAGGCGCGAGCGCTGGCCGCCAATGAATTGGCACTGCGCTGGCTGGCCCGGCTTGGTGCCACGCAACGCTGCCGCCTGCCGGGCTACGGCCGGAACGGCGAGGATTTTCTGCTCTACGACTGGACGAGAATCTCTCACTTTGGAGCAAACCATGTGCCTTTTTCAAAAGCCGCCGGCGCTGAAGCCGTTGCCGCCGACACCCGACCATTGCCGACAAGGACGTGCAGGCGCGCGAGGCCGCGTTGCGGGCCCAGCTGGCGGCCAATGATGGGACCGCGGGAACGGTGAAGACCGATTTGTCGCCCAGTGAGCTCACCGGCCAGCGCCGCGTGCTGCTGGGGGTTTGACATGGGCGCGATGAGAAGAGTGTTCCGCAACCGCGTGCTGGCGTGGTGGTACTGGCGCCGGCACGCAAGGTTGGTGAAGAAGAGAGGCGGGTGATGCTGCCGATCTCCCCCCTCGTGGGGGAGATGCCCGGCAGGGCAGAGGGGGGCACTGTCCCGCCGGCCTTGGTGATCAATTTGTAAGTTGCCGCCATCGGCTCATTCCGGCGGGAAACGAAAACAGAGGCTGGCGTTCCTTCGCGCCCCCCTCTGGCCTGCCGGCCATCTCCCCCCTCGAGGCAGGGGAATCGCATATGGCGATTTTGGGGTTGAGTTTAGGCTGAGAAAGGATTCTTTGGAGAGGCAGTTGAGCGAAGGAGCGA